>DATHET010000052.1:0-46636 GCA_035490315.1 Planctomycetota bacterium
CGGCACGCTGATCTTGCTCGAGGAATTGAAGCAGCGGCCGAAGACGCGCTTCGTGTTCGCGTCGAGCTCCAGCGTCTACGGCAGCAACGAGAAAGTCCCGTTCCGCGAGGACGACGACATCCACCATCCCGTGTCGCCCTACGCGGCGACCAAAAGGGCGGGGGAGCTGCTCGCCTACACCTACCACCACCTCTACGGGATTCCGACCTCCTGCCTGCGCTTCTTCACGGTCTACGGACCTCGCCAGCGGCCCGAGATGGCGATCGCGAAGTTCACCGCTTCGATCATGGCCGACCGCAAGATCCCGTTCTTCGGCGACGGCTCGACGCGCCGCGATTACACCTACATCGACGACATCGTCGACGGCGTGGTGCGCTCGCTCGACCGCTGCGCGGGCTACGAGATCTACAACCTCGGCGAGTCGGCTACCACGACGCTGAGCGAGCTCGTGCAGCTGATCGGCGAAGCCCTGGGCAAGCAGCCGCTCCTCGACCGCCAGCCGCTGCAACCGGGGGACGTGCTGGTCACCTACGCCGACATCTCCAAGGCGAGAGAAAGGCTGGGCTACGCTCCGAGCACCAGCGTGGCCGAGGGCTTGCGCCGCTACGTCGCCTGGTTCCGCCAGCGCTGAATCGACCGAGCGTCCTCACGACTCGTTGCCGCCGCCGCAGTGTCCGGGATACACTGCTCTGCTCGACATCCGACGCCCTCTTCCGCGCGATCCCACCACCCCCACACTCTGCCCATGAAAGGCGTGATTCTCGCCGGAGGTCTCGGCAGCCGGCTGTACCCGCTGACCAAGATCACCAACAAGCACCTGCTGCCGGTGTACGACCGGCCGATGATCTACTACCCGATCCAGGCGATGGTGAACGCCGGGATCACCGACATCATGATCGTCACTGGCGGGCGCAAGTCGGGCGATTTCCTGTCGCTGCTCGGCAATGGCGCGGATTTCGGGCTCAAGCACCTCAACTACACCTACCAGCAGGGCGAGGGCGGCATCGCCGAGGCCCTGGGGCTCGCGGAGCACTGGGCCAGCGGCGACAGCCTGTGCGTGATCCTCGGGGACAACATCATCCAGTACAACGTGGCCAAGGCCGTCGCCGATTTCCGCGCCCAGGGCCGCGGGGCGAAGATCATCCTGCGCGAGGTCCACGATCCGGAGCGCTTCGGCGTGGCCGAGATCCAGGGCGGCAAGGTGATCGGGATCGTGGAGAAGCCCAAGGCGCCGAAATCCAATCTGGCGGTGATCGGCATCTACCTCTACGACCCGCGCGTGTTCCAGATCATCAAGACGCTCAAGCCCTCCGACCGCGGCGAGCTCGAGATCACCGACGTCAACAACTGGTTCATCCAGGACGGATCGATGAGCTACGAGGTGCTGCCCGGCTGGTGGACCGACGCAGGCACCTTCGAATCGCTGCACCGCGCGAGCACGCTGGTCAAGGAAGGCGGCGCGAACCTGATGGACGTTCCCGCGACGCGCTGAAAGCGACGCGACCTCCGTGACTCGAGCCCCGCGTCGGATCCTGATCACCGGTGCCGCCGGCATGCTGGGCCAGCAGCTCTTCGCCGATGCTCCGCGCGACGCGCTCCTGGTCGGGACCGATCTCATGGCGCAGGCGAGTCTCGCCGCTCCGGGCGTCGACCTTGCGGACGAAGCGCGCGTCGCCGAGCTGTGGAAAGACCATGGTCCCTTCGACGCGGTGATCCACACCGCGGCCTACACCGCCGTCGACCTGGCCGAGACCAACGCCGCGCTCGCGCGCCGCGCCAATGTCGAGGCCAGCGCCGTGCTCGCGAGGCGCTGCGCGCTCGAGGGCGCGCGGCTCGTGGCGGTCTCGACCGACTTCGTGTTCGACGGCGAGAGCGCGCGGCCTTACCGCGAGGACGATGCGACGCGGCCCTTGTCGGTGTACGGCGCGACCAAGCTCGAAGGCGAGCGCGCGGCCTTCGCGGAGCACGCGCAGGGCACGCTGATCGCGCGCACCCAGTGGCTCTACGGTCCGCGCGGCAAGCACTTCCCGCGCACGATCGCGAATGCCGCGCGCGAAAAAGGCCGGCTCAAGGTAGTCGACGACCAGCGCGGATCGCCGACGACCACTCTCGCCCTGTCGCCGGCCCTGTGGGATCTCACGCAGCGCGGCGAGCCCGGCCTCTACCACGCCGCCTGCGAGGGCGAATGTTCCTGGTTCGAGTTCACACGCGCGATCCTCGACGAGCTCGAGCTGCGCTCGGTGGTCCTCGAGCCCTGCGCCACCAGCGAATTCCCGCGGCCTGCGAAACGACCTGCGTATTCCGTGCTCGATTCGAGCAAACTCACCCGCCTGCGCGGCCGCTCGCTCGGCCAGTGGCGCGAGGCACTCACCGCTTACCTCGCGCTCGAACCTCTATGAGCTCTTCCGTCCTCGTCACCGGCGGCGCCGGCTTCATCGGCTCGAACTTCATCCACCTGCTCGCGCGCACGCGCAAGGACTGGCAGGTGGTCAACCTCGACGCGCTGACCTACGCGGGCAACCTCGAGAATCTGACCGAGATCGAGAAGCTTCCGAACTACACCTTCGTCCACGGCGACATCCGCCGACCAGGCGACGTGGCGCGCGCCTTCGACGCCTGCAAGTCGGATGCCGTTTCCGTGGTGCACTTCGCGGCCGAGAGTCACGTCGACCGCTCGATCGAATCCGGCCTGCCCTTCGTCGAGACCAACGTGCTCGGCACCCAGGTGCTGCTCGATCAATCCCGCGCGCGCAAGGTCGCGCGCTTCGTGCACGTCTCGACCGACGAGGTCTACGGCTCGCTGGGGGAGCAGGGTTTCTTCACGGAGACGACTCCGCTCGAGCCCAACTCGCCCTACTCGGCGAGCAAGGCGGCGAGTGACATGCTGGTGCGCGCCGCCGTGCACACCCACGGCTTCCCGGCGCTGACCACGCGCTGCTCGAACAACTACGGGCCTTACCAGTTTCCCGAGAAGCTGATCCCGCTGATGATCGCCAACGCGAGCGAGGACAAGCAGGTGCCGGTCTACGGCGACGGCATGAACGTGCGCGACTGGCTGTACGTCGAGGACCATTGCGAAGCGATCCTCGCCGTGCTCGAGCGCGGCCGGATCGGCGAGGTCTACAACATCGGCGGCCACAACGAGTTCCCGAATCTCGAGATCGTGCGCCGCGTGCTGCGCGAGCTCGGCAAGCCCGAGAGCCTGATCCGCTACGTCAAGGACAGGCCGGGTCACGACCGCCGCTACGCCATCGACGCGGGCAAGATCGAGCGCGAGCTCGGCTGGCGTCCGCGTCTCACCTTCGAGGTGGCACTGCCGCTGACCGTCCGCTGGTATCAATCGCAAGGTGAGTGGCTACAAAGAGTTAGGAACGGTGCTTACCGGGACTACTACGCCCGGCAATACGGTTCTTGACCGAACTATCAACCTGCTGCGTGATCTGACCGATCCTAGGAGCGCCCGCGGCGGGCTCCAGAGCGCTCTTGGAGTCCCCTCATCCCCTTCTGTCCCCATGACCTCTACGCTTTATCGCACGAAGCTCTCCGTCGCGCTCGTACTGCTTGCGTGCATGGTCGTCTGCCTCGGCGGATGCTCCAGCACGTCACCGGACAAGCGACTGTTGCAGTACCTGAATCAGGAGGGTTTCGGCAACCGCTACACGGGGAATCCGGAAGAGGACAACTACATCACGATCGACGACACGCTCGAGATCACCGACAGCTACCACCCGGATGAATTGACGCTGACGGGCCTGGTCGTCGACATCGACGGCACGGTGGTGTTGCCGGAGCTCGGCGCGGTGTTCGTCGCCGGACAGACGCGCAGCGAGCTCGAAGCCTACCTGCTCGAGAAGTACTCGCCGTACTACACCAAGCTCGACGTCAAGGTGAAGATCCACACCAAGGGCAAGGTGTACTTCATCTTCGGCGAAGTCGGCGCGCAGGGCGCGCAGCCGTTCAAGGGCGACCTGACCGTCTTCGAGGCCGTGATGTCCGCGCAACCCGATGCGCGCACGGCCAACCTCGGACGCGTGCAGGTGATCCGTCCCGATCCGCGCGACGGCTTCTCGATCTTCGTGAACATCGACGACATGTTCCAGCACGACTCGACGTCGAACATCCACATCCAGGAGCGCGACATCGTCTACGTCCCGCCGACCATGGTCGCGGAGTTCGGCTACTTCCTTTCCGCGATGATCTTCCCGATCACGCAGGTGCTCAACGACCTGCGCGGATCGCTGTTCATCTTCGGCTACGGCGGGCGCGGCAACAATCGCCGCGGCGGCGGCACGGTCTTCTAGGTCCACACAACACACTCACTCCGTGGCCCTGCAAAGCCAATCCTCCAGTCCCGTCTCCGAATTCGGCGCCCTCATCCGGCGCCGGTTGTGGAACATCCTCCTGCCCTTCGCCTTCATCACGGCGCTGGGCGTGATGATCGCGGAGCTGATGCCCAAGACCTACCTGGTCATGACGGTCATCAAGCTGCCCGAAGTCGGGATGGTCGGCACGGGGAGCACGATCCAACGCGACGCCGGCTCGGCGCAGAACGACATGAAGGCCGAGCCGCTGGTCCGCTCGGTCATCGAGTCGCAGGAATGGTCGGACTTCGTCGGTCTCACCGAGAAGGAAAAGGTCGACTACGTCAAGCGCGTGATCAGCAACCTGACCGTGCAAGTCAAGGCGCCGGGCAAGGGCATCGGCGGGTCGAACTACATCAACGTCTCCTACACCGATGCCGACGGCGTGCGCGCCGAGCGCTTCGTGAACACCCTGCGTGAGCGTTACGTCGACGGCGTGGTCGCCGCGGTGCGCGAGGAGGCTAGAGCCACGCGCGACGTGCTCAAGGACCTGAAAGAGGAGCACTACAACGCCTACAAGGAGGCCGAGAAGGCACGCTCGGACCTCGCCAAGCGCCAGGGAGTGTCGGCGACCCAGCCCGCACCCAACTCGGGCCAGGCGCGCGGCGAGGACCCGGTCTACTCACGTCTGACCCAGAGCGAGATCGACTTCGCGAAGGCGGAGACGGACCTCGACGCGGAGCGGGCCAAGCTCGAGGTCACGGAGGCGCTGCTCGCCAACGAGCCGGAATCGATCCTCGAGAGCGAGGCCGCCGCGGCCGTCAAAGCGGCGGGTACCAACGGCGCCAAGGCTCCGGTCGTCGACGACGTGGACAAGCAGATCCGCGACCTGGAGATGCTGATCAGCGACCAGCGGGAAAAGCAGAAGGAATACCGACCGCCGAATCGCCGCTACCAGCTCATCGACGAAGACGTCATCAAGCTCGAAGCCAAGATCGCTATCCTCAAGGGGGAGGAGACCGGCGGTACGAAATCGCGCTCGCAGAAGTTCGTCCCCAATCCTGTCCGCGCGCAGCTCGAGCAGGATATCCGGGACTCGAAGCAGAAGATCGCCGGCCTGACGAGCACCAAGAGCAACTTGGCCAGCTCGATCACGACGCTGCGCATGGAGAGCCAGCAGCGGGCGGACGTCTACACTCAGCTCAACTACTTGACCGCTGACGTCCAGCGCGCCGACGAGAACTTCCGGATCACCGAAACCCGCTGGATGGAGGAGTGCACACGGGTCACGATTCTCGAAGGCCCTCAGGCCAATCCCTTTGAGCTGATCGAAGCCGCCAAGGCCTCGGACATCCCGACCGCGCCCAACGTGCCTGTGTTCATCGCGATCTCGGCCTTCCTGGGACTGGCGGTCGGCATCGGCTCCGCGGTGGCCGGCGAGTTCCTGCGCAACGGCTTCAAGGGCATCCCCGACCTGACCCGCGGAATCGCTGTCCCGGTGCTCGGGGCCGTCAACCTGATCATGACCCGCGAGCAGAAGCGGCGCAACCTGATCCGCCACGCGATGATCGCCGGCTCGAGCGCCGTGATCGTGAGCGCGATCCTGTGGATCACCTGGGCCTGGCAGCACGACAGCCCGCGCCTGCTCGGCCCCGGGCTCACCCAGCTCATCGACGATGTGCGCAAGTGGTTCCGTCCGTAGGCCGGCCCCGTCGCGCCTGCGCGCGCTGAGCGCGAGCGGATCGCCGCGCCTTCAGAGCTAGCCAATGCGCGACGTCATTTTCGCGATCATCATGCTCTCGCTGGTGCCGATCTGCTATCGGCGCCCGTTCATCGGCCTGTTGACCTTTTCCTGGCTCGCGTACATGCGCACCCAGGACCTGTGCTGGGGTTTCGCGCGCGAGCAGCGCTGGTCCTTCCTGATCGCGATCGTGACCATGCTCGGCTACTCGGCCCTGCGGCCCGAGCTGTGGTTCCGGCGCAATTTCCGCTGCTATCTCATGATGACCCTGGTGGTCCTGGTGACCATCGGGATCCTGATCGCGAACATGTGGACCGCGACTCAGGTCGATCGCTGGGTCGAGTTCACGAAGATCATCGCCGTCGCCCTGTTCACGACCGCGGTGGTCCAGACCGCGGCGCAGTTGCGCGTGATCCTGTGGGTGATCGCCCTGTCCCTGGGTTTCTACGGAGTCAAGGACGGCCTGGTCGGCGTGCTGTCCGGCATGCGCGCGGAAATCCTGGTCGGCCCCGGCGGGATGCTCGCGGACAACAACGACTTCGCCCTGGCGATGGTCATGTCCTTGCCGATGCTGTTCCTGATCGGCCGCTCCGAAGCGAACAAGACCCTGCGCCGCGGCGTCCTGTACTTCATCACGCCCTTGACGGTGTTGACCGTCATGATGACCCACTCGCGCGGCGGCTTCCTGGCCATGGCCGCGGCCTTCTCGGTGCTCGTCTGGCGCTCGAGGAATCGTGTCGCGGGATTCTCGATCGGCGCCCTGGTGATCCTGTGCGCCCTGCTCGTCGCGCCGAAGTCCTACATCGAGCGCGTCGAGTCGATCCAGAATTACGAGGCCGACGGCTCGGCGATGGGGCGTCTCGCCGCCTGGCGGACCGCGATCAACATGGCCGAGGCCAATCCCGTGTTCGGGGTCGGCCTGACCTTGTTCATGCGCAACTACGCCACGTACAAATCGGGCGAGAAGAACGAGGGCGTGCGCGTCGCGCACAACAGCTATCTGCAGATCTGGGCCGAGTGCGGCACCCTGGCGCTCGGCACCTATCTCTTGATGATGGTCCTGACCCTGGTCGGCTTGTGGCGCATCCAGCGCAAGGCGCGACAGCGATACTTCACCAGCTGGATCACCAATTACGCCGTGATGTTCGAGGCCACCTGGGTCGCGTTCATCGTCGGCTCGACCTTCTTGAACCGCGCCCACTTCGACCTGGCTTACCACTGGATCGCGCTGGTGATCGCTTTCGAGTACATCGCCGACCGCGAGATGGAGGACACCACCGCCTATCCGCGGCGCATGGGGCCTGGACTGGGTGAGTTGCGGCCGGTGGAGGAGCGCGGTTTCGCGAAGCGCTTCGGGCGGATGGGCCCGGGACGTCCCGCGATTCAAGGCGGCGCCTGAGCGCGCGGCCAGGACCATGTGCGGACTCTGTGGGCTCGCGCTCGATGATCGGCGGTCGTCCCCCGACCGCGAGCTGATGCTGCACGCCGCGCGCACCTTGAGGCTGCGCGGACCCGACGACGAAGGCGTGCACGTGCGCGGGCCGCTGGCCATCGCGTTCCGCCGCCTCGCGATCGTCGACGTCGCCGGCGGCCACCAGCCGATCCTCAACGAGGACGGCGACGTGGCGATCGTGCTCAACGGCGAGATCTACAACTACCGCGAGCTGCACGCCGAGCTCGTCGCGCGCGGGCATCGCTTCAGGACGGCGTCCGACGTCGAAGTCTTCGTCCACCTCTACGAGGAGGAGGGCGACAAGGCGGTCGAGCGGCTGGTCGGCATGTTCGCCTTCGCGCTGATGGACAACCGCGACGCCGCGCGGCCGAGAGTGCTGCTCGGACGCGATCGATTGGGCATCAAGCCGCTGTACTGGGCGCGCACGCCGAAGGGTCTCGCCTGGGCCAGCGAGCCCAAGGCCATCCTGGCGATGGGGGAAGTTGGCCGCACGCTGCGTCGCGAAGCACTGCTCGAGTACCTGATGCAGGGCTACGTCGGCGGAGAACATTCCGCCTGGGCGGGGATCGAGCGTTTGCCGCCCGGTCACACGCTTTCCTTCGAGCCCGGCGGCACTCCGCGGCTCGAGAAATACTGGGACATGCCCTTGGACGCACTGCGCGAACCCGCGAGCGACGAGCAGCGCGACGTGGAGATCCGCGAATGGCTCGACCGCGTGGTCCGCGACCATCTGCAGAGCGACGTGCCGCTCGGCGCTTTCCTCTCGGGCGGCATCGATTCCAACGCGGTGGTCGACTCCATGGCGCGCCAGGGCGTCGATCCCTTGATCGCCTGCAGCGTCGGTTTCGCGGAGAAGACCCACGACGAGCTCGACATCGCTCAGCGCAGCGCCGCGCGCCTGGGCGCGAGGCACCACACGCGCGTGCTCGAGCCCGATCCGCTGCTGGTGGTCGACACCTTGCCGTGGGTGTTCGACGAGCCGCTCGCGGATCCATCGACGCTGCCGACCTTCCTCGTGTCGAAGATGGCGCGCGAGCACGTCACCGTCGCCCTGTCCGGCGACGGAGGCGACGAAACCTTCGCGGGCTACCGCCGCTACGTCCACGACCGCGCGGAGAATCGCGTGCGCGCGCGCCTGGGCGCGAGCGGGAGGAGCGCGGCGCGCGTCCTCGGCGGCATCTATCCGAAGCTCGACTGGGCACCGCGGCCGCTGCGCGCGAAGACTTTCCTGGCCAACCTGGGCCGCGATCCCGCGCGGGCTTACTACCACAGCGTGTCGCAGCTCTCGCGCGACGAGGCGCTGGCGCTGCTCGCGCCCGAGCTGGGCCGCTCGCTCGCCGATTGCGATCCTTTCCGCGCCTTCGAGCAGCACTACCGCCGGCCGAACGTCGACGACGCCCTGTACCGCGCGCAGTACGCGGACTTCCACACCTACCTGCCCGATCAGATCCTGACCAAGGTCGACCGCGCCGCGATGGCCGTCAGCCTCGAAGTGCGGCCGCCGATGCTCGACCACCGCTTCGTCGAGCGCTTCGCCCCGCTGCCGGCGAGCGAAAAAGTCCACGGGCAGCGCGGGAAGCACGCACTGCGGCGCGCGATGCGGCCGCGGCTTGCGAGCGAGATCCTCGACGGCAAGAAACGCGGCTTCGACACACCGCTGGCGGCCTGGATCCGCGGCCCGCTCGCGGCTTCGACGCGCGACGCGCTGCAGGCCCTGCCCGGCGAATGGTTCGATCGCGGCGTGCTCCTGGCGCGCCATGCCGAGCACCTGTCTGGCGCGCGCGACCACTCGCGGCTCCTGTGGAGCCTGCTGGTGCTCGAGCACTGGCGCCGCGCCCACTCCGCCGCCGGAGTCGGTGCGTGAGGATCGGCGTCTTGACCTCGCTGTACCCGAGCTCCGTGCTGCCGCACGAAGGAATTTTCGCCGAGCGGCGCTGGAGCCGCATGGTCCAGCGCGGCCACGAGGTGCGAGTCGCCCATCCCTTGCCCCACGCGCCCCTCGCTTTCCTCGGCGCCCTGTTCGGCAAGCCGCACTGGCGCGCGATCGCGCGCACGCCGGACTCGGAAGCGCGCGAGGGGATCGCGATCCGCCGTCCGCGCTACGCCCACGTTCCTGGCCGGGCCCTGGCCAATGCCCGCGCCTTCGCGCGCGCCGGCGTCGCGACGCTGCGCGCCCAGGGCGATCCGGACGTCGTCGTGCTCGACTACGCCTGGCCCGCGGCGGCCAGCGTTCCCGATCTGTGCGCGGCGGGGATTCCCGTGCTCGTCAACGGCCGCGGCAGCGACGTGCTGCAGGTTGCAGAGACCAGCGACCTCGCCGACGAGCTCGGCGCTGCCCTGCGACGCGGCGGTCACTGGTGCGCCGTTTCGCTGGATCTCGTGCGAGCGATGGATCGCCTCGCCGGAGCGCCGGGCCGCGGCGTCCTGATCCCCAACGGCGTCGACTTCGAGGAATTCCAGCCGCGCGACAAGCTCGAGGCTCGCGCGCGCTTGAAACTGGACGCCGCGGGACCGTGGGTGCTCGTCGTCGGCCATTTGATTCCGCGCAAGGATCCGCTGCTCGCGCTCGAGAGCTTCGCGAAGACCAGTCCTTCCACCGCGCGACTCGCCTTCGTCGGCAGCGGTCCACTGGAGCGAGCGTTGCAGAGCCGCGCGCGAGATTTGAACCTCGGCTCACGCGTTCAATTCTTCGGCGCTCAGGCTCCTGAATCGCTGCGCTGGTGGTACGCCGCCGCCGATGTGCTGCTGCTCACCAGCTCGCGCGAAGGGCGGCCCAATGTCGTGATCGAGGCCCTGGCTTCGGGTCGACCCGTCGTCGCGACGGCCGCCGGCGGCACCGGCGAGCTGCTCGAGGGCTTCGAGGGCGCGCTGGTGACGTCGCGCGACGGCGAGGCGATCGCGCGAGCCCTGTCGGCGATGCTCGCGAACCCGCCGGCGCCCGCGCGCTGTCGGGCCCAGGTGGCCGAACTTTCCTGGGACAACAGTCTTTCGGCCCTCGAGCGTTGCCTGGAGCGGGTGCGCGCGGGAAAACCCTCTGCGTGAAAATCCTCTACCACCATCGCACCCAGGCGGAGGACGGCCAGGCCGTGCACATCCGCTCGCTGCAGAGCGCCTGGCGCGAGCTCGGCCACGAGGTGGTCGAGTTCAGCCTGGTGAAGCGCGGCGCGCCGGTCGCGACTCCGGGAACGCCGGCCGCTGCGCCCAAGCGCTCGGCGTGGAGCGCCCTCGCGCACCTGCCGCGCTTCGCGCGCGAGCTGGCAGAGTATTCGTACACCGCTTACGCGCGGCCGCGCCTGTACCAGGCCCTCGATCGCGAGCGGCCGGATTTTCTCTACGAGCGCTACGCTTTCGGAAACGCCGCCGGCGTGATCGCCGCGCGCCGCGCGAAAGTGCCGATCGTCCTCGAAGTCAACTCGCCGATGGTCGCCGAGCTCTCGCGCACCCGCGGCCTGTCCTTCGCGCGCACCGCGGACAAGATGGAGCGCTTCATCTTCTGCGAAGCCACGCGCGTCTGCGTGGTCAGCGCCGTCCTGGCCGACATGCTGGCCGAGCTCGGAGTCGAGCGCCGGCGCATGTTCGTCACGCCCAACGGCGTGCACCTCGAGCTCTTCGAGTACGGCGATCGCGCCCTCGCCCGAGCGCGCGCGCGCGCCGATCTGGGCCTCGAGGAGTCGGGCCTGGTGCTCGGCTTCGTCGGTTACTACCGCGATTGGCACCGGCTGGATCTCGTGATCGACGCCCTGGCCTCGATCGAAGGCGCGCGCCTGTGTCTGATCGGCGAGGGCCCGGCCGAGGCTTCGCTGCGCGCGCGCGCGCGCGAGCGGGGTGTCGAAGCGCGGGTGCATTTCGCGGGCACCCGCCCCCACGCGGCGATCCCGGCGCTCCTGCCGGCTTTTGACATCGCGCTGGTCCCGGCGATCAATCCCTACGCCTCGCCGCTCAAGCTGCACGAGTACATGGCCGCGGGCCTGGCCATCGTCGCCCCCGACCAACCGAATCTGCGCGAGGTGCTCACCCACGCGGAAAACGCATGGCTGGTGCCCGCCAACGACGGAGCGGCTCTGCAGGCGGCCCTTGCGCGCCTGGCCGGCGACCCGGACTTGCGCGAGCGCCTGGGCCGCGCCGCGCGCGCGACGATCGAGCAGCGCGACCTGACCTGGCGCGGCAACGCGGCGCGCGTCGTGCGCGAGATCGAGGCCATGCGCGCTCAAGGAGAATCCGCGTGGTGAACCAGGGCCGGCTGCACGGGATCTCCTTCGACGTGGAAGAGTTCTTCCAGGTCGCGAATCTGCGCGGACACTTCGCGCGCGACGACTGGGACAGCGTGCCCTCGCGCCTTGCGATCGGCATGGATCGCATCCTCGCCGCCCTGGAGCGCCGCGGGGCCCACGCGACCTTCTTCTTCCTGGGCTGGATCGCCGAGCGCCATCCGCAGTACGTGCAGCGCGTGCTCGAAGCCGGCCACGAGGTCGCGAGCCATGGCTACGAGCACCTGTTCCTGTGGGACATGAACCGCGCGGAGCTGGTCGAAGACCTGGCGCGCACCGAGCGGGCCCTGGCCGCCGCCGGAGCCCCGCCGCCGATCGGATTCCGCGCTTCCACGTTCACGCTGACGCGCAAGACCTGGTGGGCCTTCGACGTGCTGGTCGAGCGCGGCTACCGCTACGATTCGAGCGTGCACCCCGTGCGCCATCCGGTCTACGGCGTGCCCGATTTCGAGCCCGGCATCTCGCGCGTCGAGGCCGCGGGCGGATCGGTGGTCGAATTCCCGGTCTCGACCTGGCCCTTCCTGGGCAGGAATCTGCCGGTCGGCGGCGGGGGATACTTCCGTCTCCTGCCGGGTCGGATCACGCGCGCCGCGGTGCGCTCGCTGGAGTCGCGGAGCAAGCCCGCGTCCTTGTACTTGCATCCCTGGGAGTTCGATCCCGACCAGCCGCGCTGCCCGGCGCCCGCGCTGAAACGCTGGCGGCATTACATGAACCTCGATCGCACCCTGCCGCGGCTCGAGGAGCTGCTCGCGAGCTTCCGCTTCGGCTCGCTGCGCGAAGTGCTCGAAGCCGAAGGTCAGCTCGAGAAAAAGTGAGTCAGCGCGTGCGCGCCGGGATCTGCGCCGCGAGCAGGGCCAGGGCGTCGACCAGGTTCTTGCGCGCGCGGTCGTTGGTGATCGCCGCGGAGACTTCCTGCAGGAGACTGGTCGCGAGCTGGCGGTCCGCGGGATCCGCGCGCTGCACCAGGGTCGTGGCGTAGAGCTGGCCGATGTCGATGTCCCTGATGCGGCCGATCGCCGACTGCCGCTGCTGCCACAGGCTGGCCAGGATCAACAGGCCGCGCGACTGGCCGGCTTGAGAACCGGTCAGCGACTTCGCCAGGGTGTACATGAGATCGAGGTCGGGCGATTTGCGCGCCTCGAGCTTGACCACGGCCGCGATCGCGGAATCGACGCGGGCGGGATCCGCTCCGGCGTCGGCGTAGAGTTTGGCCAGGGCGCGCTGCGTCTTGCCGTCGGGCACCATGCGCGTCACCAGCTCGTAGAGCTGGATCGCCTCGCCGCGCCGATCCTGCGCGACCAGGGTCTCGCCGAGCATGCGCCACAGCTCGAGACTGCCCGGACGGCGGCCGAGCTCGTCGCGAACCAGGGCTTCCGCCCGCGCAGGCTCGAGCGACTGGTAGAAATCCTTCCACGCTCCCGTCGCGCCCGCGCGCAGGCTGTCCAGCGACGGACGCTCGAGCCTGGCGGCGCTGGTGCGCGCGGCGGCCGGATCCGAGTCGTCGTCGCGCGCCGCGCCTGGATCGATGCGCGCTGCGTCGTCGCCCGAGGGTTTCTCGTCCAGGGCACGCGCCGCCTTCAGCGCCGCGCGGCTCGCCGCCAGCTCGTCGAGATGGCCCGCGAATCGATCGAGCCGGTCGTAGGCGCGAGCGACGCGCACGGCGGGGGTGATGTCCTCTTGATCGAGCTCGGCGCGCGCCTGGGCCAGGGCCACGGCGGGATCCTCGGGGAAGCGCAGCGAGAGGTCCGCAAGCTCCGAGCGCACCAGCGTCGCGGACACGTGGGCCGGATCCGCGGCTCGCGCGTCGCGCAGCACCGCGATGAATTCCTCGACGATCGGCGAGTCCGAGACCACGTCCGCGGAGCGCACCGCGTGGCGCAGGGCGTCGAGGGATTCATTCCAGCTCGGAACGCGGTGCGAGAGCTGACCGAGCTTGAACCAGGCCGGCGCCAGGTCGGGATCGCGCACGACGGAAGCTCGCACGCTGTCGAGGGCGGCTCCCAGGTTGCCCGCGAGCTCCTGGGACCAGGCCTCGGTCAAGAGTTCCTCGGCCTCTTCACCGGGACGCGGCCCGACGGCGCGGCGTCGATCGGCTCGCAGCCGGACCATGTCGACGTGGTCGAAGCGCTTGACGCGCTCGAGCCTGACTTCGGCCAGCGCGTCCCAGGCGGGCTCGAAGGTCGGCCAGGAGCGCAGCAGGATGCGCCAGGCGCGCTCCGCGTCCTGGGGCATCTTCGCCGCGGCCAAGCCGCGACCCGCTTCGAACGTCGCCCACAGCGAGCCCGGCGTGGTGGGCTTGAGCTTGGAGAAGTCGACCACCGCCCACAGCCGCCACTCGGGGCTGTCGATGGCCATGAGGTGCGCGAACAGGCGCCTCGGATCGCGCTGGCGATCGCCGCCGCGCAGCATGAACATCGTCTCCTCGCGCGTGAGATCGTCGACCAGCCTGCTCAGGTCCGGAATCTGGCCGCCCAGGATCTCGACCGAGGCCTCGAGCATCGCCCACTGCGGGTCCTTGGGGAACTGGCGGCGCGCGTCGGCGATCGTGCGGCGCGCTTCGTCGAGGCGCTCGTCGAGGATCGACAGGATCGCCGCCTGCAGCCGCGTGGCCTGGAACGGCGTGTCGTACAGGGCGCGCACGTAGATCGGCAGCCGGGTGTAGACGCGGCTCTCCAAGGCCGCGAGCACGCGTCCGAAGGCCACGGCGCCGCGCGTGTCGAAAGCCTCGGCGCGGTCGAGCTGGTCGGTGACCGCGGCCGCGTCGTGGTCGAGCAGGGCGACGCTCGCCAGCCGCAGCAGGACGTCGAGCGTGCGCGTCTCCTCGCGCGAATCCAAAAGGTGCAGCAGGGCGCGCGCCGCTGCGATCTGGCCGCGCGCCAGCATCCCGTCGACGCGCTGGATCATCGCCGGCGCGTCGAGCTTCGAGCTGGCGGGCAGCTCGGCGATGATCTCGAGCAGGCGATCTTCGTTGCCCGAGAGGCGCGCTGCATCGAGCTGCAGCTCGAAGGCGCGCGAGCTCAGACGGCGCGCGGGCTTCAAGCGCTCGAGCATCGTCAGGGCTTCCTCCTGCTTGTCGACGTCGATCAGGAGCTCGCTGGCGAGGATCACTCCGTCGTCGCCCAGCGGCTCGAGAGGCAGCGAGACCAGGCCCGAAAGCGCCTCCTGCGAGCGGCCCTCGGCCTTGAGCGTGCGCGCCACCTCGAGGCGGCCCGTGTTCTCCGGGTCGAGCTGCATCAGCTCGATCAGCTGCGCGGCCGTCAAGGTTCCCGCGGGCAGGCGCGCCATGCGCCGCAGCGCGAACTGGTCGGTGGGATCGCGGCGCAGGCGATCGATCCAGATCTCGGCGGCGGCGGGCCATTCGCCCATGTCGCGCAGGGCGTCGCCGAGGATGTCCATCGCCGGAAGGAATCCCGGGTAGGCGACCAGCAGTCGGCGCGCGCAGGCAGCCGCGGCGGCAGGCTCCTTCGCGTCGCGGTGCATCTCTCCGAAGCGGAACAGCTCGAAGGGCCCGGCCTTGGGAGAAGGACCGACGTAGCCCGTGCGGCGCTGGTCCTTGAGCAGCAGCTCGAGCTCGACGCCCGAGGCGCGCATGCGCTTGCGCCCGAGGTCGAGCCAGGTCGGCAGAAGCTCGTTCGTGCGCCGGGGCAGCAGGCAGAGTCCGCGCGTCAAGGCGTCCTCGGCCTGGCTGAGAGCGCCGGGCTCGACTTCCTGCAGGATCTGGAACATGCGCAACCAGGCTTCGCCGTCCGCGTCCGGGGCGAGGGTCACGGCCTGGGTCAGCGCCACGCGTTCCTTGGCGATCTGCCCTTGCGAGCGCCAGCTCTCCGCCTTGACCCGCCAGGCGAGGGCTAGGGCGCCAGGGAAAGGCTCGACGGGCGCGACCGGCTCGCTGCGCGTGTAGTAGTCGAGCGCATTGGACGCTCCCGCGAGGTTCTTGCTCCGCGCGCGCGCCATGCCCATGTAGAAAGCCGCGAGCGATCGATAGTGTTCGTCGCCGGCGCGATACAGGATGCCGCCCTTGTCCTGCAGCTGCTGCCAGCGCTTCGATTTGTACAGGGCTTCACACCAGGTGTCGTAGAACCGCTGGCCGCCCTGGGATGCCTGGTTGAAGTGCAGAGTGATCGCTTCGTCGGCCTGCCCGGGCCGGTCGGCGTCGATCAGGACGCGCGCCAGGCGCTGCATGAAATCGGGCGAGGAGTTGACCGCGCGCTGAGGCGCGACCGCGAGGCCGAAATCGATTGCATCCTGCACGCGGCCCGAGCGCTCCAGGAGATCGAGGTAGGAGCGGACGGCGCTGCGCTCCAGGGGGCCCGCGAAGGATTTCACCAGGGCCTCGCGAGCGTGCGAGCTGGCCTCGGTGGCCTGGTCGAGCAGCGAAAGCGTGCGCAGCGAATCGCCGCGATCGGGCGGCGTGAACAACGAGCGCAATCCCGTCAGCTGCGAGACGCGCAGCGGATCGTCGAAGTCCATGCCCGCCGCGCGCCGTGCATAGCCCAGGGCGCGCGCGGCTTCGGCATCGGAGAGGCTGGCGTCGAATCCCCGCTCGAGCTCGGCCAGACGGTCTTCGGAAATGCGCGTCTGTATCTGGCCCGCCTGGGCCCAGGCCTCGAGCTGGCTCGGATCGAGGTCGGTGATCTTCATCGCGCGCTCGAGCGCGGCATCCAGGTCCCCGGCCTCCTCGTCGAGCTTGACGATCTCGAGCTCGATGTCGACGGCGCCGGGGCGGTAGCGCTCGAGGGCGCGCTCGAGGTCGGCCCGCGCGGGACCGTAGGCTTCGACTTTGCGCAGCACGCGGCCGCGCTCGATCAGGATGTCCGCCGCAAGCTCGCCGTCTCCCGTAGCCTCGGCCGAGCGCAGCGCGAGCTCCAGCTCCTTGAGCGTGGCCGCGGTGTCCTGCTCGGGTCCGTTGAAGCGCCGCAGCGCGGACTCGAGCAGGTCGCGCGGCTCGCCATGGCCGCCCGAGAGCATCAGGCCGCCGATCGCGCCGAGCACGACCAGGGCCAGGGCGACCAGGATCCAGGAAGTGACTTTCACGCGCCCGAATCCGGGCCTGACGCCGAAGGAGCCCGTTGGAAAAGGCGCCGTAGCGAGGCACAGCGCGGGAAGGCGAGACGAGGAGCGCGACGGAACGGCGGCAAGGGTTCCCACGTTAGAGCGCGAAGCGCTCGTAGCGGGGGCTCCTGCGGAGCCTTCGCAGCGGGAGGCGGCCTTTTGGCCGCTGAGTACGACGTTCCTAGCGCGACGAAGTATCGCCGAAGCGCGCGAAGCCGAGTAGGCGACTTTTTCAACGGGCTCCGCCGTTGAGCCGCAAAGAAGTTTGTCACCACAGGACTCCTAGTGTCCTGCCTTGGGATCGGTGTGTCCAGGGTCGGCGCTTTCCGCGCGCGGAGTCTGGAACAAACCGTACTTGCGCATCTTGTTGAACAGCGTGCCGCGGGTGATGCCGAGCAGCGCGGCGGCGCGCATGCGGTGACCGCCGGACAGGGTGAGCGCGCGCAGGACCAGCTCGCGTTCGGGCAATTCCAGAGCGGTCCGCAGCGGCTCGGTCCGGCCGTGCTCGCGGCGCGGCAGCGCGGGAGTCGGCGTGCCCGAGCCGACTCTCCCGTCGTCGAGCCCGAAGTCCGCCGCCGTCAAGCCAGCGCCGCGGCCCAAGAGGACGGCGCGCTCGACCGCGTTCTCCAGCTCGCGCACGTTGCCCGGCCAGTCGTGGGCGAGCAGCCCGGCGACCACGTCGGGGCTCAAGGCGCTCTTCGGCCTGGCGTGCTGGCTCGAGAATCGAGCCAGGAAATGCTCCGCGAGCAGGGCGATGTCTCCGCGCCGCTCGCGCAGGGGCGGCAGGCGCAGGTGGATCACGTTGAGCCGCCAGTAGAGATCCTCGCGGAAGCGCGCGGCGCGAACCTCGAGCTCGAGGTCGCGGTTGCTGGCGGCGATCACGCGCACGTCGACGGTGCGCGTGTGCGACTCGCCGACGCGCTCGAAACGCTTGTCCTGGATCGCGCGCAGCAGTTTCACCTGCAAGTCGAGTCCCGCGCTGGCGATCTCGTCGAGGAACAGGGTTCCGCCGTCGGCCACTTCGAAGCGGCCCGGCTTGTCGCGCAGGGCTCCGGTGAAAGCGCCGCGCGCGTGGCCGAACAGCTCGCTCTCCAGCAGCGACGAGGGCAGGGCTCCGCAGTTGAGCTCGACGAAAGGCTCGTCGCGGCGCGAGCTCGCCTGGTGGATCGCGCGGGCCAGTTGCGTCTTTCCCGTTCCGCTCTCGCCGCTGATCAGCACGTTGGCGCGCGTGTCGGCCACCGCGCCGACGACTTCGGCGATGCGGGCCATGCTCGGGTCGCGCGAGATCAGGTTGCCGAGCGAGAAGCGCTCGCCCAGATCGCGCTTCAGCCGGCGGTTCTCGATCGCGAGCGCGCGCGCCGCGCCGGCGCGCTCGAGCGCCACGGCGATCTGCTCGGAGGCGAGCGGACGCTCGAGGTACTGGGCCACGCCGCGCCGCACGGCCTCGACCGCGTCGTGGGCCGAGGAGAATCCGGCGATCACCACGATCGCGGGCGGCGAGTCCATGGCCGCGGCGATCTCGCACAGACCGCGCTCGAGCTCGGCGGCCTCGGCGAGCACCACGTCCGCATCGGTCGCGCCCAGGATCATCGGCCAGTCGAAGGGTCCTGGAATCAGGCGCGGCGAAAGGCCGCCGGCCTCGAGGTCGGCCGCGAGCGATCGGGCTTCGCTCGCGCGCGCCAGGCAGAGCAGAACGCGCGGGCTTTTCATGGGTCGGACGCCAGGGAAGGCGGGAAGCCTGTTTTCGACCCACGGGGCGCGAGGCCTTGACCAAGGCCGGTCCTGGACCCACCCGGGCCCGAAAACGGGCGGTGCTGCCCCGCATGGCTGTGCACAGCCGGCGGACCGACTCGGACAGGCGCCGGCTGGAAGCCTGGCGGGCGGGCTCGGTCAGGCTCCGGCGAGGAGCTTGGCGGCCTTGGCGCTGATCGGCACCGACAGGTCGAATTCCACCTGCGGGGTCGCGCCCGGGATCGGGCGCGCTTCCAGGGCCAGGCCGCGCGCCGCGCACAGCCGCGCCAGCACGCACAGCTCGCTCGAGCCGACGCCGGGAAGGCGCTCTCCGAGACCCGCGGGCTGGAACAGCTGCGCCGGAGGAATACCCGCCAGAGGACCGGCGGGGGCGCGCAGGCGGATGATCGCTCGCGGCTCCAAGCTGCCGTCCTGCTCGGAGGCGGAATTGAGCGAGCGCACTTCGACCAGCTCGCCGGTGTTGGCCAGGGTGCGCACGATCTCGAGCAGCACTCCCAGCGTGTGCACGAGCGCGGCGCGATCGGCTCGGACCAGCAGGACTTCGCCGCCCTGGTAGCGCACGCGCGGCGCGCGCCGGGCCTGGAGCGCGAGCACCGCGAGCTCCTCCTCGACCAGCGCGTCGAGATCGAGCTCCTCCTGGACCCGCGGAGCCCGCTCGACGCCTAGCGAAAGACTGCGCACCGAGCGCTCGAGGCGCACGATTTCGCTGCCCAGGGTCTCGCTCGCCGTCGGGTCGAGATTTCCGCTGCCGCGCAGATTCAGCAGGGCCTCGCTGGTCCGCCGCACGTGGGCGCTGAGATCGCTCAGCGGGGTGCGCAGGTCGAAGCCGCGCAGCTCGACGGAGACCTGCTCGGGAAGCTGCGCGGGCAACACCGCGGGAGCCGCGTGGTTCGCCACGGTTTCGGGCGGGGGAGCGCGCAACAGATCCTCGAGCTGGACCAGGTCGATCGGCCAGGGATGCCAGCGCGTGCGGGGCAGGGCCAGCAGCGCGCGGCCCACGGGCAGGGTGCGGTCCGAGCCGATCACTTCCGCGCGGCTGGCGGGCCGCGCCACAAGGAAACGGCGTACGATGCCGATGTCCTCCAGAGGAAAATGGTCTGCATCGAGCACTACGCGGTCGCGCGGACCGGCGAGCAGGAGCTCGGCGACGTCGAACCAGCGCGTCGGAACATGGGCCTGCGGACTCGCGCGGACCATGGCTTCGAGCAGCATGAAAACCCGCTCGAGGCGCGGGCCGCGACCGATCCTGAGTGTCGCCTGTTCAGCCGCGCTGGGGTCGTGTTCCAAGGAGTGATCAGGTTGTTGGGAAAGTCAACCGCGACAGGGGGGATCCTAGCTGTCCTGGCCCGGCGGGCAATAGCAGAGCACGGCCCGGCGGAAAAGAGTCGGAGCCCTCGACCGGCTTGGGTAGTCTGCACAGGGACCGCGATCGCGCCATGACACAGGGATCGACTCTCGAGCTTTCGGTGGTGGTGCCGGTCTTCAACGAAGCCCAGAACCTGCGCCCCCTGCACGCCGAGATCGCCCAGGCCTTGGAGCGCCTGGGTCGCAGCAGCGAGGTGATCTACGTCGACGACCGCTCGACCGACGGCAGCCTGGAGCTGCTCCTGGAGCTGCGGCGCGAGGATCCGCGCGTGCGCGTGGTGCGCTTCCGGCGCAACTTCGGCCAGACGGCCGCGCTGGCGGCGGGCTTCGAGCAGGCTCGCGGCAAGGTGGTCGTGACCCTCGACGGCGATCTGCAGAAC
The DNA here is from genome assembly GCA_035490315.1 of Planctomycetota bacterium. GTDB lineage: Bacteria > Planctomycetota > UBA1135 > UBA1135 > JADJQU01. The sequence continues at coordinate 20,313 of DATHET010000052.1, forward strand.
GATCCCGCCGACATCCCGGCCCTGCTGGCCGAGATCGACCGCGGCTGCGACGTGGTCGCCGGCTGGCGGCGCCACCGCCACGACGGATTGTGGCTGCGGCGGATTCCTTCCTGGATCGCCAATCGATTGATTTCCTTGACCACCGGCACGCGGATCCACGACACGGGCTGCACGCTCAAGGCCTTCCGCAAGGACATGGTCGAGCGCCTGGTGATCTACTCCGAGCAGCACCGCTTCCTGCCCGCGCTGGCGATGGGCAGCGGGGCGCGGGTGCGCGAGCTGGTCGTCAACCACCGGCCGCGCCTGTTCGGCAAGTCGAAGTACGGCCTCGGACGCGCCTCGCGCGTGCTGCTCGACCTGCTCTCGATCCTGATGATCGCGCGCTTCAGCCACCGGCCGCTGCAATACTTCGGCCTGATCTCGCTGTTCTTCACCGTGTGCGCGTGGGTCTTCCTGTTCATGAGCACGGTCAACTACCACACCTGGACCTTGATCACGAAGTGGTGGCAGTTCTCGGTGTTCATTTTCGGCATGCTGCTCCTGCTCGTCACTTACTTCATCCTGCTCGGGCTGCTCTCGGAGCTGGCCGTCACCGCCAGCGGCATGCACCGCCGCCGCGTGCAGGATCGCTTGATGATCCGTTCCCATTGACCGCGTGAACCAACCCACCCTCCCCGCGACGACGCACGAGCGAGCGCTGCCCAAGCCCGACCAGGCTGCGCGCGCGGCCCTCGATCCGTTGGCGGCCTCGGCCTCCGGCGGACACCTGCAGCCCTTGGAGCCGCCGACCCTCGACGTCACCGTGATCGTGCCCGTGACTTCGCCGGACGCGGAGATCTCGGAAGTGGTCGCGGGCCTCGGCCGCGAGCTCGCGCGCGAGGGCCGCAGCCACGAATTCGTGCTGGTCTTCGACGGCGTGCGCGGCAAGGCCTGGAGCGATGCGCAGGCGCTCGGAGAGAAGCTCGGCGATCGGCTGCGCCTGATCTCTTTCGAGAATCCTTTCGGCGAGTCCGTGTGCCTCTCGGCCGGCTTCGAGCTCTCGCGCGGGCGCACGATCCTGACCTCGCCCCAATACGTGCAGATCGATCCGCTCGAGCTGTCGTCGATGCTCGCCGCGATCGACGCCGGCGCCGACTTCGTCACGCCCTGGCGCCGGCCGCGCGTCGACGCCCTGCTCAACCGCGTGCAGTCGGCCTGCTTCAACTGGGTGATTCGCCGGATCATCCGCATGGAGTTCCACGACCTCAACTGCTACTTCCGCGCGATCCGCCGCGAGGTGCTCAGCGAAGTCGCGATCTACGGCGACATGTACCGCTTCCTGCCGGTGATCGCGCACCGCCAGGGTTTTCGCGTGGTCGAAGTTCCGGTGCGCCACCTGAAGGAATGGGGGACCAGCGGGTTCTTCGGCCTGGGCGTGTACGTGCGCCGCTTCCTCGACGTGCTCGGGGTCATGTTCCTGACCAAGTTCACGCTGAAGCCTTTGCGGTTCTTCGGCTCGATCGGCGCGGCCTGCTCGCTTCTCGGAGCAGTCATGTTCGGCTACTGCGTCTGGCAGAAGCTGACCGGCGACCAGGAGGGTCTCTACGGACGTCCAGTCTTCCTGATCTCGGTCATGCTGCTGGTGCTCGGCGTCCAGGTGATCGGTTTCGGCCTGGTCGGCGAGATCATCATCTACACCCAGGCGCGCCACCTGCGCGAGTACCGCGTCGAGCGCGTCTACGAATGATCCACTCGGTGATCCAAGCGCTGCGGCTCGTGCGCCCCGTGCGAGTCTTCCGTCACTTCGGGTTGATCGGCTCGATCGGTGCGGCCTGCTCGCTGTTCGGGATCCTGATGTTCAACTTCTGCATTTGGCAGAAGCTGACCGGCGCTCACAATGACCTGTACGGCCGTCCGATGTTCTTGCTCTCGGTCATGCTGCTGGTGCTCGGCACCCAGATCATCGCGGTCGAAGTCGCGCTCCGGATCGCCAAGTGCGTCCACCGATGGATTCGATAGAGCCGCAGGCCGCCGTGCTTCACGAAGCTGCGCCCGCGCCGCCGCCGCCGGTGGCACCGCTCGAGATCCGCGCTGGCAGACCTGCGGATGACTTGGCGCGCGACAAATTCGTGCGCGCTCATCCCCGCGGGACTTTCTTTCACTTGAGCGGGTGGCGGCGCGTGGTCGAGCGCGTGTTCGCGCACGAGGCTTCCGATTGGATCGCGTGGCGCGGGGACGCGATCGTCGGCGTCCTGCCGTTGATGCGCACGCGCTCGCTCTCGATGAGCACGCAGCTGATCTCGATGCCTTATGCCGTGTACGGCGGAGCGATCGGCATCGACCATGCGATCGAGAAAGCCCTGGTCGACACCGCCGTGCGCGAGGGCACGCGCGAGCGCGCGGGCCGGCTCGAGCTGCGCTACCGCGACCCTTCCGGCCTGGACCTGCCGCCCTATTCGCTCTACTCGACCTTCATCCGCGACCTGCCGGCGCGCGCGGAGGATGTGCTCGCCTCGATCCCGAAAAAAGCGCGCGCGGAGTGTCGCAAGGCGCGCGACAAGCACGGTCTGGATCTGACCGAAGGCGCCTGGTACCTGCGCGATCTGCAGCGTTTGTTCATGAACAACAAGCGCAATCTGGGCTCGCCCGGCTTGCCCTTCGATTGGTTCCAGGCCCTGCTCGAGGAGTTCAAGAGCGACGCCGTCGTGCACCTGGTGCACCGCGGCCGCGAGCCCCTGGCCGCGGTCATGTCCTTCGTCTACGAAGGCACGCTGCTCGCGTACTACGCGGGGACGGCCGACGACGTCGACCGCAAGTACTCGGCCTCGAATTTCATGTACAGCGCGCTGCAGGAGTGGGCGGTCGAGCGCGGCCTCTCGCGCTTCGACTTCGGCCGCAGCCGGCGCGATTCCGGCGCGTTCAGCTTCAAGGAGCACCAGGGCTTCGAGCCGCGCGACCTGCCGTACCAGATCGCCTTGCTCGGCGACAAGCGCATGCCGAGCTTCAATCCGTCCAATCCCAAGACGGAGCGGCTGCGCAAGACCTGGAGCCGCTTGCCGCCCTGGGTCGCGGGCCGATTGTCCGGCCCGATCTCGCGCTATCTGCCCTGAGCGACTTCCGGGTTGGCGAGGGCGAGCTCGACGGCCTGGAGCACGTTCGGGACCACGGCGAAGGGGCGCGCCGCTTGCGGAAGCTCGTCGATGCGCAGAGCTTCGCGCTCGCCCTTGCCGCTGCGCACGAGGATGCCGCGCACTCCGAGCACCGCGCCGCCGGCGAGATCGCGCAGCGCATCTCCGATGACCCACGAAGCGGCGAGGTCGAGGTTCCAGCGCATCGAAGCGATCCGGAACATCCCCGAGCCGGGTTTGCGGCAGGCGCAGGCGCGGTGGTAAGGCGCGAATCCCTCGGTGTCGAGGTGCGGGCAGGCGAGCAGGCCGTCGAGCCGCGCTCCGCCCGCCGCGAGCCGCTGCGACAAGTCGAGGTGCACGCGCTCGAGATCGAAGTGCGTCATCCAACCGCGCGCGATCGCGCTCTGGTTGGTCAAGAGGACGGCCACCAGTCCCGAAGCGTTGACGCGCGCCACGGCTTCCACGGCGCCGGGCAGCAATTCCAGCTGTTCCGGCCGCGAGAGGGCGCCTTCGATCTCGCGGTTCAGGGTTCCGTCGCGGTCGAAGAACACTGCCGCGCGCCGCTCGCTGCGCGGCGCTTCGCTCACGGCGTGCCGCTGGGGCGCATGCGCACGAAAATGCGCTCGGGAGCGTAGGTCTCTTCGAAGCGGACCGGGACCCAACCGTCGTAGATGTTGAGGAAGGTGGGGAAGTGGTAGGTGTTCGGGCCCAGGTAGGCCTCGTCCCAGTAGATCAAGTAGGTGCGGTTGTCGTCGGTCACCAGGCGCGTGGCTTTTTGATAGCCGTCGAGCACCAGGTCGACGCGCTGCTTCCTGCGGTCGATCGCGAGGCAGCAGGGCGTGGCGAAACCAGAGTCGCGTCCGTCGATCAAGACGCGCGCGCCGACGGGTTGGCTCGAGACCATCACCCCGCGCGACTCCGGGAACGCATTGGCGATCGCGGTCGTCAGGTAGATGCCCGCGACGTAGGGAATGGAGTCGACCGCGGCCCGGGCGATCTTGGAGGAAGTGCCGCTGCCGGAAGTGCTGCAGCTGGGCAGCATGTTGATGCAGATCACGGCGGAGGCCGCGAGGGCGAAGGGCATGAACGATCTCGAGCGCATGGGGGATTCCTCCAGGGCAGCATAGCTCGCCGCGCGACGGGTTGCCTTCCTCGACGGGCTTCTGCAGGCTGCTGAAGTGAGCGACCCGGAAAGAAGTTCGCGCGAGCCTGGGCTGGACCCAGGGCCCGATCCACACACCAGGGCTGCGCTGGGAACTCGACCGACCGAAGCTCGCGGGATGTTTCGCGAGCCCTTGTTCTGGCTCGCCTTGCTCCTGGCCCTCGGCCGGTTCTGGCGCCTGGGCGACTGGAGCCTGTGGGAGGACGAGGTCTTCACGCTGAGCGACGCGCGGACCATGCTCGAGAACGGCGCGGGCCCCGGACCCAAGAATCCACTCGGGTATCTGCTCTTCGCCGCGCTGGTCCACGGCCTCGGTCCGGTGCCTGGCGAGTTCGGTCTGCGTTTCGTGCCCGCCCTGCTGGGCGTGCTCGGCATCGCGGCTTGCGGGCTGTGCCTCAGGCCGGCGATCGGCGCGCGGCGCGCGGCCGCGACGGCCTTGATCGTCGCGGCGTCTTCCTGGCACGTGTACTGGTCGCAGAACGCGCGCTTCTACACCCTGGCCCAGGACTTCGCGTTGATCGGTGGAGCCTTCGCGCTGCGCGCGCTGCTGCGGCCCAACGGCGAACGGTTCCGCATGAGCGCGCTGTGCGCCCTGGCCGCGCTGCTGCTCGCCTCACTGGCGCAGCCGGCGTCCGCGCTGCTGCTGCCGGCCTGGCTCGCGGTGGCCGTGCTCCTGCCCATGCTTACGCTGCGCCCCACGCCGCCGCGCCTCCCCGTCACGCGAGCGATGGTGATCGCGGCGGGCCTGCTCGGGCTTGCGATCGCGGCCTGGGTCGGGCCGATCTGGCTGGACTACTACCGCACCAAGCACGATCCGACCGCACTGCATTTGTTGAAGACCAGCGGCTGGTACTTCACGCCGGCCCTGCTGCTCGCCGCATCCTTCGGCGCCTGGCGCGGCTGGCGAGCGCGCAGCGCGCCGGACGTGTTGCTCGCCCTGGTCTGCCTGTTCACGGCGGGCCTGTTGTTCGCCAATGCCTTCTTCCTGCGCGCGGCGGCCCAGTACCTGTTCGTGCTGCTGCCCTTCGTCGCCGCGCTCGCGACCTGGCCGCTGACCGAGCCGCGACTCTCCAAGACGTGGAAGTGGTCGTGGCTCGCCGCGCTCCTGATCCCGGCACTCGTCGACCAGGGTCTGTACTTCTCGAAGCGCAACGGCGATCGGCCGCCGTGGAAAGAGGCCTTCGCCGAAGTCTTCGAGCGCAAGGGCCCCGGCGACGTGGTGTTCACGAACAACGCCAATGTCGGCGAATACTATTTCGCGCCGCACAGCCCGAACCTGCGCCACCCGACGCACGTGCACAACCTGGACCGCTATTCGTACTCCGCGGAACAGCACTGGGCGCGCCAGCCGCGGCGCGCGTGGTTCGTGATCAACCACGAGCGCTTGAACGAGTGGCCGACCAAGGCGCGGCTCGATTTCGAGGCGATGCTAGCCAGCAACGCCCGGCTGATGGCGAGCTTCGAGCTCGACCATGGCGTGCGCAATCTCGACGTGCTCGTCTACCTGCGCGAGTGATCGCGCCGCGCGCGCCCAGGAATCTCGCGCCTCGCCGGGTCTCGACCCGCGCTCAGTTCGAGCGGCCCTGGAACTCGCCGTCGGAAGTGCGGACCTTGACCATGTCGCCGACCGAGATGTGGATCGGCACCTTGATCTTGAGCCCGGTCTCGAGCACCGCGTCCTTCTTGACGTTGGTGGCCGTGTTGCCGCGCACCGCGGGCTCGGCTTCGGTGATCTTGAGCACGACCGAGGGCGGCACTTCGATGCCGATCGGGATCGCTCCGTGGAAGGTGATCGCGACGATCGTGTTCTCCTTCACGTAGCCCATCTGCTCCTCGATCAGGTCGGGCTGGATCGTGACCTGCTCGAAGTTGACCTGGTCCATGAACACGTAGCCGCCGTTGACCTCCTTGTAGAGGTACTCGCTGGGCTTCTTGTCGAGGTAGGCGACCTCGAGCGAGTCCCCGGAGCTCAGGCGCATTTCCTTGGTCGAGCCCGTGCGCAGCGAGCGCAGCTTGACGTGGATCACCGCGCGCAGATTGCCCGGCGTGTGGTGGTTGTACTCGGTGATCAGGAGCAGATCGCCGCCCTGGTCGATCACGACGCCCTTGCGCAGTTCAGTGGCCTTGACGCCCATGGAATTCTCGGTGTTCGGGGTTTGACTGGGGCGACGGGGGTGTCGCCGACTCGAATCCCCGACTTCGGGGCTGGCAGGTCAACTGCTCAGGATACCAGAGGCCATGCCCCCCGGCGCAGCCGATCTATCCGTCGCAGCCGAACTATGCGTCGCGGCCGATCCATCCGCTGGCTTCGCGCGCAGGCGCTGACGATTCGGTCAGAAAACGCGCCGTTGCGACGAAGAAGGGATCGAGAGCGCCTTGCGGTACTTGGTCACCGTTCGGCGCGCGATGCGGATCCGGTCGCGCTTGCCCAGAAGCTCGGCGAGCTGGTCGTCGGACAGGGGATTGGATCCGTCCTCCTGGCGCACCAGCTCCGCGATGCGGTTCTTGATCGCGGCTTGACTGGCGACCTCGCCGGATTCCTTGGTCGTCCCGCCGGTGAAGAAGTACTTGAGCGGCAGGATTCCGCGCGGCGTCTCCGCGTACTTGCCCGAGACGGCGCGGCTGACGGTCGAGATGTGCACTCCGACCTCGTCGGCCACTTCCTGCATGCGCAGCGGCTTCAAGGCGCGCACGCCCTTCTCGAGGAATTCCTGCTGGCGCGTGAACAGGCAGCGCGCGATGCGTTCCAAAGTGGATTGGCGCTGCTGGATCGCGTCGATGAACCAGCGCGCGGACTCGACGCGCTTCTTCACGAATTCCGCGAGCTGGCGGTCCTTCTTGTTGTCGCGCAGGAGCTGGCGGTAGGTGGGCGACAGGCGCAGCTCGGTCGAGCGTTGGCGCGTCAAGCGCACTTCGAATTGGCCGTCGATCTCCTCGACGGCCACGTCGGGAGTGATCACGGCCGCGGTGTTCTCGCCGAAATCGCCGCCAGGGGCCGGGTCGAGGCTGCGCAGGGTGTCGATCGCGCTCTTCACTTCCTCGAGCGAGCGGCCGGTGACCTTGGCGATGCGCGGCAAGCGGTTGGTGGTGATGTCCTCGAGGTGGTTCTCGATCAGGGCGCGCACCAGGGGCGCGTCGGCCCCGCTGGCTTCGAGCTGCAGCATCAGGCATTCGCGCAGGTCGCGAGCGCCGAGCGCGGGGTGGATCACGTTGCGCAGCTCGCGCAGCACGCCGGCCAGCTCCTCGGGCGTCGCGCCGGCCATCTCGGGGCTGACCGAGCACTCCGCGGCGATTTCCTCGAGGCTGCCTTCGAGGTAGCCGCGCGAATCGAGCGAATAGACGAGGTACTCCGCCAGGCGCCTGCCGCGGTCGTCGAGATCGAGGAAGGCGAGCTGATCGAGCAGGGCCTCGGCCACGCTCTTGGGCGCGTCGGGCGTGTTCGCCATCGCCTCGAGCTTGCGGTCGCCCTCGCCGTTGTCGCGCACGCGCCGCACCGGATCCCATTCGCGCTCGTAGCGCTCGAATCCTTCGCCGGGACCCTCGGGCGCCAGATCGAGACCGCTGCCGCGCTCCGTGCCCGGGATCGCGCCGTCGATTTCCGCGGGTGCGGCGGCGATGCCATCGCTCGCCAGGTCCTGGCCGGGCTCGACCATCTCGAGGAAAGGATTCTCGCTGAGCTCCTGCTCGACCCGCTCGCTCAGATCCTGGCTCGAGAGCTGCAGGATCTGCATCGCCTGAATCATCTGCGGCGATTGGATCATCCGCTGTTCCATGCGCGCGGATTGATGCAGGCCGAGTTTCATGAGCGGATGTCGGGAGCGGGGTGGGTGTTGACCAGGGTGCGGACGTCGCGGACAGGATAAGACAGGCAGAAGAAGTCTACACCGTTCATTTCATCTCGCACGGCTTCATTCCCTGCGGCCCTGTCACGGTGCGCGCAGGCCGATCGACAAGGGTTTGGCTCCGGCGAGGACGAGCTCGGGAGCCTGGGCCGTGCGCAACTCTCCGCGCGAAGCGCGCCACACGCGGCGCGGGAGCTCGAGGCGTCCCAGCGGAACGCTCGAACGCTCCGCTACCTGATTCTGCTGAGTCGTCGCGGTCCAGACCGAGTAGCTGGTGTGATCGACAGCCGCCAATCCCTGCGCGCAGAATCCATCGAGCGAGCGCTCGATGCGCGGCCCGGGCATCCAGGTCTCCGGCGCGATCTCGACGTCGTAGTCGACGACCGCGGTGGTCTCGATCGCCGCGAGCACGCGCCAGCGCACGCCGTTCGCGACCGGCAGGCGCACGAAACCTGCGCCGTTCTGCACGAGCACCTCGCTGGTCTTCGTGCGCGAGATTTCCAGCGCGCTGCGCAGATCCTCGATCGCGCTCCAACCCTCCTGCTCGCTGCGCGGCCCGAGCACGACGGCATTGCCTCCGACGAAGAAAGGCCGGCTGCGCGCATTGCCGTTGCTGCGCGGCGTGTCGCCCTCCTTGGCGAGCACCGCGCTCGAGATCGGCTGGGAAGTTTCCTGGTCGGCGCCTGCGTCGTTCACGGCCTCGAGCCCGCCGCCCGGCGACACCGCGGGCAATTCCCATGGCAGGGCTTCGACGATCGCGGTGTCGAGCACGCGCCAGGTGCCCGTGCTCGGATCGGGGCTGACGCGCGGAACGATCCACAACGAACCCTCGGCCATCGCCGGCGCTTCACCGAGCCCGCCCCAGGCGACGCGCAGCGGTGCGCCGGACGCGACGGTCCCAGAGAAGATCACCTGCAGCGCGCTGACCCGCGGATGCTGCACCGAGCCGAGGTCGGTCGCGGAGAGCTCGAACTCCTCCAACGCATCCAGGCGCGAGAGATCGAGCATGCCTTCGATGTACACGGCCGTTCCGCCGCGCACGCGCATGGCACGCGCGTGGAGCACGTCGCCGGTGAGCGCGCGCGCGACGATCGGCGCGGCGACGCCGGAATCCGTCGCGACCTCGACGGAGTAGTTGTGCACGTAGCTCTGCGCGCTGCGCTCGCCGAGCATGGTTTCATTGCCCGAGCGCAGGCGCGCGCTGGCCCAGGGCGCGTCCTTGGGCAGCCCTGCTGCGACCGCTCCGGCGCCATTGCCGCGCACCAGCCAGACCGTGAGCTCGACGTCGAGCGCTCGGCCGGCCTGATCGAGTTCCGCGCAGAGCGTCTCCGCCGCCTGAACCCCGGCCGCCGGGCCGCGCGCGAGCAGAGGCGGGGAGCTTGGATTCAGGATCAAGCCCCAGGACTGGCGCCGCGATTCCTCGACGAGCAGGCTGGCGAAGGCCGAGGGGCTGATCGCCGCGCCCGACGGAGTCGACATGCCGGCCTCGAGGTCGTCGCGCGTCACGATCAAATGCGTCCCGCGCACCAGGCGCGCCGCGGCCAGGGATTCCGGCGCGGAACGGCACAGGGAGGGCATCGGCAACACGCGCCAGCTTCCCGCGGTTGCTCCGTCCTGAACCGGTGAAGCAACGACCGCGAGCAGGACGGGGAGGAACAGCATGGGTGGGGATCTCCCGTGGGTGCGGACCCGGATGAGCAGCGCCCTTGCGCCGTGGTCCGCCAGGCAACGATAGTCAACCGCCGTGCCGCGAACTACGGGCTGCCGGCGATGCGAGGCATCCAGAACGTGCGCTGTGGCGCGCAATCGGTTAGGAAAGACGGCTGATGAGTCGTGCCTGGCTGGACAACATCGACGCGCAGACGGGGACTCCCGGTGCGCGCAGCGAGCTGAAGCCGGGGCTGACCATGTTGGGCGGCGCGCGCGGGGATCTGCCCGTTCCCGCGAGCGGCAGCGACTGCGTGCACCTGTGGAGCGAGCCTCCCAAGCTGATTTTCGTCGGCGGCGGCGAGCCGCCGCGCGTCAACGGCCAGGACGCGCTGGAGCTGTCGTTGCACTCGGGCGACCGGATCGATTGGCGCGGACAAGCCTGGAGATTCGGTTACGAGGACGGCCAGGCGCGCCTGGAGGAAGTCGCGCCCAGCGCTCCCGCGGAAGCGCCGAAAGGCGGCCCGAACCCTTCGACCTTCGTGGCCGCGACCGGCGGCGAGCTCGCCTGGAAACGCTTGAAAGCCGGGCTGGTCGCCGAGCTCTCGATCAGCGACAAGGCCGTGATCAAGCGCTGGCAGGACGCCGTGGTGCGCAACGAGTTCGACGCCGAAGCCGCGACGCGCGATCTCCTCGCCGGAGCGCCGGACGTCGCCGATGGCGACAATCGCCTGCTCGACCGCTCGACGCGCTTGATGCGCGATCTCCTGATGTCCTCGGTCACCCGCGGCGCGGGGCGGCAGGTGCGCAAGGCCGCGCGCAACACGCTGGCCTTCCTGCTGGTCCAGGGCTTCATCCTGATCCTGTTCATCCTGCTCGTGCTCGCTGGCCTGCTCCTGGTGCACACGAAGTTCGGCCACAGCATCGACGCCTTCCTCGACTCGGTGGTCAATTTCTTCTGAACTTGCCCGAAGCGGAACCGCCTGCCCAAAGGGGTACACTGGGGAGAGCGCTCCTCCCTCGCACGAAGCGCCAACATGCCGCAAGAACCGACGCCGCAATCCTCCGACGCAGAATCGGGTCTTTTTTCGCTGTCGCAGATCATGCACCTGATGCGCGTCGAGTTCGGCCGCGCCCAGCGCTACAACTATCCGATCTGCTGCGTGCTGCTGGCCGTCGACCGACTCTCGGAGCTGCGCGACCTCTACGGCTACGACTCCAAGGAAGCGATCCTCGACGAGGTCGTCAAGCTGACCAAGACCCAGGTGCGCCTGTGCGATTTCCTGGGCCGGCTCGCGGACGATCGGCTCCTGATCGTCGTGCCCCACACCGATGCGACGGGGGCGCGCTCGCTCGCCGAACGCCTGATGGGCGGGGTCCGCGAGCTCAAGTTCGAGAGCGACGGCCGCCGCCTGCGCGTGACCGTCTCGATCGGCGTCACCTGCTCCGCGGGCAACGACACGATGTTCTTCGATGCGCTGCTCGCGTCCTCGGAAGCCGCGCTGGTCGACGCGATGCGCGCGGGCGGCGACCGCTTCGCCGAACGTGACCCCCGCGCCGTCCCGAGCTAATCGCGGCCCGCGGGCCTGATCCGCAAGTCCCATGCGCGTTCTGCTTGCCGAAGACGAAATCACGATCGCTGTCACCCTCGGCGACGCGCTCGCGGATGCGGGACACGAGACGAAGATCGCGGCCGACACGGACACGGCGCTGGAGCTGCTCGAGTCCTTCCAGCCCGATGCGCTGATCACCGACATCCGCATGCCGGGCCGCGGCGGGATGGCGGTGCTCGCGCGCTCGATCGAGCTCGACGCCAATCGGCCGGTGATCGTGACCACCGGCTTCGGCTCGATCGACCAGGCGGTCGAGGCCATGCGGCTGGGCGCCAAGAACTACGTGCAGAAGCCGTTCCGCGACGAGTCGATCGTCGCCATGCTCGCCACCTTCGCGCGCGTCAAGAATCTGGAAGCGGCGAACGCGGCCTTGCGCGCCGAGCTGCGCTCGCACGAGGCTTTCCAGGGGATCGTCGGAGCCTCGCCGTTGATGCGCGCGGTGTTCGAGCGCATCCGGACGGTCGCGCCCAGCGAAGTCACGGTGCTGATCGAGGGCGAGAGCGGCACGGGCAAGGAGCGCGTGGCCCGCGCCCTGCACAACTCCAGCCTGCGCGCGGACGGCCCTTTCGTCGCGCTTTCCTGTGCCGCCTTGCCGGAGTCGCTGCTCGAGGACGAGCTCTTCGGCCACGTACGCGGCGCGTTCACCGACGCGCGCAAGGACAAGCGCGGGCGCTTCGAGCTCGCCGACGGCGGCAGCTTCTTCCTCGACGACATCGACGACATGCCGCTCGCGGTCCAGGTCAAGCTCCTGCGCGTGCTGCAGGAGCGCACGGTCGAGCGCCTGGGAGCCGAGCGCTCGCAAGCGATCGACATCCGCGTCGTGGCGGCGACCAAGGTCCCGCTGCTTGAGCACGTCCACGCCGGCAAGTTCCGCGAGGACCTCTACTACCGCATCAACGTCGTCCCGATCCAGCTGCCGCCGCTGCGCTCGCGCGACGGGGACATCCCGCTGCTGCTCGAGCACTTCGTCGCGCGCCACGGCGGCGGACGGCGCTTCACGGTCTCGCAGTCGACCCTGGCGACCCTCGCGCGGCATACCTGGCCCGGCAATGTGCGCGAGCTGGAGAACGCGGTGCAGCGCGCGATCGCTCTGGCCGGCAACAGCGACGAGCTCGCCCTGGCCGACCTGGTGCCGCTCGATCCGCGCTGGCGCGGCGCGACGGAGGTCTCGACCGAGATCCGACCCTTGCGCGACGTCTTGAAGGAACTCGAAGCCGCGCACATCCTGCGCGCCCTGGAAGCCTGCGGAGGCCATCGCTCGCAGACCGCGGATCTGCTCGGGATCTCGCGCAAGGTGCTCTGGGAAAAAATGCGCGATCTCGGCCTCAACGCGCCGGGTTGAAGCGTGGCAGAGCTACCAAGCATCGCTCTGCCTGCCGGCGCGCTGGTGATCTCGGATCTGCACCTCGATGCTTCGAGCGTCGATTCGGCGCGCGCCTTCCTCGGATTCCTGCGCGCGGCTCGCGGACGCAAGGCGCTCTTGATCCTCGGCGATCTTTTCGACGCCTGGGTCGGTCCGGCCCACGCGCGGCTCGCGGGCGCGGAAGCGATTCTCGCCGGGCTGCGCGCCGCGAGCGAAACGGGGACCGCGATTTCACTGGTCCCGGGCAACCGCGATTTCCTGCTCGACGATTCCTTCAGCGCCGCCACGGGTGTGCGGATCTTCCCCGAGGGCGTCCTCGCGGCCCTGCCGGGCGGATCGCGGGTGCTTTTCCTGCACGGCGACGAGCTGTGCACCCTCGACCTCTCCTACCAGCGCATGAAGCGCATCGTGCGCTCGCCCGTGGCGCGCTGGCTCGCTCCCAGGCTGCCCGACGCCCTGGCCCTGGGCGTGGCGCGCCGGCTGCGGCGGGCTTCGAAGACGGCGGTGATGCAGAAGCCGGCCGAGATGAAGCGACAGCAAGCGCTCGAGGTCCGCTCCCGTGCAGCCGCCGCGAGGGCTGGGACCCTGGTCTGCGGCCACGCCCATGAGTTCCGCGACGAGGCCCTGGCGGGGGGGCCGCGCTGGATCGTGCTCGACGCCTTCGGCGGTCCCCACGATCTGATCGAGGTCAGCGCGGCGGGGGCCCTCGAAGCCCGATCCTCGGCGTCCTTGACCCGATCCTGAGCGCTCGGCAGGCCTGGGGGACTGGCAGCGTGCTTGATCTAGCGTCCCTTCGGCGTATCCTGTTCGGCCCCATCACGCATGGGGGAAGAGCTCTCCCAACGCTGCATGATCATTGCCATCGACGGGCCTGCCGGCGCCGGAAAAAGCACCGTGGCAAGGCACGTCGCCCGTGAACTCGGACTCGTGTTCCTGGACACGGGGGCGATGTACCGCGCGGTGACCTGGCAGGTTTTGGAACAAAAGCTCGACCCCCGGAGTGAGGAGCAGTGCGCCCGCGCGGCGCAAACGACAATTCTCACCTTCGACTCTGACGGCAAGATCCTGATCGACGGACGTGCGGGCGAGCCCCACGTCCGCAGTCGCGAGGTAACCGCCACGGTCTCCACGGTCAGCGCCCACGCCGCGGTGCGCGCTGAAGTGGTCCGCGAGCAGCAGGCCCTGGCCCAGCGCCAGGGCGGGCTGGTCGCGGAAGGCCGCGACACCACGACCGTTGTGTTCCCGCGAGCGGACCACAAGTTCTTTCTCATAGCATCGTCAACCGAACGCGCCCGGAGGCGCGCCGCGGAGCTGGGCAAGCCTGAGCTGTTGGCCGAGATCCAGCGCGACATCGAAGCGCGCGACAAGGCCGACTCGACCCGCGCCCATTCGCCGCTGGTGCAAGCCCCCGACGCCCGTGTGATCGACACCGACGGACTGGACGCCGATAGCGTCGCCGAACGGATCCTCGAGCACGTGCGCGGAAGGCGACCGGGCGGGGAATCGCCGAAGCCGTCCAGTCCTGAGGGATCGTCTGGCCCGCCGGGGACCGAGCGCGCGAGCAGCGAGCCGCTGCTGACCTACGCGACGCCCGTCTACAAGATCGTGCGCCTGGTGATGAACCTCTGGTACCTGCCGTACTTCCGCCGGAAAGTCTCCGGCGTCGAGCGCGTGCCGCGCCAGGGCGGAGTCCTGATCGCGGCCAACCACCAGTCGTACCTCGACATCGCGCTGATCGCCATCGCCGTCCCGCGCCACGTGTGCTTCGTCGCGCGCAAGAGCCTGGCGAATTCGCGCGGGCTGGCCTGGGTGATGCGCCAGTGCGGCGCCGTCCTGGTCGAGCCGGGCAAGGCCAACCGGAACGCGCTGCGCGAAATCGTCGCTCACCTGGACGCCGGCGATTGCGTCGCGATCTTCCCCGAGGGCACGCGCACGACCGACGGCGAGCTCCAGCCCTTCAAGGCCGGAGCGATGCTGGCGGCGCGCTCCGCGAAGGTCCCGATCGTGCCCTGCGCGATCACCGGCACCTTCGACGCCTGGGGCAAGGGCAAGTCGATTCCCCGCCCGCGACGCATCGCGATCGCTTTCGGGGCTCCGCTCGATTCCGCGACGCCCGACGCGCTCGATCTCACGCGCACCGCCATCGCGGGCATGCTCGCGAGCGGCCCTGGCTGACGAACACCCATGCACACCCTGACGCGGCTCATCGCCGCGGCGGGGCTTTCAACTCCCGCACCCCTTTTCAAAACCGATCCCCAAGGACCCTTCTTTCATGGCCCTCGCCTCACGCCGCATCAAGCAATTCGAGATCGACCCGCAGGAGCTGGAACGCCAGATCCAGTCGTCGATGGGATTGCTCACCGACACCGCGCTCCTGCACACCGAGCTGACCACTTCGGTCCGCGACATCCGCCCCGGCTCCATCGTCCAGGCAACCGTCGACTCGGTCGACGAGCGCACCGGCATGGTTGTCATGGACATTGGCGGCAAGTCCGAGGGCTCGATCGCGCTCGCGGAATTCGGCGAGGTCCTGCCCAAGATGGGCGAGACCTACGAGGTCTTCTACGACGGTCTCGACGAGCACGACACGGCTCAGATCTCCAAGCGCCGCGCCGATCGTCTGCGCGCCTGGGAGCGTGTCTCGACCAAGTACCACGAGGGCGACGAAGTCCAGGGTGTCGTGCAGCGCAAGATCAAGGGCGGTCTGCTCGTCGACGTCGAAGGCGTCAACGTGTTCCTGCCCGCATCGCAGGTCAACCTGCGCCGCACCCACGACATCTCCGATTTCCTGGGCGAGCCGATCCGCGCGCGGATCATCAAGATCGACGCGGAGCGCATGAACATCGTGATCTCGCGCCGCAAGCTGCTCGAGGAAGAGCGCCAGAAGCAGAAGGAAATCCTGCTCTCGGACATCAAGGAAGGTCAGAACCGCGTCGGCACGGTCAAGAACATCGCCGACTTCGGCGTGTTCGTCGACCTCGGCGGAATCGACGGTCTGTTGCACATCACCGACATGACCTGGGGTCGCATCAACCACCCCAGCGAAATGGTCACGATCGATCAGCAGATCGAGGTCCGCGTGCTGCGCGTCGACAGCGAGCGCGAGCGCATCGCTCTCGGACTCAAGCAGAAGCAGGCCTCGCCCTGGGAAGGCATCGAAGCGCGCTACCCGGTCGGCTCCAAGCACGTCGGCGAAGTGGTCAACATCATGTCCTACGGCGCCTTCGTCAAACTCGAAGACGGCGTCGAGGGTCTGGTGCACATCTCCGAGATGTCCTGGACGCGCCGCGTCAACCACCCCTCGGAGCTGGTCAAGACCGGCGACAAGGCCGAGGTCGTGGTGCTCGAATACAATAAGGAGAAGCAGGAAATCTCGCTCGGCATGAAGCAGGCCGAGACCAATCCCTGGGATCTCGTCGAGCAGCACTACCCGGTCGGCACGGTCATCGAAGGCACGGTGCGCAATCTCACGTCCTACGGCGCCTTCATCGAGATCGAGGAAGGCATCGACGGCCTGTTGCACGTCACCGACATGTCGTGGACCAAGAAGATCACGCACCCGTCGGAGATGGTGAAGAAGGGAGACAAGCTGCGCTGCGTGGTCCTGTCGGTCGACACCGCCAAGAAACGCATCGCGCTCGGCTTGAAGCAGCTGACACAGGATCCGTGGATGGACACCATCCCCGCGAACTACCACGTCGGCGACCTCTTGACCGGCTACGTGACGAAGATCACCAACTTCGGCGCCTTCGTGAAGCTCGAGGACGACCTCGAGGGCCTGCTGCACGTCTCCGAGCTCAGCGATCACAAGATCTCGAGCCCCGAGGAAATCGTGAAACCCGGCCAGAAGATCGAAGTGCGCGTGATCCGCGTCGATACCGACGAGCGCAAGATCGGATTGTCCTTCGTCCACGCCGACTTCGAGGAGAACAAGGCGATCCTGGCCGAGCACGAGCGCAAGAAGGCCGAGGAAGGCGAAGCTCCGCCGGTCGCGGCAGCGCCCGAGGCCTGAGCCTCCAGGACTTGTGAAATGATGCGGGCCCTCCTCGCGGGACTGACGATCGCCATCGTCGTCGCGTGCGGCGGGCCCGCTTCGCATTCTTCGAGCGCGTCGAAGCTGAGCCCGCAGGAGCTGGCCCTCGACAAGGCGCAATTCGAGCCGTTCGTCCCGGCCTTCCAGAGCCTGGAAGCGGCGCTGGCCGCGAAGGACGACGAGCTCGCGCTGCGCATCCTGACGCGCATCATGGCCCGCGATCCCCAGGGCACGGCGCTCGAGCGTGCGCGCGCCTTCGAGCGCGTCCTCGAGGGCCGCGCCTGGGTCGCGTGCATCGAGCTGCGACTCCTGGCCCTGCGCGTGGGCGACAGCGACGAATGGGTCGTGCGCCTGGTCGCGAAGAATTCCAACGACACCGCCCTGACCCTGCAGGGCGGGCCGCCGACGCTGCGCACCTACCTGCTCGGCGTGAGCCCCAACGGCCTCGAGCAACGTTTCTCGCGCTCCACGCCCGTCGACAGCCTGGCGCACTGGAAACTGCCGCCGGGCATCGAGACCAGCGTCGAGGTCGGTCGCCTGGACATCCCTCCGGGTCAAGCCCTGGCCGTGCGCGCGCTGTTCTTCCTGGAGTTCCTGCCGGGCGAGATCCTGCGCGAGGGCGAGCTGCGTCCCGCGGCCAGCCTGCCCGTCGCGCGCACCGAAGCGGTGCGCCTCGCGAGCTTCCTGCCGACCGAGCCGGTGGAGCCCGAGGAGCTCGCGCGCTACGTGCGCGAGGAAATGATCCGCACGCCGCCGCTCCTCGAGCGCGCCGTGCGCATCCCGCTCGCCCAGCGCGCGCGCGCCCTCGATCTCTTGACGCCCGCGGCGCTGCAATTGCCCTCGGGCGAGCTGGAAAAGATCGCCGTGGCCCTGCGCTGGCTTTCGGGCGAAAGCCAGATCGGCGCCGATCCGCTCAGCTGGCGGCAGTGGCTCGACACGCGCTCCCGCACGCGCGAGCGCGCCGTGCGCGAAGGCCGCGACGCGAGCGCGCTGGATCTGCCCGACGATCCTTCGTACCGTCACTGATCGCGCAAGTCGCGAGCGAATGAACCCCACGTCGGTCGAGAGCTTCACGCGCAACGCAGTCGATCTGATCGAGCGCGAGGACCTGGGGCGGCGGCTCGCCAAGGGCCAGCCCCTGCGCGTCAAGTTCGGCATGGACCCGAGCTCGCCCGACCTGCACCTTGGCCACTGCGTGCAGCTGTTCAAGCTGCGCGCCCTGCAGCAGGCGGGTCACACGATCGTCTTGATCGTCGGCGATTCCACGGCGATGGTCGGCGATCCCTCGGGCCGCAACAAGCTCAGGCCGCAGCTCACGCGCGCGGAGGTCGAGATCAACCTCGCCACCTACGTCAGCCAGGTCGGCAAGGTGATCGACATGCGGCGCGCCGAGATCCACCGCAACTCGGAGTGGTTCGACGCGATGCGCTTCGAGGACGTCCTGCGCCTCGCTTCGCGCATGACCGTGGCGCGCATGCAGGAGCGCGACACTTTCCAGAAGCGCACGGCCGAGAACGAGCCGATCGGCATCCACGAATTCCTTTATCCGCTGATGCAGGGCTGGGATTCGGTGATGATCCGGGCCGACGTCGAGCTCGGGGGCACGGACCAGCTGTTCAACCTGATCGTCGGCCGCCACCTGCAGGAGCAGATGAGCCAGCCCGCTCAGGTGGTGATGACCCTGCCGCTGATCACCGGCCTCGACGGGCGCAAGATGTCCAAGAGCTACGACAACTCGGTGCCCCTGACCGATTCGGCGCGCGAGATGTTCCACAAGATCAAGCGCGTCGAGGACCAGCAGGTCGCGACCTGGTTCGAGCTGTTGACCGAGGTCGAGCCCGCGGAGATCGCGCGCCTGTGCGCCGGCGACTGGCGCGACGCCAAGGACCGCCTGGCGAGCGAGATCACGCGCTTCTTCCACGGTGAGAAGAGCCTGGAGACGGTGCGCGACGCTCCGGAGATTCCCTGGCCCGATCGCAAGCTCGAGTCGCTGCCCCTGGCCAATCTGCTCAAGGATCTCGGCCTCAGCGCGACCACCTCCGAGGCGCGCCGCGCCGTGCAACAGGGCGGAGTCACGATCGACGGCGTACCGGTTGCCGACGCTGTCCTGGTCGTGAAGCAGGCCAGCCTGCCGATCCTGCTGCAGCTTGGAAAACGGCGCGCCGCGCGCGTCGTCCCTCCGAAGCTTTGATCAGGGCGCGGCCTTGCGCGAGTAGGGGATGCGCACCTCGGGTGTCGCCGGATCGTCGAGCGAGACGATCACGAAGCCCGAGTAGCTCCCCTGGGCCTGAGGCACGGAGATGGCGCTCAGCGTCACGCTCCAGCGCTCGCTGCGGCCCTTGCTGTCGGGCTCGATCGCGGTCGCCACGGCGCGGAACGACTCGGCCATCGGCCCCTCGGCGCGCGCACCGGTCACGGTCAGGCGATTCCCACCGACCAGCGAGCGCAGGGTCACGCTGCCCACTTCCGCACCGGGCGCCAGTTGCTCGGAGATCTGGAACAAGAGCGGCTCGGCGATCACGTTCTCGACGCCGATCGCCTGCACCTGGATCTCGAGCGGCCGGCCCTCGCCCTTTCCGTTCGGACCGGTGGTCGAGAGCACGACCGAGCGCATCTGGGTTCCACGCTCCAGCGGCGGGAACCAGCGCACGGTCAGCCTCCACATGTCGAACCCGAGCTCCTTCGGTGACTCGAAGACCACGTCCATGTTGTCCGGGTGCGAGAGCACGCCGGTCAGGAGCTCGCCCGTGTTGCCCCAGCGCGAGATCTCGGCCTTGCCCTGCGCGATCGCTCCGATCGCCACCTGACCGAGATTGATGTTCTGGGGAATGACCATGAAGGGCGCCTCGACGAGCGTGTGCACCTCCAAGGTCTTGAACGGCTCGACCTCGGAGTCGCTCTGGATCCGCACCGAGACGCGCTTGGCCGAGTTCTTCACCGGCACAGCCTTGGAATCGACGAGCAGCGCGACTTCGAGGATCGCGCCCTTGGGCACGACGAAGGGCGCATTGCCCCACAGGAGCGGGGCGTCGACGCGCTCGCCGCTCGCGTCGACGTAGGAGAGCTTGACCGAGGTGCACGAGCAACCGGCCTGGACGTTGGAAATCGAGAGCGCGCGGCCCTCGTCGTTCTGCATCTTCACCACGTGCTCGCGCCGGTCGCCGTAGGGCATGGTGCCGAGGTCGACGTCGTAGTCGCGCTCGGCATTCTGCGGGTTCTGGATCACGAGGCCGCGGGGCTTCGAGCAGGCGCCGGCGCAACAGAAAAGCAGCGCCGCGAAGAGCAGCGTCCAGGTCCGGAACGAGGGCTTGGGCGTGGAGAGTGAGCTGGGCATGGAGTGCGCGGGCATCATGGGCGACGCCGGGATGATTTTTATCCGCGTCCGACAGGCTCGTCACCTGCGCTTGGAACTTCTGCCCCGAGCAGCGAGAATGGTTTCATGAATCCTCCGACTCCGAGTGCAGGGCAAAGTTCTGGAACCGGCTCCGCGGGTGGCGCCAGCGCATCCTACGGGGCCCCCGGGGAGCTCCAGCGCACGGATCAGGAAATCTGGAAGGTGGTCGAGGCGGAGCGCGGGCGTCAGGAGCGCCAGCTCGAGCTGATCGCCAGCGAGAACAACACCTCGCTGGAGGTGATCGCGGCCATGGGCACCGTGCTCACCAACAAGTACGCCGAGGGTTATCCGGGCAAGCGCTACTACGGCGGTTGCGAATACGTCGACGTCGCCGAGAACCTGGCGCTCGAGCGCGCGCGCGCCCTGTTCCAGGCCGAGGCCGCGAACGTCCAGGCTCACTCGGGCACCCAGGCGAACATCGCGGCCTTGATGGCCCTCGCCGTTCCGGGCGGGAAGGTGCTCGCCATGTCGCTGGATCACGGCGGCCACTTGAGCCACGGCCACCCGAAGAATTTCTCGGGCGTCTTCTACGAGTTCCACAGCTACGGCGTCGAGCAGAAGGACGAGCGCATCGACATGCAGCGCGTGCGCGAGGCGGCCTTGGCTTCGCGGCCGTCCGTGATCATGGCCGGAGCTTCGGCCTACTCGCGCACTCTCGATTTCAAAGCCTTCCGCGCGATCGCCGACGAGGTCGGAGCCAAGCTCCTGGTCGATCAGGCCCACATCGCCGGCCTGGTTGCCGGCGGAGTCCATCCCAGCCCGGTTCCCTACGCCGACGTGGTGACCATGACCACGCACAAGACACTGCGCGGTCCGCGCGGCGGCTTGATCGTGTGCAAGGAGCCGTGGATCAAGGCGATCAACTCCGCGGTGTTCCCCGGCGGCCAGGGCGGACCGTTCATGCACGTGATCGCCGCCAAGGCCATCGCGCTGCGCGAAGCCCAGGCGCCGAGCTTCGCGCTCTACGCGCAGCGCGTCGTCGCCAATGCGAAGGTGCTGGCGGAGACATTGACCGAGCGCGGCCTGCGCATCGTCTCCGGCGGAACCGACAACCACCTGATGCTGGTCGACGTCACGCCGATGGGCCTGGTGGGCAAGGACGCCGAGACCGTGCTCCACGACGTCGACCTGACCTGCAACAAGAACCTGATTCCCTACGACAAGAACCCGCCGTCCAAGGCCTCCGGCGTGCGCCTAGGAACCGCCGCGATCACCACGCGCGGCCTGGGCGTGGACCACATGCGCACCCTCGGCGGCTGGATCGCGGACGTTCTCGCCAACCCGACCGACGACTCGCTCAAAAACCGCGTCCGCGGCGAAGTCGCGGCACTCACCCGTGGTTATCCGATCTACGGTACCCGGTAAAACACCACCATTTTTTACACTCCGCGGAGTGTAAAAAATGGTGGTGTTTTACCGGGTACCGCTCAAGCGCTCTTGTGGTATCCGAGGGCTTTGACGACCTCGAAGACTTCGCTCCAGTTCGGGAAGGGGCGGCGGCGCTGGCGCTTGTACTCGTCGATGGCGGTGATGAACTCCATGACTTCGCTGGAGAGCTCGGTCGGGGTCGCGAGCGCTGCCTTGACCTCCGCGGATTTCGAGCTCGGTGCGAGCTTGGATTCGTGGACCGGCCGTGGCGCGGGCAAAGCGGGCGGCGTCTTCGTCGCACCCGTCGCGGCTTGCGACTTGGCGGATCGCGCCGGAGCAGGTTTTTTCGCGCCGGATTTCGGCGCAGCGGACGCGCTCGATTTGCGAGCAGGAGACTTCGGGGACGGCTTGGAGCTCATGGTGGAATCGCGGAGGGTGAGTCGAGGGCAGGGACTCTGAGCCCATCGGATCGCGCGGGTTCCGCGCTTGAGGCGATCGCGTCCCGGGCCCCTGAATCACGTCAGACGCTACAGCCGCCGCGCCGCAGCGCTGCCACCACGCTTTCCGTGTCCGGCCGCTCGATCAGGCCGATCTCGGTGACGATCGCGCTCACCAGGCGCGCCGGTGTCACGTCGAAGGCCGGGTTGTACACCGCGACGCCAGGCGGTGCGGTGCGCGGGCCGAAACCCTCGGTGATCTCGAGCGGATCGCGCTGCTCGATCGGGATCTCTGCACCGCTTTCGACCTCCGCATCGAAGCTCGACAAGGGCGCGCAGACGTAGAAGGGAATCCCGTGCTCCCTGGCGAGCACCGCGACCGAGTAGGTCCCGATCTTGTTGCACACGTCGCCGTTGCGCGCGATGCGATCGGCGCCGACGAACACCGCGTCGACGCGTCCTTCGTACATGACGCGGCCCGCCATGGAATCGGTGATCAAGGTCGCGGCGATCCCGGCCTGCATCAATTCCCAGGTCGTCAAGCGCGCGCCCTGCAGGAGCGGCCGCGTCTCGTCGACGAACACGTGCAGCTGCTTGCCCTGATCCTTGGCGAGGAAGATTGGCGCCAGGGCCGTGCCGAAGTCGGAGCTGGCGAGTCCGCCGGCGTTGCAGTGCGTCAAGAGCGACTGTCCGTGACCGATCAAGGTCGCGCCCACCTCGCCGATGCGCCGGCAGATCGCGCGATCCTCCTCGAAGATCGCGTGAGCCTCCTCGAACAAGGCCTCGACGATCGAAGCACCCGAGGCACTGGCTGTGTGCTGCTTCGCGGCGCGCGCGACCATGCGCTGCAGCGACCACGACAAGTTGATCGCGGTGGGCCGCGCCTGGATCAAGGTCGCGGCGGCGGAGTCCGCGCGCCGGAACACGGCCAGCGCGCTCTCTCCTGCTCCGTGCTGCACGCCGAGCAGGACTCCGTAAGCCGCCGCGACTCCGATCGCGGGTGCGCCGCGCACGGCGAGGCGGCTGATCGCCTCGAACATCTCGTCGACGCTCGAGAGCTCGATGTAACGCGTCTCCAGTGGCAAAAGCGTCTGGTCGAGGATGCGCACGCTTCCGGGACATCCGCCCTGCCAGCGAATCGTCTCGAAGGACATCTCTACGGTGCGAGCTTCGACTGCAGCGCGCGGTCCTTGGCCAGGACCTTTTCGGACTGTGTCGTGCGGTAGCGCGCGACGCGCTGAGCAAGCTCCGGATCGCCGAGCGCGAGAATCCGCGCCGCGAGGATCGCCGCGTTGACCGGTCCGCCGACTCCCACGCCCAGCGTCCCGACCGGAACGCCACCGGGCATCTGCACCGTCGACAGCAGGGAATCGAGCCCGCCCAGCGGCGGATTGTCGATCGGGATGCCGAGCACCGGCAGGTCCGTGTGCGCCGAGACCACGCCCGCGAGGTGGGCCGCTCCGCCCGCGGCGCAGATCAAGACGCCGATGCCGCGCCCGCGCGCTTCCTCGACGAAGCGCACCACCGCCGCCGGCGTGCGGTGGGCGGAGAGCACGCGCGCCTCGCTCTCGATCCCGAGCTCGCGCAGCAGGGCGAGGCAGGGCTCGAGCCGCGGCAAGTCCGAGTCGGAGCCCATCAGCAGCGCGACTTTCATCAAGCGGCTCCCTCCGGCAGGCGACCCGTGATCCGCTGGCAGACTTCGAGGTAGCGCGCGCTGGTCTTCTCGAGGATCTCGCGCGCGATTTTCGGCGGGGGCGGTTCCTTGTTCCATGGTTGTTTCTCCAGCCAGTCGCGCAGGATCTGCTTGTCGTAGCTCGGCGGATTCTCGCCGGCCTTCCATTGGTCCGCGGGCCAGAAGCGCGAGCTGTCGGGCGTCAGGGCCTCGTCGATCAGGATCAGCTTTCCGTCGAGCAGGCCGAACTCGAACTTGGTGTCCGCGAGCAGGATGCCCTGCCTGGCGAGCAGGTCGGTCGCCCGCCCGAACAAGGCCAGGGCCGCCTTCTCCGCCGGATCGAAGACCGCCGCGCCGACGCGAGCGCGCGCCTCGGCGGGTGAGAGGGGCAGGTCGTGGTGCTCCTCCTTGGTGGTCGGCGTCAGGATCGGATGGGGCAGCCGCGAGGAAAGCAGAAGGCCCGGGGGCAATGGAATCGAGCACACGCTGCCGCGCGCTTTGTACTCCTTGTACCCGGAGCCCGCGAGATACCCGCGCACCACCCACTCGACCGTCGTCGGCTCGGCGCGCTTCACGACCATGATGCGGCCGCGCAGGAGGTCCTTGAGCTCGCCGTCGAGCCCCGGCACGTCCTCGACCGAGGTCGACACGAGGTGGTTCGCGATCACGTCGCGCGTGTGCTCGAACCACCAGGCCGAGATCGCGGTCAACACGCGGCCCTTGTTCGCGATGCCTTCGGTCATCACCACGTCGAAGGCGCTGACCCGATCGCTGGTGACGAACAGCAGGTGGCGCGCATCGATCTCGTAGATGTCGCGCACCTTGCCCGAAGCCACGCGGCGCAAGTGCGACAGACTCTGCTCGCGACCCAGATAGACGGCGGAAGTGCTCATGACCTGTGGAATGGAACGAGGACCCTGCGCTCAGTTCGCGCGGCGACACGTCCGTGCGTTCGAGCGGGCGCGGAGTATGCCCCACGTCCCAGGCGGCTACAATCTCCGCGTGAAGGTCACGCGCTGCGGCTTGCGGCCGTCCAAGCCGCTGATCGGCAATTGGACAGTCCCTGACTCGAAGTCGCTGGCCCAACGCGCCCTGATCCAGGCCGCGCTGAGCCGCGAGACCACCTTGATCAACGGCTTCGCGACGAGCCGCAGCGGCGAGGACATCCAGGCCGCGGAGACCTTGATCCAGACCGTCGGCGCCACCTTGGAGCAGCCCGAACCCTCGGGGTTCCTCGTCGTGCGCGGCGTCGCGCCCGGTCCGCTGCGCGGCTGGCGCACCGACACCACCCTCGACGTCGGCGAGTCGGCCACCCTGGCTCGCCTGGCCACCGCGGCGGCCGCGCTGTGCGGCGACAGGCGCCACGCGATCCTGATCGGCGCGCGAGGATCGCTGCTCGCGCGCGAGAGCCCCGCGCTCTTCGCCTGCCTGGCCAAGGCCGGTGCGCGCATCGAATTCCTGGGGCGCGCGAACGCCTGGCCGGTCTGGATCATGCCGGTGGCAGCGCCGAGCGAGCTGGTGCTCGAAGCTCCGAGCTCGAGCCAGGAAGTCAGCGCCCTCTTGATCGCCGCCGCCGCCTGGCAGGACCCGATCGACATCGTGGTGCGCGGCACCATCCCCAGTCGGCCCTACCTCGAGCTGACTCTGCGCTCCCTCGCGAATTTCGCGGTCTCCTGCGCGAGCCGACTCGTCCATGGTTTCGAGACGTTCACGGTCCAGGGGCCGCTGCTTCCGCCGAAAGCGTGGATCTCGATCGAGCCCGATGCCAGCGCCGCGGCCGTGCTGCTCGGCGCCGCCTGCATCAGCGGCGGCGAGCTCGCTGTCGCGGGCCTGGGCCCCGACTCGATGCAGGGCGACCTGCGTATCGCGGAACACCTGGCCGCCTTTGGTTGCCGCACCGGCTTCGACGCGCGCGGCCTGTTCGCCGGCGGCAGCCTCGCTCGCGGCGCGGACCTCGACCTCGGCGGCGAGCCAGATCTCGCCCCGGTGCTGGCCGCCGTGGCCGCCGGCGCGGCGCTGCAGCGCGGGGCCCGC
The DNA here is from genome assembly GCA_035490315.1 of Planctomycetota bacterium. GTDB lineage: Bacteria > Planctomycetota > UBA1135 > UBA1135 > JADJQU01. The sequence goes on from DATHET010000052.1 coordinate 45,985, forward strand.
TCGCGGCTGACCGGTCTCGACACCCTGCAAGGCAAGGAGTCGCCGCGGATCGATGTGCTCACCGAGGGCCTGACCGCGCTGGGGCTCAAGGTCGCCTCGACGGACACGACGATGACGATCGCGCCAGGCCTGCCGACCAGCGGTCCGCTCTTGCTCGATCCGCGCGGCGATCACCGCATGGCCTTCGCCTTCGCCCTGCTCGGCCTCCTGCGCGACGGCGTCGACGTCCAGGGACCGGAATGCGTCGCGAAATCCTGGCCCGACTTCTGGTCCGACATCCAGGCGGCAGGGGCTCAGGTCGCGAGTCAGGCGAGCTGACTCACGGCCGCTTGCAGCGCACGTACAGGTCGACGCGGCCTTGCTCGTCACCGATCACCGGAAGTCCATCCGCCACGAGTGCGAGCGGCTGCGTGAAGACTCCGCGTCCGTCCGCATCGCTCCAAGGTGCGAGCACTCTCAGGTCCGGTCCGAGCAATTCGTAACCCAGGGAACGAGATCCCGTGATGCTCAGCCGCTCGAGCGTTAGCGACTGCAGATCGGGGAGGGTCTCCTCCCAGCCTGAGTAAATTTCGACCGATCCCAGCTCGAGCCACGGCGTCTGGAGCGCCATTTTCTGGCGCCGCGGGATCTCATCCATGCGGAACTTTTCGCT
>DATHET010000053.1:0-15028 GCA_035490315.1 Planctomycetota bacterium
GTCGCTCTTCTCGAGCGTGGAGGCACTGCCCTGCCCGCCCGCCACGAATTGCGGTTCGGGATAGAGCGGCGGGAAGGACTGAGCGAAGGTCGGCGAGGCCAGCGCGATCAGGACGATTCCGAGGCGCAAATGAGCAGGTGCGGATTGCATGTTGAACTCCTGATGCGGATCCCGATCGGGCGAGCTCGCGGCCAAGTGAATCTTAGCGCAGGCTCGCGATCGTGAGCTGAGAGCAAGCCCGCAAGGAGAGCTACAGATCGCGTCGGGCGGCAATCCAGAGCTCAGCAAATCTCCTAGCATGGCGACTTCCAACCATGACAGAGATTCAGCCCCTGCCCGGAAAAAGAATCGACGGCCGCCGACGCCGAGCCCTGATCGCGCTCCTGCTGCTGGTGCCCGTGCCGAGCCTAGGCATCGCCTGCGAAATGATCTGGTTTCCCGGCACGCTCGGGTTCTCGGTTCTCGGCGCCACCAAAATCTGGATCTTCGGCCTGCCCTGGTTCTGGACAGCGCTGGTCGAGCGCCGCCCGATCGTCGTCGATCGTCCGACTTCGCGCGGTCTGGGCATCGGCTGGCTGACGGGGATCGTCGGCGCCATCGGCGTCGTCGTGATTTTCCAGCTCCTGCTTCGCCAGCGTATCGATCCCGCGGTGGTGCGCGAGATGGTGAGCAGGAATCATCTGCTCTCGCCCGGCGCTTACGGGCTGGTCGCGGTCTACTCCTGCGTCTTCAATTCGCTGCTCGAGGAATACCTCTGGCGCTGGTTCGTGCTCGGAAAACTCGAAGAGCTGATGCCGCGCCGCCTCGCAGTTTTCGCCTCCGCCGCGGCGTTCACGTTGCATCACACCTTGATCCTCGCCACGCAGTTCAACACGGAAATCGCGGTCATCGGGTCGATCGCCGTGTTCGCCGCCGGCGTGACCTGGTCGGCGATCTACTCGCGCACGCGCTCGATCTGGAGCGCCTGGCTCAGCCATGCCTTGATCGACGTCGCCGTTTTCTGGGCCGGCTGGCAGCTCCTGTTCACGCCTTGAGCTTCACGCGATCGCGACACCGAAGAGGTGGCCGATCGCGTAGGTCGCGCCGGCCGCGGCCGAGCCGATCAGAGCGAGACGCGCGCCGCTCCACAGCGCGTTGCGACCCGTGAACAGCGAAAGACTCGCGCCGACCGCGAAGAGAGCCACGAAGGCGATTCCCGTCGAGAAGAAGATCGCGTGCCGAGCGTCGGCGACGAGCAGCGGGACCAGGGGCAGGGCGGCTCCCACCGCGAAGGCCAGGAAAGAAGCGATCGCCGCCGACCAGGGCGAGCCCAGCGAGCTCGGATCGAGCCCGAGCTCGTCGCGGGCCAGGGTGTCGAGCGCGTGCTCCGGATCCGACATCAGCCTGTGCGCGAGCGATTTCGCCTCGGCCTTCGACAGTCCGCGCGCCTCGTAGATCACCGCGATCTCCGCCTCTTCTTCCGCGGGATACTCGGCGAGCTCGTCGCGCTCGAGGCCGATCTGGTGCTCGAAGAGCTCGCGCTGCGATCGCACCGACACGTATTCGCCCGCGGCCATCGACGAGGCCCCGGCGAGCAGGCCCGCGAAGCCCGCGACGACCAGGGCGTGGGCATCGAGGTTCGCGCCGCTGACGCCGAGGATCAGGCTCGCGTTGGACACGATCCCATCGCTCACGCCGAACACGGCCGCGCGCAGATTGGATCCATGGCGCGCGCCGCGGTGGCGCGAAGCTTCCCGAGCGGCCGCCGCGGGCGAGGGTTGGCCGGGCACCATCGGCGCCGACCAGTACGAGAGGCCGCGCACTTTCAGGGCCGCGAGCAGCGGCCGCAGGGGGCGCGCGCCGAAGCGCTTCGCCAGTCCAGCGACCATGCGCGCGCGCAGCGAAGGCTGGAAAGCTCCCGCGCCGGCGCCGGGTGCCCAGATCTCGGCCTGCTTGCGTGCCGCGAGCGACAGCTCGGCGAACATCTGGCGCGCCTTGGGATCGGATTCGCTCTCGGCGAGCACCGTATAGATGTAAGCGGACTCCAATTCGTCGTCGCGCTTCGCGCGCGACTCTTCCGCCTTCGCTCCAGCAGCCATGGGCAGGGAGCTTATCCTTCCGCGCAGGCGAGATCTTCCCCGCGCGAAGATGGCACTCGCGCGCGCCCGATCGCAGACTCCTGCCCCATGGCGAGCGCAGCGATCCTGATCACCGGCGGGGGAGGAGGCATCGGCGCCGCCGTCGTGCGCCGCGCCGCCGAAGCGGGCTGGCTCGCCCTGGTTGCGGGCCGCGACCGCGCGCGCCTCGACGCAGTGGTCTCGGAAGTGCGCTCGCGCGGCGGCGCTGCCTCCGCGATCGAGATCGACGTCAGCGATCCGGCCTCGATCCGGAAGGCTTGCGACGAAGCGCAGCGTGCCAGCGCCGACCTCGGCTCGATCTCCGCGCTGGTCAATTGCGCGGGCATCGCGATCAGCGCGCCGCTCTTCTCCGGCGACGCCGATCTCTTCGAGCGGCACCTCGCCGTCAATTTCCACGGCGCCCGCAGGCTGGTCGAAGCCCTCGCGCCGCGGATGCGCGAAAAGAAGTACGGGCGCATCGTCCATGTCGCTTCCTCCGCGGGACTGCGCGGCTACGCCTACACCGCGGCTTACTGCGCGTCGAAGCATGCCCTGGTCGGATACACGCGCGCGGCCGCGCTCGAGCTGGCGGGCAGCGGCGTGTCGATCGCCGCGGTCTGCCCGCATTACGTCGATTCTCCGCTGACTGACGGCGCGGTCGAGCGCATGGTGCTGAAAACGAAGAAAAGCGCGAGCGATGTCCGCGCATTCCTCGCGAAACAGAATCCCGGCGGCCGCCTGATCTCCAGCGCGGAGGTCGCCGATGCTGTGTGGTCATTGATCGAGAGCGAGGAGAACGGCACGATCCTCGAACTCGACGGCGCCCGAGTGGTGCGCCTGGAAGGCCCGGTCCTGGGCAAGGCATGAGCGAGTCCGACGATTTCGAGATCATCCAGCCGACCGGTTGGAAGCCGCCGCGCGGGTATTCGAATGGCGTGGTCGCTCCGGCGGGCTCGCGCACGCTGTACGTCGCGGGCCAGATCGCCTGGGACGGCGAGCAGCGACTCGTCGGCGGCAATGATTTCGCCGCGCAATTCCGCCAGGCCCTGAGCAACGTCGCCCGCGTCGTCGTGCACGCCGGCGGACCCACGGCGCGGCTGGTGCGTGTGACGGTCTATGTCACGGACAAGCAGGCCTACCTCGCTTCGACCAAGGCCGTCGGCGTCGCATGGCGCGAGATCATCGGCCCCTGGTACCCGGCGATGAGCCTGGTCCAGGTCGCGGGCTTGCTCGAGGAGGGCGCGCTGGTCGAGATCGAAGGCACGGCGGTGATTCCCCCGGCCGTGTGAGCCCGCCTTCCGGTTAACATGCGCCGATGGACTACCTCGATCGGCTGTTCCAGGAAACCCTCGATCCCAACGTGGTGCGCGAATTGCGCGCGCGGCTGGAGGCGATCCGCGTCGAGCGCACGAACAAGATGCGCCAGGCCCAGGCGCGCGTGCTGCAGCTCGAGGAAGACGTGGCGCGAGTCGCCTTGCTCTCGCGCGCCCTGGCCGAGCTGTGCTTGAAGAAAGGCTTGTTCACGAAGCGCGAGCTCGCCGAGCAGCTCGTCGCCACCGACATCATGGACGGCGCACTCGATTTCGGGCTGGATCCGGCGCTCGCGCTGCCCGGCGAGGAACGGCTGACCGAGAAGCCGCGAAAGGCATCGAAGGCCAAGGCCAAGAAGAAACGCTGAGCCATGAATCCGCGCCATTTCCGCTACAGCGAGCACGAGGGCGTCGCCACGATCCGCCTCGATCGGCCCGAGCGCTTGAACGCGCTGACCTTCGATTCCTACGCCGAGTTGCGCGACACGTTCCGCGCTCTGCGCACGATGGACCAGGTGCGCGCGGTGATCGTCACGGGAACGGGGCGCGCCTTCTGCTCGGGCGGGGACGTGCGCGACATCATCGGACGCTTGTTCGGAGTGTCCGACGCGGAGCTGCTCGCCTTCACGCGCATGACCTGCGACCTGATCGAGAACATGCGCCTGCTCGAAAAGCCGATCGTCGCCGCGCTCAACGGAACCGTGTGCGGCGCCGGAGCGGTGATCGCCGCGGCCAGCGACGTGCGCGTGGCGAGCGACGACGCGCGCATCGCCTTCCTGTTCACCAAAGTCGGCCTGTGCGGCGCGGACATGGGCGCGGCCTGGCTTCTGCCACGCATCGTCGGTCTCGGTCACGCGAGCGAGCTCTTGATGCTCGGCGATTTCATCACGGCGCAGCGCGCTTACGAGATCGGGCTTTACAACAGGGTCGTGCCGGGTGCGGATCTCGAGCGCGAAGCGGGCGAGTGGGCCTCGCGTCTCGCCAAAGGACCGTCGATGGGCCTGGCGATGACCAAGCGCATGCTCAACCTCGAAGCCCACATGCCGCTCGAGCTGGCGATGCAGACCGAGGGCTGGATCCAGGCCGAGTGCATGAAGCATCCCGACTACCGCGAGGCCTACGAGGCCTCGGTCGCGAAGCGCGCGCCCGATTTCACGCAGGGACCAACGCGCGGCGCGCGGCGATGAGCACGGCCGGCGAAATCCTCGCCCGAATCGGCCGCGAAGCCGACGAGCTCGGTCTCGCTCATGCCGGAGCGTTGCTCGAGCTGGACGAGACCGCGGCGGCAAAGCGCGCGTTGCGACTGCTCGGAGACTCCGGTCTCGCGGCCTGGATGGTGCCTGCGGCTTTCGGTGGGGCCGATGCGAAGGGCTTGGTACCCGCGGATACCGTCAGCGTGCGCGCCGTTTCCGCGCTGCGCCGCTCGCTCGCTTATCGCTCGGCGATGCTCGATGTGATGCTGGTGATGCAGGGTCTGGGCTCCTTCGCTTTGACACGCGCCGCGGATCCGGCGATCGCGCGCGATCTGCTTCCGCGCGTCGCGCGCGGCGAGCTGTGCGCGGCTTTCGCCTTGACCGAGCCTGGCGCCGGCTCCTCGCTGGCCGACGTCGAATTGCGCGCGAGCCGCACGGCGAGCGGCTGGAGTCTGAGCGGCCACAAGACGTTCATTTCCAACGCAGGCATCGCGGATTTCTACACCGTGCTCGCGCGCACGGCTGATGCGCCGAAGACTTTCACGATGTTCTGCGTGCAGGCGAGCTCGCCCGGCTTGCGCACCGAGCGCTTCGAAGTCCTCGGCGCGCATCCGATCGGCGACGTGTACTTCGAGGACGTCCAGGTCGCCGATTCCGCGCGCTTGGGAGAGCTGGGCAATGGAATCGAGCTGGCTCTCCTGGTCCTCGCCCGCATGCGCACCTCCGTCGCCGCCGCCGCCAATGGATTCGCGCGGCGCGCTTTCGACGAATCGCGGCGCCATCTCCTGGCGCGGCAGCAGTTCGGCAAGCCCCTGGCGACCATGCAGGGCCTGGCCTTCGACATCGCCGAGATGGACACTCGGCTGCGCGCCGCGGAGCTCCTGGTCGACGAAGCCGCGCAGGCAGTGGACCGCGGCGGCGACTCGACGCTCGAGGTCGCGCGGGCAAAACTCTTCGCCACGGAAAACGCCGGTTGGGTCTGCGACCGCGCCGTGCAGCACTTCGGCGGCCTGGGCGTGAAGCGCGGCGAGGTGGTCGAGGCTCTGTACCGCGACGTGCGCGCCCTGAGGATCTACGAAGGATCGAGCGAAGTGCAGAAAATGATCCTGGCCAAGGAGCTCTTCCGCAGATCATCCTGAGCACCCCCAAGCATGGCCAAATTCCAGAAACACGTTTTCGTCTGTCAGAACGAGCGCTCCGCGGACGACCCGCGCGGCTCCTGCACGGCGCGCGGCGCGCAAGCGGTGCTCGACGCCTTCAAGGAGAAGCTGGTCAAGGCCGGTTTCAAGCGCATCGTGCGCCCGAACAAGGCAGGCTGCCTCGACCAATGCGCCCACGGCGTGTGCGTCGTCGTCTACCCCGACGCAGTCTGGTACGGCGGCGTGAAGCCCGCCGACGTCGACGAGATCATCGAGCGCCACATCGTCGGCGGCCTGCCCGTGGCGCGGCTCGTGATCCCCGACGAGCAGTTGACCGGTCTGGATCCCGCGCGACGCACGAAGCCCGACCAGCCGTCATGAATCCGACCCGTCCGAGCGAGGCTCGCCAGGTCCACGATCCGGAGCGCTGGCGCAGGCAGTTTCCGATCCTGGCTTCGACGACCTACCTCGTGACCCACTCGCTCGGCGCCATGCCGATCGGCGTGTACGACAAGTTGCGCGCCTACGCCGACCAGTGGGCGACGCGCGGCGTGCGCGCCTGGGCCGAGGGCTGGTGGGACTCGCCGATCACGGTCGGCAATCTGCTGGCGAAAATGATGAACGCGCCCGCGGGCTCGGTGGTCATGCACCAGAACGTGTCCGTGATCGAGAGCTTGATCGCCTCCTGCCTCGATTTCAGCGGGCCGCGCAACCGCGTGGTCTACGACGACCAGAATTTCCCGACGAACATGTACGTCTGGGAAGGTTGCAAGCGTCTCGGCGCGGAAATCGTCTGCTTGCCGTCGAAGGGGCGAGTCGGCGTTCCGCTCGACGAGGTCCTGACCGCGATCGACGAGCGCACGCTGATCGTTCCGATCAGCCACGTCTGCTTCCGCAACTCCTACCAGCACGACGCGAAAGCGATCTGCGCGCGCGCGCGCGAAGTCGGCGCGCTGGTGCTGCTCGACACGTACCAGTCGCTGGGCACCGTGCCGGTCGACGTCGCCGATCTCGGCGTCGACATGGTCTGCGGCGGATCGGTGAAATGGCTGTGCGGAGGTCCAGGCGCCGGATACCTCTACGTGCGGCCGGACCTGCTGCCGAAGCTCGAGCCGCGGATCACCGGCTGGGCAGCCCACGCAGCGCCCTTCGCCTTCGAGCTGGGCGCCCAGCGCTACGCGAGCGGAGCAGCGCGCCTCTTGCACGGATCGCCGGCGGTTCCGGCCCTGCTCGCGGCCACGGCGGGTTACGAAGTCGTGCTCGAGGTCGGCGTGGAGAAGATCCGCGCCTGGTCGATCGCGTGCACCCAGGCTCTGCGCGAGGATCTGCTCGGCCGCGGCTTCGAAGTGCCCTCGCCCGCGGACCCGGCGCAGCGCGGCGGAACCCTGACCGTGCGCTTGCGAGCGGAGGAGAACGGCGGGGCCTTCGTCGCGGCCCTCGAGCAGCGCGGCATCCTGGTCGATCACCGGCCCGAGGCCGGGATTCGCGTCAGCCCGCACTTCTACACGAAGATGGAGGAGCTGGAGCTGTTCGCCCGCTCGCTCGGCGAGCTGCGCGAAAGCGGCGCGTGGCGCGATTTCGCGCGGGCTCAGAAGAGTTATTGAAGGACCGCCGGGACCCGCCGCGACGCTACCATGCACGCGCGGGCCGCAGGCGAATCTGCGCGGGCGCCTCGCGAGAAAAGGACCATGGCCACCGCCTCGTTTTCGCTGTTCGACCTCGCTCCGAACAAACTCGTGCTCGGACGCTACCGGATCTCCAGGCCATCGCGATCGAGCGGGCTGTCGGCGACCTTCGCGGCCCACGACGAGACCTCCGACACCGACTGCGAATTGACGGCGTTTCCGCCGGCCTTGTTCGAGTCGGCGGCGCAGGCCAACGACTACAAGAAAGCCCTCGAGGCCTGGCGCAAGGTCGAGCACCCCGGCGTCGCACGGGTTCTCGAAGTGCTCGTGCCCGCGGCGGCGACCATCGTGATGATCAGCGAAGCGCCGCGCGGCGAGCCGCTCGCCGAATGGGGGCGCAACCACAAGCAGCCGTCCCAGGCCGTGGTCGCCGCGATCGGAGTCGCCGCGCTCGCGGCCCTGGAAGCGATCCACGCGCGCAAGCTGGTGCACGGCGACATCAAGCCGGCGACCTTGAACATCGCCGAGGGCAAGGGCAAGTCTTCGAAAGTTTCCGTGCAGCTCGTCGACGGCGGGGTCACGCCGGGATTGTGGAATGCCAAGCACCTCGGCGATCGCACCGCGCTGATCGGCACGCCGTTCTATGCGCCCGTCGAGCAGTTCGGCGGCGAGTCTCCTGACGTCGCTTCCGACGTGTACAACGTCGCGGCCGTGCTCTTCGAGCTGGCGACGGGAGTTCTGCCCTGGCCCGGCCGCTCCTTCCTGGAGATTTTTCAGGCCAAGCTCGACAAGCTCGCGCCGTCGATGAAGAAACGCGCGCCCGACGTCGAGGTCGATCCGGAGTTCGAGCTCGCGGTGCAGCGCGGATTGTTCACCGACAAGCGCCAGCGCTACCAGAGTGCCGCGGAATTCAAGGCTGCCCTGAGTCCCTTCGCGAAGTGAAGCCCTCGAGCGTCGAGTTCTACGGCGGGATCGGATTCCCCGAGCGCTTCAACCTGTGTGAATACTTCCTCGATCACAATCTCGAGGCGGGCCGCGGCGAGAAGACGGCGCTGATCTGCGGCGACGCGAAGCGCACGTACAGCGAGCTGTCGCGCCGCGCCAAGCAGGCGGCAGCCTGTCTGCGCCGCCACGGCGTGCGGCCGGAAGAGCGCGTGCTCTTCGTCCTACCCGACGGATTCGAGTTCGCGGAAGCCTGGTTCGGCGTGCTGCGCGCCGGCGCCGTGTTCGCGATGGTCAATCCGCTGCTCAAGGCCGAGCAGCTCGAGTACTACCTCGGCTACACGATGGCGCGGGTCGCCTTCGTGCACGCCGAAGCCCTGGCGGAATTCCAGATCGCCGCGCGCGGCGCGCGCTGGCTCGAGACGACGATCGTGGTCGGCCGCGGCGAGCACGGCGGTCTCGATTACGAGCGCGCCCTCGCCGCGGAGGATCCCGATTCGCCGGCGGCAGCCATGGAGCCCACCAGCGCCGACGATCTCGCCGGCTGGCTGTTCACCTCGGGCACGACTGGCCACCCCAAGGCCTGTGTCCACGTCCACGGCGATTTCGCCTTTTCCACCGAGACCTACGCGCTGCAGGTCGCGGGCTACCGCGAGAGCGACGTGTGTCTCTCGGTGCCCAAGCTGTTCTTCGGTTACGCCACCGGGACCAACTTGATGTTCCCCTTCCGCGTGGGAGCGAGCGTCGTGCTCTTCCCCGGCCGCGCGACGGCGGACGAGCTCTTCGATCAGATCGCGCGGCATCGGCCGAGCTTCCTGACCAGCGTGCCGACGATGATCAACAACATGCTGCGCTCGCCGCGCTGCGACAGCGCGGATCTGTCTTCGCTGCGCGTCGCCTTGTCGGCCGGCGAGGCCCTGCCCGCGCAGCTCTACGAGGAGTGGAAAGCGCGCACTTCGGTCGAGATCCTCGACGGAATCGGCTCGGCCGAGATGTTCCACATCTACATCTCCAACCGCGAAGGCGACGTCAAGCTCGGCAGTCTCGGCCGCATCGTGCCCGGCTACGAAGCGCAGATCGTCGGACCGGACGGCAAGCCCGTCGCCGACGGCGAGCCCGGTCGGCTGCGGGTGCGCGGCGGATCGACGGCGCTGTGCTACTGGGCGGATCGCAAGAAATCGATCGCGACCTACCAGGCGGACTGGTGCACTTCCGCCGACATCTTCCGCCGCGACCCCGACGGGTATTTCTTCTACGAGGGCCGCGACGACGACCTGCTCAAGGTCTCAGGCATCTGGGTCTCGCCGCTCGAGATCGAGAACGTGCTGCTGCGCCACGCTGCGGTCGCCGAAGTCTGCGTCGTCGGCTGCGAGGACGAGGACCGGCTGGTCAAGCCCCTCGCCTTCATCGTGGTCAACGCGGGCCACTGCGGCGGCCCGGAGCTCGCGGCCGAGCTCAAGCAGCACGTCAAGCGCCACCTCGCGCCGTACAAGTACCCGCGCTGGTTCGAGTGGCGCGAGAGCCTGCCCAAGAACGACCGGGGCAAGGTCGCGCGCAAGGAATTGCGCGCGGCGAGCCGCGGCAGCGACGCCCGCGCCTGACCCGCTACTCGAGTCTGGCCGGCGGCTCTCCGGCGCGGCGGCTTCCGTCGGCTTCCCAGGGAGGCACGTAGGCGAAAGGCGTGCGAGGACGCGGGCGCTGGAGGAAATCCTTCAGGTTCGAGAGGGTGCGGTACAGGGCTCGCGCGCGGGTGCGCTCGAGGATGCGCTCGAGATTGGCCGCATGGCGCACCAGCTGCTCGCGCTCGGATTCCAGCGTCATGGCATGCAGGCCGAGTGCTCTGCGCTCGCGCGCCAGGGTCTGCGCGTGATCGCTCTGGTGAATCCGCTCTTCGAGCAGCGCGTCGCGCTCCAGGCGCGCGGATTCGCTGGCGTGGCGCAGACGCTCGATCTCGCTTTCGGTGCGATGGACCTCGGCTTCCAGCGCTCGCACGCCGGAGATCAGGGCTTCACGCTCGGTCTCCAGGTTCCGCGCGTGGGCCTCGAGCGCTCCGTTCGCGGCCTCCAGCGTCGTGGAGTGCCCGCTCAAGCCTTCACGGTCGCGCGCGAGGACGTTCGCATGGGCCTTCAAGTGCTCGCGCTCGACGAGCAGGGCCTCGATGTGCAGGCGCGCGGCGACGCGCTCGTGCAACAACCGCTCGTTGTCGCTGGCCTGTTGGTGGACCTCGCGCTCGAGCAGCTGCGAATAACCGAGCAGCTTGAAATGACGCTCGTGCACCTGATCCGCGAAGCCGCTGGCGACCGCCAGCTCGATCAGATCGCTCGCGCCGGTCGCGGCGGGAGTCAGGGGCGCGAGGTCGCGCTCGCCGAACCATTGCACCAGGTCCGAGCGCGATGCTTCCACGGGTCCCGCGGAACGGTGCAGGATCGCGCAGGTGCGGCAGACCTCGGGTACGTCCCCCGCGGCGAGTCCCGCGCGCAAATTGCGGAACGAGCGGCCGTTCCAGATGTCCGAGAACTCCTGCGAGGCGAGATTGCCCAGGGCGTCGCCCTGGTGAGTCTTGGGATTCGCGCAGGGATAGACCCGGCCGTCCCAGAGCACGTACACGGCGACCGTCGGCATGTGGCAGTAATGCCGGCTCGTGCCGCGCTCGCGGTCCAGGCCCTCCAATTTCGCGAGACGTCGCAGCGCCGCGCTGCGGTCCTCGCGCGGGACTCCATCGTCCAGGGCGCCGTGATCGAAGGGCAGATCGAGCGCGATCCCGAGGGCTTTCGCGCGCTCGCGAGCTTCGACGACGAAGGGTCTGGCCGCTTCGAGGTCGAGCGCATCGGCGCGGCCTTCCGCGGTAACCGGAATCACCGGCCAGGCGGACACGGCGTCGACCTTCAGCGTCGCGGCGAGCTCGACGAGGCGCGGAAGCTCGTGGACGTTGCTCCGCATCAAGACCATGCACAGGGAAAGCCGCGGCCGGTCCTCGGCGTCGCGCAGGAAACGGTGCTTGTTCAAGAGCTCGATGTTCTTGACCAGGCGCGCGAAGCTCGCGCCGCCGCGGATGCGCTCGTAAGTCGCGGCGGTGGCGCCGTCGATCGAGATCTCGATCTCGTGCACGCAATGGGCGAGCACCTCGGCGACGCGCTCGGTCGCGATGCGCGTGCCGTTGGTCGTCAGATGGATGCGCTGGTTCTTCGCGTGGGCGCGCTCGACCAGCTCCAGGAAAAACGGCGCGAGCATCGGCTCGCCGCCGACGCCCAGGTGCAGGCGCAAGGAGTACGGCAGGACCTCGCGCTCGATGCGCTCGAGTACCGCGCGATCGAGGAACTTCATGCCCTTGCCGTGGCGCGCTTCGACGGGCCTCAGGTGCTCGTGGCACATGTAGCAATCGAGATTGCAGCCGGAGGTTAGCTGCAGGTGCAGCTCGAGCGGCCGGTGCAGCGCCAAGGCCTCTCCGTGCTCGAAAGCGCGCTGGCCGCGCAGCTCGTTGATGAACTGGCGTGGCCCGGGCTCGTGGATGCGGAGGGATGCGGCGCTCGCCATGGACAGGAACGACCCTACCCGAGGCGCGGCGAAGTCGCGATTGCGCGCGCGGACTTCACGAAGACGTCAGGCGTGTGCAATGCGCCGCGCGAGCAGCCCGTAAAGTCTTGCCCATATTCACGTTAGGTCTGTTCCAGCGCGCTCCGCGAGGGCTCGCCCGCGGCTCTGTCCTCTCCAGCCTGCGCACGCGTCACCAGGTCCGAGCACGGCCGTTCGGCCGGCGAGCCTGGATCAACCCGCCGGCGCATCGCCGGCCAATGGAGTCTGCCATGCAACGTCTCTGGTATCTGGCATCCCTCGCTGCGATCTTGTCACCCGCTTCCGCGCAGGAACGCAGCGTCGTCCCGCTTCCTTCCAATCCAGCCCAGCGCCCAGCGCTGACACCGCCGGCTTCGGCCCTCGACGCCGTCTCGCAGACGCCGCGTCCCGCCGATCGCCGGTCCGGCATCGACGGCGGAGCTCCGCCGATCTTCGCCGCAACCCTGGACGACGACGTGCCCCTGCCGATTCCCCGGCAGGTGAAATCGACTCCCGACGGGGACGTCGTCGTCGCCGAGGCGTCCGGCGATCCGTACTTCCTGGGATTCACGTCGGGCAACTACTACCCGCCGCGCGGCGAGCGCATCGACCCGCTGCTCCTCGCCAACGTGCAGGCCGCGTACACGGACGGCCGGCCCGATCAGGAGACCTTCGCCTTCGTGATGTTCGAAAAGCGCATCACCCAGGCGCGCGTCGACGCGCTGAAGGCCCTCGGCGCGCGCGTGCTCGAATTCCACCCTTACAACTGCATGAAGGTCGCCCTGCCGATCTTCTCGATCGAGACGATCGCCGCGAGCCCTGACGTCCACTGGGTCGGCATCGCGCGGACAGGCCAGAAGCTGCACCCGCGCTTGATCGAGCAACTCGCCGGCGCGCGCGTCAGCGATCCGATCGAGGTCTACATCAACCTCTTCGATTCCGACTTGAACCGCGATTCGACCCTCGAGACCATCGGGTCCGTCAGTCAGCTGACGCGCGGCGTCATCGAGTCCGCCGATCCGAGCGCGGCGCCCAAGCGCACGCAATCCAACGGCTGGCAACAGCGCGGCCTGCAGCAGCTCGGAGTCGAGGTGCTGGAATACGTCGAGGCGATCCACGCCTTCCGCGCACGGCTCCTGCCCGTGCAGCTCGAGGGCGTGGTCGCGCTCGATTACGTGCAATTCGTCGAGAGCAACGAGCAGCCCATCCTGCACCACGACTTCTCGACCGCGCTGATCGCCAGCGACAACATGCGCCAGTATTTCAACGGCGGCGTGAACTCGGTCGTGACGGCGGGCCAGTGCGATTCGGGCTTCGACGCCGCGCACTGGGATCTCAACCACACCAACGGTGTCGGCTGGGACTTCAGCGGATCGGCCACCGGCGCGTGGGCCGACGGCTGCACCCACGGCTCGCACGTCGCGGGCACGATCACGAGCAACGGCGGCTCCGGAGTGGCCGAGCTGACGGGCAACGCGCCCGGCCTGGGCTGGGGTGGAGCGGGTCGCTACTACAACCTCAAGATCTTCAACGACTCCTGCGCGTTCAACGGGACGGCGCTGTCGACGATGCTCGGTGTGCTGCACACCTCGTTCTTCGACGGGGCATCGACCACCCAGCGCCCGATGGTGATCAACAATTCCTGGGGAACCAGCGCGGGAGCGACGCCGTACAACGGCACGGAAGCGGACGCGCGCCTGCTCGACGACGAAGTGTACTTCCAGGTCCAGGACTACGTGTTCTCGACCGGCAACCAGGGCGCGAACAAAGTCGGCTTGCAGGCGGGCGCGAAGAACGTGCTCTCCGTCGGCAGCGTCCAGGCCTACACCGAGCCCGGCTTCGGCACGCTCGGCGATCTGGCCTGGGACTCCTCTTACGGGCCGATGGGTGACCAGCGCTGGAAACCGAACGTCGTGGCGCCCGGCGTCGACATCAAGTCAGTGTCTTCGGGCACGACCACCGGTCACAAGTATTTCTCCGGCACGAGCATGGCCGCGCCGCACGTCACCGGCCTGATCGCTCAGCTGCTCGACAACTATTCCTTCCTGCGCTACATGCCGGCGCGCACCGACGGACTGGTGATGGCCAGCGCGGTCACGCACAACAACGAGCTTTTGACCTCGCCGGCGGACACGCACCTGCGCCAGTTCGGCACGGGCCGCGTCGACGCGACCAAGGCGATGTGGGGCACGGGCGGCGGCGATTCGGGCTGGATCAACTGGGGTTTCTTCATGAGCTCCAACACCTACAGCTTCAGCGACTTCACGATCAGCCCGGGCTGCACCAGGCTCGTCGTGTGCATGCACTACGCCGAATCCCAGCCCTCCGGCGGCGCCTCCGCGGCCTTGAAGAACAACTGGGACCTGTACCTCGACCAGGCCCCGATCGATCCGAGCTTCAACACGGGCGACTGGTTCGCGCAGCAATCCACGCGCGACAACACCGAGATCCGGATCATCGACAATCCGCAAGTCGGCGCCTGGCGCTGGAAGACCTGGCCGACCTCGACGACGACGGGCTGCGACATGGGCGTGACCGTCTACGCCTACTACGCGACCATGACGCCGGACCTGACGGTGACCACCAACCAGAGCCACAATTACGCACGGCCCAACGTGACCGTGGATTTCACGGGCTGGGTCTACAACCCGGCATCTCTCGCCGCGGGCGTGACGGTCAGTCCGAACCTCGCCGGCGGCATCCTGCTGGATTCGCGGCGCTCGCTCGCGGATGGAACGGTCGCCAGCTTCATGGACAACTATCCGTCGTACGGAAGGACCGTGACGCTCGGAGACATGTTCCCGAACACGTGGAAGGGCAACATCTGGAGCCTGCAGTGGAACTCCGAAGGCGTGAAGAACCTCTCGGTGACCAGCGCATCGGACAACGCGATCGACCACGTGGCGCAAACCCAGGTGGTCATCGACGGAACCTCGCCGAGTGACGTCACGGGATTGACTTCGTCGACCCACGTGCCGTTCACATGGTCCAACAGCGGCGACGTGTCGATGACCTGGAATGCATCGACGGACAGCCTCGCCGGAGTGGCCGGCTACTCCTACGACTTCACCGCGGGCAACCCGTCCTACCCCGACGACATCATCGAGACGGGTGTGACAGGCGCCGACTTCTTCGGAATCCCGTCGTCGCCGCCAGGCGGCTACTACGTCT
>DATHET010000054.1:0-8371 GCA_035490315.1 Planctomycetota bacterium
GGGATGCCCGCACGACTCCGGACGAAGTCACCTGGCTCCGTACTGGAACGATCGCGGGGTGAGCCCCGGAAGGACCCACCCCGCTTTCGAGAGAGGCTCGCGCCTCATCCACGACTACCTACTGACAGATCGTGAAGCTCAACCCGTTCGTCAGCGTCGCATTGTTGGGCGCCGCAAACCCAGGATCGCGACCCCAGAACTGGCAGTTCACCGCTGTCCCCGCCACCGACAGCGCCGGCAGCGGCGTTCCGCCGAGCAGACCCGAGGCGAAGGTGCTGAAGTCGATCGAGTACACACCCGAGCAGTCATTGGCCGGTGCCGGGTTGCCGCCAGCCGCGACCGGAGTCGAGCGCTTGATCGGCGCCGCGACGCACAGGGTTCCGCCGAGGAACGGATTGCTCGAGCCGCCATTGACGCCGTAGATCAGCAAGCCGGGCTTGTTGTTGCGCACGTTGGTCGCGCGAACCGTGTAGCCTGCGAGCTGTCCCGCCTTCGGCGTGCCGATGAAACCGATCGACGGCGTGCAGCCCAGCGCATTGACCTTGGCCGTGCAGTACGTGGTTCCGGAATTCGGTTGCACGTAGTAGGGACCTGCGTGAACCGCGGTCTGCACGTTCCCGGCGATGTCCACCGACGCGATGTGGAAATACCAGGGCTGTGTGGAGGACAGGAGCTGAGTGACCACGCCGGTCACCGGCCCGAGGGTCAGAGTCAGCGGGTTCGCGACCGGGTTGTGGTCCCAGGACGAGCGGTAGCCCTTCAGGCCCGAACCACCGCTGTCCGGCGTGGAATTCCAGCTCATCGCCACCATGTCGTTGCACGAGGCGATTCCCACCGTGTGGCTCGTCGAAGCGAGGCCGGTAACCAGGTCAGGATCGAGCAGGTCGATCTTGAACGGCCCGACGTTCGCATAGCTCGCCGACCAGTTGCCCGAGCGGTCCACGGTCTTCATGTTGAACCAGTATTGACCGCTCGCCGCGAAGGTCCCCGGGGTGGAGGTCACCGCATTGATGTCCTTGACGTTGCTCGGCGCGCCAGGCCCGCCGCTCGACACAAAGGTCCCGTATCCGTCGACACCCGAAAGGTTGTCGGTGGCCGCGGTCCATGTGTAGGTGATCGTCGGATCGTTGTCCCAGACATTGACCGTGTGCGTCGACGAGCCGAGGTTCGTGGCCAGGCCGGGCGCCGTTCCGTCGACGTAGACCGTCGCGGAATCGGTGACGTCGGTCGCATTGTCCGAGCGCGCTTCGACCTGCCAGATCTTCGCACCTTCCGTATTCCAGTGCGCGGTCCAGTGGTGCGTGCGGCTCGTGCCGTGGATCACGTCGCCCATGCACACGTCTTTGCCCAAGGACTTGTTGTCCATCAGGTCGGCGGTCGAGCCGTCGAGCATCGTGTTGTAGGACGCGGTGAGACCGGCGTTGGCCGACGAAGAGTCGAAGAACACGCCCGAAGCGATGTAGCTCGGGTTCGAGTAGCCCGCCGTGAACGTGATGTCGTCACCCGGCTGCACGTAGGAATCGCTCGCCGTGACGTTGAACGTCGGCGTCGGCGAGGTGTCGCCGTACGTGACGATCACGCACACACCGACGCGCACGCTCTGGAAGGGCACGATCGAGCTCGGGAAGACCTTGGCCTTCCAATCACCGACGGTCGGATTGTTGATGATCCGCACTTCGGTGTTGTCGACGTTCGACTGCTGCGAGAAGTACTCGCCCGTGTTGCCGCCGGCGGTGAAAGGCTCGACGTCGAGCCAGGTGTCCATGTCGTTGACCTGAGCTTGCGAAGCGCCGGCTGAGCACGCGGCCTCCTCGTAGCGCATGACGAAGGTCAAGCGTGTCGCACCGGCGCTCACCGTGAACGGCAGCTCCGTGTACGCGCTCGACCAGCTCGGGTTGAAGCTCCAGAACGACAGGGCTTGCTGGCTGTCGCCGAAGTTCGCCTTGTACGCGTCGACACGTCCCGTGCCGTAGGCGTCGAGGTGCGTGTCCCCGGGTGTGCTGATCACCTGGTTGTTGTGCGTGAGCGAACCCGCCATCAGCGTCGCGGCGAGCGCCGAAGGGTTGTAACGCAGGAACGAGTAGTGATCGCACAGCTGCAGCGCGAGCCCGCTGACGAGCGGAGTCGACATGCTCGTGCCACCGCCGTTCGCGTAGCCGGTGGTCGTGCCTGCCAGACAGGACGAAAGCACCTGCCCCGCGGCGCACAAATTCGGTTTCCAGCGGCCGTCACCGCAGGGACCGCGGCTCGAGCCGGTCCAGATCGTGCCCGGGTCGCCGACGACCGCGTCTTCGTGGTCGAGCACGTTGCCGACGGTCAGCGCGTTCTTCGCACAGGACTCCAAGCCGATCGTGCCCGCATTCGGACCCTCGTTGCTCGCCGACCAGACCCACAGCTGGTCGTGGGCGAAGGCTTCGGCATCGATCGTGCGCGGCGCGGATTCGCTGCCGATGTACGCGCCAGAGACCACATTGCCGCTGTAGGAATTGCTGACCACCATCGGCGCGGGCGAGATGTTGGTCCCGTCGTTGTAACTGCTGTGCATCACGGACAGCCAGGTCGACAACGGAGCATTGCCGCCTCTGCGGACTACGAAGACCCGCCGCGCGGGTGTCAAGCCGATTCCAGGCGCGCAGCCTTGGAAACTGTCGTCGACATCGCCGTTGCCGAGCAGGGTGCCGCCCGTGTGCGTGCCGTGACCGTCGGTGTCGTCGAACGCATTGCCCGCGCCCGTGTAGTCCCAACCGACGCCGTAGGGATCGATCGCAGCGTGCCCGGTGTCCATGCCGGTGTCGATGATTCCGCCCTGGCAATTGCCGTTGGTACCGCCGTTGTAGACGTTGCGCACCCGGTCGCCGTTCGAGAGCGGAATGCCTTCGTCGTGGTCGAGCGTCGAGGGCACGTCGTTCTCGATGAATTGCACGAAGTCGAGACCGACGATCTGTTCGATCGAGCCCGCCGCAACCGTCGCCTGGAAGGCGTGGATCGACTCGATCCAGGGGCCGACCGTGACGCCGTGGCGCTCGAGCTCGCGCTGCTGCCAACCGTTGGCGTGCACGATCTTCGAGGCCGCCTCCGCGTTTCCAGCCGCGATGCCGCCATCGGGATCGCCTTCGATCGCGTTTGCGACGACTTCCTCGCGCGAATCCGCGCACAGGTCGGAATCGAAAGTATTGATGAAGAGTGAAAGCCGCCGCGTGGGCTCGGCCTGCGCGAGTTGCGCGGTCAAGTCGGGATGCAGCTTCTGCCAGCTCTTCGGCACGCCCATCCAACGCACGAAGTCCAGGCCCGCGATCGTGTCGATCGCGTTGGGGGTGAGCGCGACCTTGACCGTGTAGTAGGGGTGGAACTCGAGCACGCGCGCGCCTGCGCGACGCAGCTGCTCGATGCGCTCCTCGGTCATGCGCTTCTGGAACATCACGAAGGCATAGGTCTCGGCCGTCGGACGTCCGTCCTGGGGCAGGTTCGCGGCCATGAGGGCGAGGTCGCTGTCGATGCGCTCACCCGCCGGCGGGAAGTAGCGGCCCGCCGCGAATCCAAGGAAGTAGGGGTCGCCCGAAGCGGGCTGCAGCACGCGGTCGCCCGCCGCGCCGGGCTCGACCACGGCCGGGATCGGCAGCGGGACGGCGTCGTCGGCGCGCGCGAAGGGCACGCTGATCACCGTGCCGATGGTCGCTTCGCGGAGTTGGGTGTCGACTGCATCCGCGGGGAGGGGTGCCGCGGCGGGGGCTTGTTGGGCTTGGGTGAGGGCTAGAAAGAGTGCTGAGAACATGGTGGGAGGTCCTGGAGAGGGGGATCGAGGTTGCACGGCGACGTCACACGCTGGAATTGGCCAGCCGCGCTCGCTCGTCCAACCCACATCCGCGCGCCAGGAAAGGCGTTACGACCGGACCGACGGAATCGAAGCCTCCTCGGGCGGGGCCGGTGGTGAGCCGCGTCCCCGCCAAACAGGTTTGCCCCAGGGCCGCTGTCGCACCCAAGCAAGACCTGGAATCCCTGGCGACGGAGCCCGCGGTCATCAGCCCGTTGGAAGCCTCGCCCGAGGGCAAACGGCAGCTCCCGGGGAATTCCCACGACGCCCCTTGGCGACTACGGCGCCTGCACAGGATCTCGCTCCGTCGCTGACGACCCGGAGGTCGTCGCCGCGGCGGATCGATGGACCGACTCCGCGGTCCTTCTACTCAGAGCCCGATCGTGAACTCCAAGGCATCGGACAGCGTCACGTTGTTCGGCGCCGAGAACCCGTTGTCGCGCCCCCAGGCCTGGGCATCGATCACGGTTCCGGGCACGCTCAAGTACGCCGCGGGACTGCCGCCGAGAGCTCCAGCCACGAAGGCATTGAAGTCGAGCGAGTAGACGCCCGTGCAATTGCTCGGCGGAGCGGTTCCACCGGAGCTGATCGGCGCGGAACGCTTGACCGGTCCGCTGACGCAGAGCAAGCCGCCAAGGAAAGGCGCCGCGGCCCTGCCCGTGTTCGAGTACAGGTAGAGACCGGGCTTGTTGTTGATCACGTTGCCCGTCGCGAGCGTGAATCCGGAGCCCGCGCTCGCGCTCGGGACGCCCGCGGCCGAGATCGAAGGCGTGCAGCCCAGCGAATTGACCTTGGCCGTGCAGTAGGTCGACCACACAGGCCCGATTTCGCCAGCCACGGAATCCGCGCCCAGCGAGATGTGTCTGTACTGCTGACCAGCTGCGAGGGTGGGGGGGCTATGGACGCCTGGGTACTGAGTGCCCCAGACGTAGATCTGACCGTTGCTTGCCAGCGCGGCACTCGAGTTATAGGCCGCGCTGATTTCGACGAAACTGACCCCCGGCGGAAGCACCGGAACATTGAGTTGGCCGAAAGCGTTGCTGCCCCAGGCCAAAACCACGCCATCGCTGCGACGCGCCATGCTGTGGCCTGCGCCGGCGGCGAGCTCGACATAGCTCGTTCCCGGGGGCAGCGCAGGGACGGCGAGTTGTCCGGGGGAGGTGTTCGCTCCCCATACCACCACCCAACCATCGCTGCGCAAGGCCAGGCTGTGCACCATGCCGACCTCGATGTCTACGTAGGTCAACCCGGGTGGGAGCGCGGGGACGTTGATCAAGGCAGGAGCGTTGGTGGGGCCGAACCCGACCACCACCCCGTCGCTGCGCCGTGCGAGGTTGTGATAGGAGCCCGCTGCGATCTGCACGTAGCTCGTGCCCGGTGGCAGCGCCGGCGGGCCCCCGAGTTGTCCCCAGCCGTTGTAGCCCCAGGCGACGATCATGCCGTCGCTGCGCCGCGCCAGCGAATGCAGTCCGCCCGCGGCAATCTCGACGTAGCTGAGCCCTGGAGGAAGCGCGGGCACGTTCGGTTGTCCGAAGGTGTCGTCGCCCCAGGCGACGACCGAGCCGTTGCTGCAGAGCGCGACATTGTGCGCCCAGGAGAGCGGTCCAGTGGTGTCGACTCCGGCGCAGCCCGCTTCGACCTGGACATAGGAAACTCCCGCGGGCAGCGAAGGGCAATTGAGCTGGGAATTCCCGTTCCATCCGAAGCAGATGACTTTTCCGTCGCTGCGTCGCGCAGCTCCATGGCCGTAGTGCTCGTTGCCGGGCTGGTCATGGGCTCCAGCGGACACTTCGACGTAGGTCATGCCTGGCGGCAGCGGCGGCACGACGAGCTTGGCGTGACTGCTCTCACCCCAGCCGACGACCATGCCGTCGCTGCGCAATGCCAGCGTGTGCTCGGTCGCCGCGTCGATCTGGACATAAGTCACGCCCGGCGGAAGAGCGGGCACATTGAGTTGTCCGCCGTAGTTCGTGCCCCAGCAGACGACGCGGCCGTCGCTGAGTCGCCCTCCGGCATGGAATTGGCCCGCGGTCACCTCGACGTAGCTCAGTCCGGCGGGTGGGGGCGGAACGGTGAGCAATCCGCCGGGGTTGAGGCCCCAACTGATGGCGGTGCCGTCGCTGCGACGGCCCACCGAAAAGTCCTGGCCCGCGGCCACTTCGACGTAGGTCACTCCCGGAGGGACCGACGGGATCGTGAGCTGGCCCAAGGTGTTGTTGCCAAGGCCCACCACGGCTCCATTGCTCAGGAGCAGGAGACTGTGCCTGTAGCCCGCGGCGACTTGCGTGACCGAGACATTCAAGGCGGGAACGGAAGCGGCGGGAACATTCATGGGCCAGCCGAACGCCTTTCCGTCGCTGCGCAGCGCGAGACAGTAATTGCTGCCCGCGGAGACCTGGACGAAGTTCAGGCCGGGAGGCAGGATCGGCGCTTGCCGAGCCAATTGCGATCCAAGCGTACCCCAGGCCGCGAAGGTCCCGTTCGCACGACGCGCCACGGTGAAGTTCGAGCCGGCGTCCACTTCGGCGAAGACCTCGTCGTTGTAGCTGCTGTCGAACGAGATCGGCCCCCAGCCGACGATCTTGGTCTGCGCCCAGCACGGTGTGCTGCAAACGACGGCGATTGCCGCGCACGAGATCCACGACTTCCAGGCGTGAGCGTCGAATCCAAACCGGTCACAACGCCGTCCGATTGCCATGGACTGCATGCTTCTGCCTCCAGCGATTCTCAGGACTGCCGACCCCAGCTCGAAACTAACCGCGTGCCACGGATCGCGCAATCAAGGAGCAGCGACGCCGATGAAGACCCAACGGAATTCACTTTCCCGGCCTGACGTTTCGCGCCCCAGCGGAAACTGAATCCGCCACCAGAGTGCGGAAGCGCACAAGGACTGCAAGCCTTGCAAGGAAAGCGCACCTTCTCCGATGATCCGGTGACCATGAGACTGAAGACGATTGCTTCTATCGCAATGTGCGCGGTATTTGCTCCGATTTCGCCGCGCGATGCCCAGATCGATCCCGCACTCGCGAAGCGCTACTTCCGGGAAGCGCAATGGGCGTCCGACGACGACGGTGGAAAACTGTGGGGAACGAAGCTGTACGGCCCCACGCTCTTCTTCGATCCCGCGACGGGCGACACGGTCGCGAATCAGGCGGACGGCGAGAAGAAACTGACGGCCAAGGACGGCTTGTTCGTCGGTATGGTGCCGAAGGATTTCGCTGGCGCGAACACCGCGCTCGATTGGTCAGGCGTGCCGGCTGGAAGCTCGCGCCCGGCTCGCGCGCGGGAGACTTCACGGTCGTGAAGAACCGATGAGGCGACCGAACTCCCCGAAGTGACTCAGGAGGTCCGGGGAAAACGGCCGATGAGTGGCGCTCGATGGCGCGGCTCCCGACACCCACGAGAACGACCGCCCTGCTGGCCGCCGCGCTAGCCGCTTTCGCCTCGTGCGGCGAGCCACGGCCGCGCGTGGACCACGGCGGCCTCGTGTACCCGACCTTCGAGATCTTCAAGTCCGCTCCGGCCTTCAAGCTCCTATCGCGCGAGGCGGACACGGTCAGCCTCTCGCAGATCTCCGGCATCGCGGCGCTGCTCGACGAGCAGCTGCGCCCGCGCGTCCGCGACGACGGTAGCCCATTCGTCTCCGCGTTCGACGAATCCGCGGAGCTCGAGCCTCGCGTGCCGCCGGAAGAGCTTCTGGCCTACCGCATCGCGCCGCTGGTGTTCATGCGACTCGAGCGCGCGTGGGACGAGCCCGTGTGGACGATCGCAGACGTCACCGAAGCCGTCCAAGGCTCCGCGATCCTGCGCCAGATCCCGGACGCGCCGGAACCGCGCTTCGTGCAGGGCCAGGACGCGGCGAATCATCGCGGACTCGAGGAGCTCGTGCGCTGGTTCCACAGGCTCGAGCAGCGACCCGAATGTCTCGCCGCGATGATCTTCACGCTCGACGCGGGCCCGTTCGCGGGGACTCCGCTCGCCGGGGAGGCCTTGCACGAAACGAAGAGCGTCCGCAAGCTCGCGGATGGTTTCGACCTGCGCATCGCGCCCCTCATCGGCGAGCCCGAGCCCTGCGCGCTGCAGTGCGTGCGCGAGGGACAGGTGATGTGGACGAGCGTCCTCTCGGGACAACCCGCGGGCCGCGTGAGCTCCGCCGAGCTCGCGGACATGGACGCGATCGATCTCGGCCCGTGGGGCTGGCTCGTCGTGATGCGCGTGGAGTCGAGCCGAGGCGCGGAGCACGCTCACGTCTACGTCGATCGCAACGGCGGTTTGCGGTTCTACTTCCTGGGGCATTGAGGAGGCAATCGCGGAACGCGGCCTGGTGACCTCGCCTGAATTCGTGCGGGGGCATAGGATGAAGAGCAGGTGATCGACCGCTCTTATCCTGGGACCGTGCCTTGACGAGCGTCGAGAGCAGTCCGCGGAACGCACTCCTTCCCTCCCTCGCGGTCGCGCGCAGCGGACGCAAGCGCGCGCTGGTCGCGGTGCTCGTCCTCGCGCTCCTCGGCCTGTTCTGGGGCTGGCACGTCTTCCGTTTCTTGTGCGACGACGCGTACA
>DATHET010000055.1:0-10746 GCA_035490315.1 Planctomycetota bacterium
GCGCTCGCGTGCTGGCGGGCGAGAGCTTCGAGAGCGTGGTGCGCGCCGAGAGCAACGACCCGGCCGTGCGCAAGGACTTCGGCGTGTACCGCGACGAGCAATGGCGTCTGCGCGGGGCGGCGCTGGTGCGCGCGGTGGAGCAGGCCGAGCCCCACGTGGTGCAGCCGCCGGTCAAGAATTCCAGCGGCGTCGACCTGTTCGAGGTGCTCGCGCGCGAGACGACGCGGCTCCAGGACGTGCGCGAAAAACTGGTCGCCGAGCTCGCGGCCGAGCCGGCTTCGCTGGAAGAGATCACCGCGCTCGATCGGCGCTTGCGAGAGGCGAGTCGGATCGAGTTTCCTTGATCGGCGCGCCGTGCCCGTCGACCGCGGGGGTCGCGCGCACGGCGAGCAGGAACGCGATCGCGCTGGCGGCGATGCCGAGGGTCCGCGCGAGCGCGCCCTCGAAGCAGGCCACGGCCAGGATCGCGGGCAGACCGGCGAGCACCAGGGTCAGCGCCACCGCGAGCGGGCGCAGGCCGCGCGCTTCGAGGCGGTGCGCAAGGTGGGTGCGATCGCCGAGCCACCAGGCGCGGGCCTGGCTGCGGCGCACGAGCGCGACGCGCACGAGATCGAGGGCAGGCACGACGAAGGCGCCCCAGGCCCGCGGCTCGCAGCACAGCATCAGCGCGATCAGGTGACTGCCGCTGTCGCCGAGCAGCACGCGGGCCGGACCGCGCCAGCGCAGATTGAAAACCAAGACGGCCAGGAGGATCGCGCTCCACACCGGCCGCGCGGGCGCGAGCGCGGCGGCGGCGGTCGCGAGCAACACGCCGTCCGCGTTGTCGAAGGTGTTCGCGAGATTCTGGGCCGCGAGAGCAGCGGCGAAGGCGAGGGCCGGCAGCCAGGCGAGGGGCGTGTCGTTTCCCAAGGCGAAGGCCAGGGCGGGCAACATCTGCAGCGCTGATTTGCTGCGCGCAGACAGGCCGCTGCGCGCTGTGTCGTCCGCAAGCCCGATCGCCAGGGCCGTGAACATCGCCACGCCGGGCCAGGGCGCGGACAGGGCGGAAGAAAGCTGCGCGCTCGGGCTGGAAGCGAGCCAGGCGGCCAGGGCCAGTCCGATTCCGAGCGCGAGGCCTCCGACCAGGACCAGACGCCTTCCGCTCGGAGCGCGGTGCAATCCCGCCCCTCCCCCTTCGTCGAGCAGCCCCAGCGGCGAGGCGAAGCGCGCGAGGATCACCACGCTCGCGGCGGCAGCGAAAGCGGGAGCCAGGAACTCGAGGGCCGTGACCCGCGGGAACTCGAAACCTGGGTCGGGAGCGATCATCCTGGGGGCGCCGGAAGTCGCGTGCGCGTTCCATAGATGCCGCGCGACGCGATGTATTCCGCGACGCCCGCCGGCAGACTTTCCGACGGCACCCGGTCGCGGGCGAGGCTCTCGCGGATCTCGGTCGAGGAAATCTCCAGCGGCTCGCAGGCGATCAGGGCTCGCTCCATGCGCGCTGCTTGAGCCGGCGGCAGCTCGCGGCCCAGGCTGGCGATCAAGGGCTGCAATTCCTTCTCGCGCGCGACGACCACCGGCTCGGCCTGCTCGAGCACCAGGCCCACGTCCTTCCAACCCGCGAAGCCGCGCAGGTTGTCGCTGCCGAGCAGCAGGAAGAGCCGCGCTTCGTGGTGCAAGCCATAGCGCCCGCGCAGCTCGCGCAGCGTGTCGATGGTGTAGGAGGGACCGGCGCGCTCGAGCTCGAGAGCGTCGATGGTCCAATCGGGATGGCCGCGCAGCGCGATCTCGAGCATCGCGATCCGATCCGGCCCGCTGGCCAGGACCTGGTCGGGCTTGTGCGGCGGGACCCGCGCGGGCACGAAGACGACGCGCTCCAGAGCCTGGGCGGCCTGGGCCATGGAGGCCACGTAGAGGTGCCCCAGGTGCACGGGATCGAAGGAGCCCCCGAAGATCCCGATCCGACGCAGATCCCGCCAGGAACCCGCTCCATCCCCGCGCAGCTCCCTGCTCCCCGGGTTACCGGCCGAGGCGGGCGGATAGCTGCCTGTTGCGCCACCAGAGTCGGCGGCGGGTCGCTTCGATGGACGGTCCGGATCGTTCACGTTGACCCCCTCCTAACCGGCCTCTAGACTCTGGCGCAAGTTTCGCCCCCGCGAGGCACCCCAACGAGGCCACTGCGCCGCTCCCGCTCGAACCACCCCATGAAACTCCTCCCCGCTTCCATCGCCGGCCTCGCCCTCGCTGCCCTGACGCTCGGCGGCTGCATGACGCCGACCGCGGCCCAGTCCAACCACTGGCGCATCGAATCGATCGGCCCGCGCATCTCCTACCACTTCTTCGGCTACGACGGCACGAAGGACGGCAGCGGTTGGGACTACACGAAGAAAGAAGCGCACAGCGCCGGCAAGACCATCAAGCGCCGCATCCTGGGCTACAACCCGGACAATCCGCTGACCAGCGACCTGTAGAGAGACGCGCGCAGCCGGTCTTCGAGGGCTCATCGCGAAAGGTGAGCCCTGGCTTTTTCCAGGCAGGCGGGATCCTCCGGCCTGAGCCAGCAGATCTCGGGAAACTGGCGGAACCAGGTGCGCTGGCGCCGCGCGAATTGTCGCGTGCGCAGGTTGATCCGCGCTTCGCATTCCGCTCGGGCCATGCGGCCGTCGGCGAGCTCGAGGACTTCCGCGTAGCCCAGGGCCTGGATCGCCGTGCGCCCGAAGCCCCCGTGATCGCGCACGCGGCGGGCCTCGTCGACCCAGCCGGCATCGAGCAGGGCGCGGGTGCGCAGCGGGATGCGACGATCGAGCTCCGCCGTATCGATTTCCAGGGCGACGAGGTTGCGCGCACGGCCGGCCGAGCGACCGCCCGCGTCGCGCCACTCGCGCTGCCAGTCGGAAAGGGCGCGGCCTGACTGGGCATGGACCTCGAGGGCGCGCAGCACGCGCTTCTTGTCGTTGGGATGCAGGCGCAGGGCGCTCGGCGGGTCGACCGTCCCGAGCTCGGCGTGCAAGGCGGCTCCGCCTTCCTTGTCCCAGCGCCGGTCGAGGCCGGCGCGCAGCTCTGGATCGACCTCGGGGCCCTGGAACAGGCCGTGGGTCAAGGCCTTCAGGTACAGAGCGGTGCCTCCGACGAACAGGGGCGAGCTCCCGCGGGCGGCGAGGCTCAGGGTCAGGGCGCGCGCGTCCTCGGCATAGCGCGACACCGAGTAGGACTCGCTGGGCTCGACCAGGTCGATCAGATGGTGCGCCACACGCGCGCGTGTCGTGCGGTCGGGCTTGGCCGTGCCGATGTCCATGCCGCGGTAGACCAGCATCGAGTCCAGGCTGGCGATCTCCGCTCCGATCGCCAGGGCCAGCTCGGGGGCGAAGGCGCTCTTGCCCGAGGCGGTCGGGCCGACCAGGAGGCGCAGCGGAGCTTCGTCGAGGGCCATGGGCCCTGCAGGATAGGCGATCCGCGCCCCGATCGAGACCCGTCAGTCGATGCTTGTAAGCCTGCTGCTGCCGCGAGGCGATTCTGTCGACGAAGCCGGGACTCCCGAACTAGTCTGCACGCCATGATCCTCCGCGTTCTCGTCGCGCTCGCCGCTCTGCAGGCCCCCTTCCTCGCCACTCCCGTTCTTCCGCTGGCGCGGAGTGCCGCGAAGTTCCAGACCGCGCCGCCCCAATGGCCCGCGGACACTTCGAAGGAAGCCCAGGACTCCTGGACGGCCCTGCTCGCCGCGCTCCGACCGAAGGGCTCGGTCGCGGCCGCGCCGATCCACGCCTTCGACCTGTCGATCAAGTCGCGCGTCCTGTCCATCGAGAACGGCTCGCGCCAGCAGCACGACGTCATGATGCGCTTCCAGTACCTCGAGCCCCGGTTCGTGCGCCGGACCTTCCTCGAGAGTCACGTCGAATCGATGCGCGGTCCCGATGGCGATTGGCTGTGGGATCCGGCGAAGAACGACCTCGTCCAACTGTCGGGTCAGGAATTCGCGCAGGACCGGCGCGAGCTGTCGCAGACCGTGTCGATCGCGCGCAATTATCTCGCGCTCGCCGAGCCGGAGCGGCTGCGCATCGTGAAGCTCGAGCGTCTGCGCGCCCCGCCGAAAGGCTTGCCGGCGCTCGACCCGAAGGACATCACCACGCCGAAGGACTCCGCGCTCACCCTCGCGGCCAGCCTGGAGTGGATCTCGGTCCTCAGTCCGGATTTCCAGGTCGTCGAAACCGTCAAGTCCGAGCAGCCTCCCGTGTTCCGTGCGCAGCTCGGCCTCGATCCGAAATCGCACCTGCCGAAGCTCGCGATGATCTTCCAGGAAGAGGCCGGTGCGCTGGTGCTCGAGAGCGGCGTGCTCGTCGACTTCACGAACGTCGCGTACAAGAACATCGACGAGCACCTGGTGCCGAGTTTCTTCCGCGTGCACGATCCGCTCCTGCCCTCCTCGCCCTTCGTGTTCCAGCGCGAAGCGCGAGTCTCGGTCGCCGTGCTCGCGGGAAGCACGCTGCGTCCCGTGCTCACGCCCGACGATTTCAAGCCGCCGAAACCGAAGAAATAGGCCCGCGCGCCGCTCAGCGGCGGTGGAACGCCTTCTCGAGATCCGCGAGCGTGAAGCGCACGCGCGTCGGCCGGGCGTGGACGCAGGTCTGATCGCTCTCGATCCCCGACCCTAGAGCGAGCAGGGCGCGCATCTCCGCTTCGCTGAGCGAGTCCCCCGCCATCACCGACGCGCGGCAGGCGGCGCGGTGCAGGACTTCCTCGAGGATCTTCTCGGACGTAGGCGCCGCGCCGCGCTCCTCGATCAATTCCAGCACGTCGCGCACCAGGCCGGCCGGATCGACGCGGCGCAAGCGCGCCGGAACGCCGTGGACCGCGACCGAGGTGGCGCCGAAAGCCGCGACGAGCAAGCCCAAGCGCGCCAGCTCGGCTGCGTGCTCCTCGGCCAGCGCGACCTGCGCGCGCGAGACGTCGACGATTTCCGGCACGAGGAAACGCTGGGTCTCGATCGCGCCGCGCTCGAGATCGCGCTTGAGCCCCTCGAAGGTGATGCGCTCGTGCAGCGCGTGCTGGTCGAGGATCTCGAAGCCGTCCTCCAGGGCGCGCACGATGTAGGTCTTCGCGATCTGGATCAGCGGCAACGCGCTCGCAGGCAGAGCCTCGTCCTGCGCGGGAGTCGCCATCCTGGTCGGGGCCACCTCGCGCACGATCGGCAGCTCGCGCGCGCCGAGCGGCGGATTCTCGCTCGCTGCCCAGCGCAGCGCGGGCGTCAGCGACTCGCTGGATTGCAGAGCCCAGGCGCTGCGCTCCTCGACGCGGCGCAGCATCGTCTCGCCCGGCGTCGACATGTCCGTCGAGCGCACGGCGTCGCGCAGATGGTTGACGAGGAATCCGAACAGGCGGCGCTCGTCGCGGAAGCGCACTTCGGCCTTGGCCGGATGGACATTGACGTCGACCGCCGCGGGATCGACGGACAGGGCGAGGAAGGCGACCGGCTGGCGGCCCTCGACCAGGAATCCGCGGTACGCGTCCTTCAGGATGCGCGAGAGCAGCTTGTCGCGCAGCGGCCGCCCGTTCAGGAACCACATCTGTCGCGCCGTGTCGTTGCGCGAGAGGCGCGGCGGCGCGACGAAACCCGACAGGCGCATGGTGCCGTCGCGCGCTTCGACGGCGACCAGGGCCTCGGCCAGCTCGGTGCCGAAGGAGCGGCGCACGCGCTCGCGCAGATTCATCCCGGCCTCGACGTCGTACAGGCGGCGGCCTTCGTGGGTGGCGACGAAGCCCACGCCCGAATTCGCGAGGGCCAGGCGCTGGATCACGTCGAGGCAGCGGCCGAGCTCGGTCGCGGTGGTCTTCAGGAAGCGCCGGCGCGCCGGCGTGTTGAAGAACAGGTCGCGCAGCTCGACGGTCGTGCCTTCGGGCGAGCCGGCTTCGCGAAGCGTCGAGATGCGCCCGCCTTCATTGTGGATCTCGGCTCCCAGCGGCGCGCCGCGCGCGCGGGACAAGAGCCGCACGCGCGCGACCGAGCCGATCGAAGCCAGGGCCTCGCCGCGGAAGCCCAGGGTCGCGATGTGCTCGAGGTCGGCGACCTCGCGCAGCTTGCTGGTAGCGTGGCTGGCGAAGGCGAGCTCGAGGTCGGCCGCCCCCATGCCGATACCGTCGTCGACGACGCGGATCAGCGAGACGCCGCCCAGGCCGAGGTCGATCGTGATCTGGCGCGCGCCGGCATCCAGGGAATTCTCGATCAATTCCTTCACCGCCGAAGCCGGCCGCTCGATGACTTCGCCGGCCGCGATCTGGTTCACGACCAGCTCCGGCAAGGCCACGATGCGCGCGGCGATCTCGCTGTTCACGGCACACCCGCCGTGGTCTTGCGCCAGCGCAGCGCGAACAAGGCCAGGTCGCTGGCGTCGACCGTGTGGCCGCTGCGCGCCTTGCGCTCGAGCCGGCCGAGATCCGCGGACATCGCCCGCCACCCTGGCAGGTCGCGCGCACCGAGCGAGGCCTGGAACTCGCGCATCTGGAAAGCGCTCACGCCGATTTCCTTGGCGGCATCCTCGGGCGACTTCCCGGCGCTGGTCGCGTGGCTCGCGGCGAGGCCGCGGCGCACCTGGGCGCGCAGACCGCTGAAGAGGATCTCGCGCAGGGCGTCGGGCTTGATCTCGAGCTTGCCGTCCTTGCTCTTGTAGCCGGAGTGGAACAGGCCCTCGTTGCCGGTCAAGGCGGACTTCAGGTCGCCGCGCGCGAGAGCGGCGGCGAGATCGAAGGGCGAGACGGGCGCGGCGGCGTCGAGGCGTTCGAAGAACTCGCGCGCGTCGGAGTGGCGGAATTCGCCGAGCTTGCTGTCGAGCGCGCCGAGCTCGCCGCCGACCGCCGCGACCAGCAGCACGGCCTGGTCGGAGGTGAGCTTGAGGCCCATCGATTTCGCGCGAGCGAGAACCCACTCGCACACTTCGGTGCGGCGCGGATCGGGATTGCGCTCCCAGGGCGCGGGCTTGTCGTACAGCTTGCGGAATGTGAGCACCTTTCCGCCGCTCGCGATCAAGGCCTTGACCGTCGGGTTGTCGACGCGCAGTCCTTCGGCGACCAGGACCAGCGTGCCGGCGCCCGCGGTCAGGAATTTCGCGATGGCGCGCGCGACGGGCCGCTCTTTCTCCTTGCCCTCGCCCTTCTTGAGCAGGTCTTCCGGCGCCTGGATGACCACCAGTCGGCCGCTGGAGAAGAGTCCCCCGCCGAGCAGATCGTCCTGCACGCGCTGCGCGTCGAAGCCGGATTCCTTCGTGTCGTGCGAGCAGAGCTCGAGCTCCTGATTCCGCGCGCGCTCGCGCACCAGATCGATCGCCGCGTTCTTGTAGAACAGCTCTTCGCCGCGCACGACGTAGCCTGGCGCGAGCTTTCCGCCGCCAAGTTCCGCGCGCAGCCCCTCGAGGACTTCTTCGGGATGCGCTTCTCTCGCCACGCCGCGGATTCTAGCCGGAGAAGCCCAGATCCAAGGCGAGCCCAGCGAACAGCCCGACGCCGATCCAACCGTTCAGCGTGAAGAAGGCGAGGTTGACACGGCTCAAGTCGTCGGCGCGCACGACGCGGTGCTCGAGGACGAGCAGCAGCGCCGTCAATCCGATCGAGGCCGCATAGATCCAGCCCAGCTCTGCCTGCCACCAGGCGAGGACCAGGAAGCCGACGGTCAAGACGTGCAAGCCGCGCGAGCACTGCAGCGCGCGAGCCACGCCGAAACGCGCCGGGATCGAATGCAGCCTGGCCTTGCGATCGAAGTCGGCGTCCTGGCAGGCGTAGATCAGGTCGAAGCCCGCGACCCAGGTCAGCACGGCGGCGGCGATCCAGGTCGGGACCCAGGCCTGCCTGTCGATCACGCCGCGCACGGCAAGCCAGGCACCCAAGGGCGCCAGGGCCAGTGAGAGCCCGAGCACCGCGTGGCACAGCCAGGTGAAGCGCTTGGTCCAGCTGTAGGAGAGCAACACGAAGAGCACCAGCGGCGCGAGCTTCGCGCACAGGGGATTGAGCTGGGCCGCGGCGGTCACGAACACGCCGGAGCTCGCGATCACGAGCAGCACGACGCTCTTCCCCGTCAATTTCCCCGCGGGCAGCTCGCGCGAGCGCGTGCGCGGATTGCGCGCGTCGATGTCGCGGTCGACGATGCGGTTGAAGCCCATGGCCGCGGTGCGCGCCGCGACGCAGGCGAGCACGATCCATCCCAGGGTCGCCAGCGGCGGCGTGCCGCGCGCGGCGAGCCAGGCACCCTGCAGCGCGAAGGGCAGGGCGAAGATCGAGTGCGAGAAGCGCACGAGGCTGGCGTAGCTCTCGAGCTCCCCCACCGCGGCACCGATGCGGCTCATGGTCGTTTCGCCGCCGGCGGCTGACTCAAGGGATCATCGGGAGGCGGCGCGCCGGTGCCCGGATCCTCGGCTGGAATTTCCAGGCCCTTCCAGCGCGCTCCGACCTGGTTGGCGAGCCCCAGGCGATCGAGGATCTTGCCGACCACGTGGGCGACGAGATCGTCGATGGTCTTCGGCGCGTGGTAGAAGCCCGGGCTCGCGGGCAGGATCACCGCTCCCAGGCGCGCCATGCGCAGCAGATTCTCGAGGTGGATCTGCGACAGCGGCGCTTCGCGCGGAACGAGCAGCAGCGGCCGGCCCTCCTTGAGCGCCACGTCCGCCGCGCGCTCGACCAGATTCGAGCTGAAGCCGACGCTGACGCGCGCCAGGGTTCCCATGGAGCAGGGACACAGGATCACGCCGCCGGTCAGCGAAGTCCCCGACGAAGGCGGCGCTTCCACCGCGCGCGAATCGAAGACGCGCACCGCCGGCGCGATGTCGGCCCCCAGCCAGCTTTCGAGGTTGCGCGCGAGCCATTCACCATGGACTCCCGCTTCGACGCCGAGCTCGTGGCGCAGCACCTTGCAGCCCGCGTCGGTGGCCGACACGTCGACGGCGGCGCCGGCGCGCACCAGGGCGCGGATCAGCGCGGCGGCGTAGGCCTGGCCGCTCGCGCCCGTGATGCCGACGAAGTAGCGCTTCATGCGAGTACGTCCGGATCGATGCCGACCAGGAGCCCCAAGTTGAACAGACCATGGGCCCAGGCCGCGACCCCGGGTCCGCGCAGGCGGTAGATCAGGCCGAGCAGGATGCCCGCGCAGGCGAGCCAGAGGAACAACGGCGCGGAGAACTCCATCCCGCCGTCCCACAGCCAGTGCGTGAAGCGGCGGAAGTGGAAACCCGCGAAGAAAATGGCCGAGCCGACCAGGGCGATCGGTTCCGCGAACAAGCGTTGCTCGCGCTCGCCCCAGTTGAGGCCGCGGGCGACGCGCACGAACGTCCAGTAGAACAGGCCGTAGAGGCCGACGCGGAAGACCAGCTCCTCGTACACGGCTCCGCCGAAGAAAAATGCCCCCGTGGCGAGCCCCGGCGCGGCGCGCGAGCTGTCCCAGGAGACGTCGAGGCGATCCGTCCAGCGCGTGGCGAGGGCGGTCATGCCGATCAGCAAGGGCCCCAGAGTCAGCGCGGCGACCAGGCCTTCGAGCCAGATCCGCGCCACGGCATCCCGCACGCGGATCGCGTGGGCGCGGCAGAAGTACAGTGCCACCAGCGCGAAGGCAGCGAGCATGCCCCAGCGGATTCCGTCGGCCCAGGGCCGCACCGGCTCTAGCCACAGCCCGAGCAGGACCTCCGCCGCGTTGCGCCGCGCGCCTCCGAGCTCGCTCAGGCTGAGCTCGTAGCAGAGGAACATCGGCAGCATCGCGAGGTAGGCGGGCGAGAGTGGATGTCCGCTGTCCCGCGCGGGTGGCATCGCCGCCGGATTGCTGCGCGCGGCCATTCAGCAGGCCTTGGGAACGCGGCCCCAGTGCAGACAGGCGATCCCGCGCGTCAGCGTGCGAAAGCCGCATTCGACCAGGCCCACGGATTCGAGGTCGCGCTGGAACTGCTCGGGGCTGGGCCAGGCGGACACGGTGCGCGGCAGGTACATGTAGGCCTCCTCGTCCTTCGAGATCCAACGCCCGAAGGTCGGCAGGAGGCGCGTGAAGTAGAGGCGATACGCCGGCCCGAGCACGGCGCCGCGCGGCGTGGTGAACTCGAGCACCAGGACGCGCCCGCCCGGCTTCGTGACCCGCGCCATCTCCGCCAACCCGGCGCGAGCGTCGGACAGGTTGCGCACGCCGAAGGCCACGCTGGTCACGTCGGCGCAGGCCGTGCGCAGCGGCAGGGCGAGGGCGTCGCCGTGCGCGAATATTGCCGGGTGCTTGGAGCGCGTCAGCTTGGCGCCGGCGTGGCTGAGCATCTCCGGCGTGAAGTCCACGCCGATCACCCGCGCCCCGCGCCGCGCGAAGGCTGCCGAGAGATCGCCGGTTCCGCAGCAGGCGTCGACCACCACGCGGCCTTCGACGTCGCCCGCCGCTTCGACGGTCTTGCGCCGCCAGGACCGGTCGATGCCCATCGACAAAAGGTGATTGAGCAGGTCGTATCGTCCGCTGATGCGAGCGAACATCGCGCGGACTTGGGAAGGATCGGGCATGGAAGGCGGCAGAGAATAGCAGCCGCGACCGCCTGACGACTTTGCGACCATCGTCCACTCGACGCGCGCGAGCGACGACAGGGATCGCCACACGGATGCGGCGCCTCTGCGAGCTCGCGCCCAAGTGAAGCGGCGCCCGCGAGGTGATCCTCGCGAGCGCCGCTGTTCAAGCCGGGCGACCGGGTCGCTCTATTGACGCCAGTAGTCGCACAGTCCGGTGATGCCCGTGGCGGGAATCGACTGGACTCCGGTGGTGTAGACGTTCGT
>DATHET010000056.1:0-2401 GCA_035490315.1 Planctomycetota bacterium
GCCGGCGTGGTGCTCGTGCAGACCCCAGCCGTGGAGCTGCGCGGCCGCGGCGTGCTGCCAGCTATAGGCGGGACGCGGCTTCGGTCGCGCGCCTTCGCCGAACGCGATCGAGTCCTTGGCGACGCCGACGTTGCCCGTCATGGCGGCGAGTTCGTCGGGGGTGAACTGCGTGCGCGCAGGCGCTTGCCGCGGGGGTGCTTGCTCCGGCGTGGGAGCGACAGAAGGCGCGGGGTCCGCCGGTGGCGGTGCTGGCGCCACGGCCTCCTCGGCGACAGGCGCCGCGAGTCCGACGTCGCTCCATGTGCCTTCGTCAGAGGACGAGACGGTCTCTTCGTCGCGCCTGTCGGCGCGCGGTTGTTTCGGCATCGTTCTCTCCAAGCGCCGCTTGCGCAGCGGGCGCTGTTTCGTTTCAGCAGACGACTTCGCTGCCGACCATCACGGAATGGTCCTGCGACTCGACCTCGGCCTCCGGCATCACTTCCGTGCTGACCGGGATCGTCAACGTCACCGTGACGGCAAGCTTGCGGCCGTTCTTCGTGTGCGCGTCTTCGACGAAGTCGTAGGCGCCGAAGCGTTGGTTTGGGCCGAAGGCCGCGTGGCGCGTCGCGAGCACGAGGTTGTGCAGGGTGTTGCGGCAGTTCTCCCGTGAGGAGTGCCAGATCGTGACGAGGAACTGCTCCGAGTCGGTCGCGATATTGCCGCTGTTGCCACCGACGAGCTTGCCGAGTCCGATGGCGCCGCCAGCCTCCTCCCACTCGATGCGCGGGTAGGTGGCGTGCTGTTCCTTCTGCAGTTTGCCGACCACCCAGTACTTCGCCGGCCACTTGCCGGTCGCGGCGTCGAGCGGATCGGTGCGCGTCAACTTGTCGAGCTCGACACGGATGTCTTCGATGAGCTGGTCGACCCTATCCACGGAAGTGCGCGCGCAGCGCCTCGCGTCCTACCGTGACCAGACGCACGCGCCACTTCGTCGGCAGGTTGCCAGGATC
Source organism: Planctomycetota bacterium (assembly GCA_035490315.1). GTDB lineage: Bacteria > Planctomycetota > UBA1135 > UBA1135 > JADJQU01. The sequence goes on from DATHET010000056.1 coordinate 990, forward strand.
GGGCACCATCTTGCGCGCCACGCGGCCTTCCGCCTTGGGGTTCTGGTGAAAGCCGAGGTAGCCGACGCTCGGCGCGATTCGGAAGCCTTGCGCGTCAGCCCGCACCTTGTGCCAGCTCTTGCGGGCGCGACTGGTGTTCTGGAGGATGCGGTGGCTCTTCAACTGCTGGGCCACGACGCTGCGGCCGGCCACGTTCTGCACGGGCTGCCGCTGGCGGGCTTGCTTCTTGATGAGCTGTCGAGCTAGCCGCTTGATGGTCTTCTGCGAGGCGCCGCGCGTCGGGTCTTTGAGCGGCGCCCACGCCTTGCCGTACGGGTCCGTCTCGGTCGCGAACCCTTCCGCGACCATTGCGAGCGCCTCTTGCGCCATGCTCTTCGATGCGATCGTCAGGACACGCGGAGCGGACGCGAGCTTGCGCGCCAACGCGTCGAGCTTCGCGAAGTCACCCTTGAGTCCTGATCGCGCCATCTCACCAATCCCAATCGCGCCGCGGCAGCCCGCTCGCCACACCGGCGCCGGCGTCGTAGGTCTCGGGCGTGGCGTCCACCCAATCGGGCTCGACGCCGCCGCCCAGCAGGTCGAGCCACTTCTCGGCGTCGTCGTGCCCGGCCTTCACTTCCTTGTCGGCCGGATCGTCGGGGTCGAAACCTCGCTGGGCGAGGAACATGTAGGCGGCAATCTTGGCGACGCGCAGGCGGAGCGACTCCGGGTAAGGCGACTTCAGCGGCAGCACGTACGCGCGCGGGATCTTCGCGTTCGCCGTCGACGACGCGCCGAGCAGGCACCCGCTCAAGATGTCGACCGGGTCGGTCTGGTCCGGCACCGCGGAGCGCGGCAACCCGTAGAGGAAGAAGTCCTCCTGGTCGGCGTAGATGGCGTGCGCGAACCCCGCCACCGTGAACGTAAACGACTGTCCGGCTGACCCCGCAATGGCCCACTTGACGCGCACGTACCGCTCGAGCGGCGCGAACTTGAGCCGCTGGTAGCCGACGGCCGCGAACTCGCTGAACGAGAGCACGTCCCGAAAGCTCGTCGTATTGGGCGACGTCTGCACCGTGACGTTGAGCGTCGGGGCCGTGCCGGCCACCGCCGTGACCTCGAGCATGAGCTCGGCGAGACGACGCGTGAGAGCATCGGTCGCGAACGACGCGCCCTGCAGATCGAACGTGGCGCTTTGCCCGCTGGCCGTCTGCGGGCCGAGCGCCTGCAGGGTCAGCGCGAGCGGGTTCGGCACGGCCTAGGACGTGAGCTTCGGCAGGTATAGGACGCGCACATTGAGCAGTTGCACCGTGTTCGTGGTGTGCGCACCAGGGGTAAGGGCGAGGGTCATAAACGACGGGCTGTCAGGGATGTCGGCGGCCGAGATCCGCGCCGTGATCTTGTGGGTAGTGGCGCTTTGCGCCGGATCGGTC
>DATHET010000057.1:0-24300 GCA_035490315.1 Planctomycetota bacterium
CCGGCGGTCGCCGTCGCGTGGAAGCTCGTCGACGGCCCGCAGGCGCTCGCGACGATGAACGTCATCGGCGGCGACGATCTGACCACGCCATGGGGCGTGCGATTCCTGTCGTCGCACTCGAAGCTCTTCGATCCCAAGAACTACAACCAGGGCGCGGTCTGGCCCTTTGTCACGGGGCTCGCGGCGCTGGGGGACTTCGAAGTCGGGCGCGCGCAGTCAGGTTTCGAGAAGTTGGCGACCGTCGCGCGCTTGACGACCAGCGAGGCCCTCGGTCGCACGCCTGAAATCCTGTCGGGCACGCGCGAGCGCACGCTCGACGCCTCGGTGCCGCATCAATTGTTCTCGTCGATGGCGGTGGTCGCGCCGCTGGTGCAAGGACTCTTCGGCTACGAGCCCGATGCGCTGCACGGACGCGTCGTGCTTCGACCCTGCTTCCCCGAATCCTGGGGCGAGCGCCCCGTCGCGATCCGCGGCCTGCACTTCGGAAGCCAGCGATTGGATTTCTCGCTCGTGCGGCGCGCTGGAGCCTACGACCTGGAATGGGCCGCGAGTGGAGAGCCGCCGAAGCTCGAATTGGCGCCGCGCAACGGGCGGGCGGGCGTGGTGAAGGTGAGATCGCGCTGACGAGGTACGAACCACGCTTCTGGGTGGACGGACTATCCGCCGTCCAGATGCGCGAACGAAGATCGCTTCTGCGGGACCAGCTGTGGAAACGCGACGGTCAGCACAGCCGCGCCACCTTGTGCGGCGAGAAGCAGCCCTGCCAGCACGCCGCCTGGCGCGTCATCCAGCCCGGCCCCGACGATTGCAGCGCCGCTGACCGCGAGCAGGACGAGCCCGCCCAGAAATACTCCGCTGCAGAGTAGCCAGTGCTGTCGGCGGCGGAGCAGCAAGCGTCCGAAAGCAAGGCTGTGCAGGAGGATCGCCGCACCACCGGCGAGGATGGCCGCCATGGCAAGCCCTGACTCGCCCTCTCGCCCGAACAGGAATGTGAGGACGAGCGCGCCGAGCCAAACCGTCGCACCGAGACCCACCAATCCCGTTCCCGCCAACATGAGCCAGCGGAGAAAGTTCGGCAGCACGGCATCGAGGTTGCCGTCGGCAAGCGCCGCGAACGCGAACTTGCCTGCGTCGCCGAAGGCCACCACCGCTTCGCGCGACGCATCTGCGGGTGTCATGCCGTCGCGCATCAGCGCAGCGACTTTGTCGTCCAGATGGCCGCGGGCTTCGCGGATCACGGAATCGGCCGCGGCACTTTTCCCGAGCAGAGCCTGCAGCTCCGCAACGAAAACGTCGACGTCAGTTGTCATGTGGCACCTCCGAGAACCTGATTCACTGCTTGGGCGTATCTTCGCCAGTCGGCGCACTCGGCTTCGACCGCGGCGTGAGCGGCTTTGGTGAGCGAATAAACCTTGCGCTCGCGGCCGCCGACGGACTGCCACTTGGCTCGCAGCAGGCCCTGTCCTTCCAGGCGATGGAGGATTGGATACAGCGTCCCTTCGGGAAGATCGAAGACGCCGTCGCTGGTGTCACGCAGCGAAGTGAGGATGGCGTAGCCGTGCGCGGGGCCGCGTCCGAGCACGGCCAGGATGAGCGCATTCAGGCCGACGCCTTGACGCGGATTCGATTTGTCGGCTTTCATACCTAGAGTGTCTAGGTATCAGGGATAGGTGTCAAGACTTGTGTCGTCGCCAGTACCGAGTCAGGTGACTTCGTCCGGAGTCGTGCGGCCGCTCTGGCTGGGGCGTCGCCCCAGCCCGAGGGGCCGCACGACTCCGGACGAAGTCACCTGACTCGGAAAATCCCCAGATAGATGTCCGAGGCGCGGGGCAGGCGTCACTCGGGTCTGACTGAGAGCTCGGATCGTCCGGATTCGGACGGGCGACTCAGCCACCTGAACTTCCTGCTTCCTAGGAAACGTGCCCCGATGATCATCCGCAACCTCACCCTGCGTGCCGGCCTCGTGTTCGGCGTCACCGGCCTAGCGGCCAACCTCCAGACCGCGCTGGCTCAACAGGTTTCCTTTTCGGTCGACTGGCAGAGCTTCACGGTCGGCACTCTCGCCTCCGGCAGCGGCTTCCCGATCACCGAGGGCGACATCCTCGTCCCGGCGGGAAATGTCCCGGCCTTTGGACCGCTGCCGACTCCGAAACTGGCGGTGAGCGCGGGATTCGGGCCGCCAGGACCTGGCCTCGGCCTCGCTGGACACCTGCCCTGCGCTGGCCACTTCGCGGGCTCGCCGTGCATCGTCGAGGTCGACGCGATTTCCTACGGTGACGAAAAGCTGACTGGCCCGGGCGCTCCGCTGAAGCACAACCTCGCCTTCTCGGTCGATCGTCAGGCGATCGGTCTGCTCTCCAACGCGTGGCCCGACGTCGTCAGCGAAGCGGCCTTCTGGGATGCCGCCGCGGATGTGTTCGTCGACCTGGATCTCGGCGTCGGTCCCATCGGGCCTTACGCCGCAAATGTCCTGGGCAACGTCGGCGCGGTCGACGGCAACGGCATGGTCTCGGGATCGGGCGCCACCTACAGAGGCACCGGGCTGCTGGACGGGCCGGCGCCTTCGGACAACCTCGATGCCCTGGGGATCCTGACTCCTGTCACGCTTTATCCGCTCGGAGGAGTGTTCTTCTCGCTCGACGACAACTTCCAGGATCCGCAAACCGGCATCTGGAATTCCGGCTCGGCCCAGGCGCACGGATTCGTCGGAGGCGATGTCCTGTACTCCGCCGCGCCGGGCGGGCCGCCGGCGCTCTACGCGGCTTCCACGCTGTTGGGGCTCGACTTGTCGGGAGCCCGCGACGATCTCGATGCCTTGATCGTGCACGAGAACGGAATCCCGGGATATCAGCCCTCGCTCGTACCCAATGATTGGATGGGCGGGACGACCGACATGCTGCTCTTCAGCGTGCGGCGCGGGTCGAGCGTCATCGGACAACTGGACAGCATCTTCGGCGTGCCGATCACCGAAGGGGACGTCCTGACCACGCCGAAAGTTGGCGGTCTGAGCCCCTTCCCCGGGATCTACGTCGCCGCCGAGAACCTGGGTCTGATCGCGCGCATCGTCGGCGCGGTGAACGACGAGCTCGACGCGCTGAGCATCCTTCCGGGCCCGATCAACGACTGCAACGGCAATGGCGTCGAGGACGCGGTCGACATCTCGACGAGCTCCTCGTGGGACACCAACTCCAACGGCGTGCCGGACGAATGCGAATTGTTGACGCACGGGTTCTGCTACTGCGGCCCCAACTCCACGCCTCCTTGTTTCAACTTCTACGCGCCGGGCGGATGCAGGAACTCGTCTGGACTCGGAGCGATCATGACCGCGTCGGGCACGACGAGCGTCGCGAACGACAATCTCGTGCTGACGACGGTGAACATGCCGCTCAACAAGCCCGGCCTGTTGTTGATGAGCAAGACCGCCGGTGGAGGAATCCCGTTCAAGGACGGCATCCTGTGCCTGACTCCGCAGATCTTCCGCTGGCCCACGAAGAACTCTGGCGCGACCGGCTCGTTCAGCTACGGACCGGGCATCGTCAGCCAGTCCTTCGGCAACTTCGGCGCGCCGGGTTGGATCTTCCAAGGCTCGACGTGGAACTTCCAACCCTGGTTCCGCGATCCCTGGGGTCCGTGCGGGCAGAAGTCGAATCTGGGGAACGTGATTCAGGCGATGTTCACACCTTGATTCTCGGTTGATCGAGGTGGAATGCGCGGGGCGGCCAGGAGGTCGCCCCGCTTGCTCGTTACCGGTACCGAGTCAGGTGAATTCGTCCAGAGTAGGGCGGATCCGAGCCGGTGCGGCGGGAGCCGCCGCACGGGCTCGGATCCGACCTACTCCGGACGAATTCACCTGACTCGGTAGGATGCTCCTCGACCGACACAGGAGATTTCCCATGCTTTCTAGACTTGCCGCTCTCGTCGTTCTGGTACCGCTCGCGCGATCGCAAGGCACCGATGCAGCCTGCGTGCCCTTGACCAACGACTTCGTCGTGACGCAGAGCGTCAAGTTCTGCCCAGGCAGCTACTCCTTCGAGGACCCGCAAAGCGATGGCGTGATTCGCGTGGCTGCGAACGACGTCACGATCGACATGCAAGGCGTCGACCTGAGCGGCTCGACCATGCAGGGCGTCGGGATTCTGGTCGACGGAGTCAATGGAGTGCGGATCTTGAACGCGGGGATCCATGGCTACAAAGTCGCGATCTACCTCCGCAACAGCTCCGGCCACCGCGTCGAGGGTTGCAATCTGTCGCGCAACCGCAAGCGCCCGACGTTCAACAGCGGGGCGGACTTCTTGTCGGTGTGGCCCGATCTCACCGGTCAGTTCGGTGCTGATCAGATCGGCAACGGCCTCCTGCTCTCCAACGTTTCGACTTCGAGCCTGGCGCGCAATCGCTGCACCCAGTCGCAGAACGGGATCGGGCTGTTTCAGTGCCACGACATCGAGATCGTCTCCAATGACTGCAGCCGGAACGAGGGCTGGGGCATCCACCTGCACCGCTCGAGCCACAACGCGATCCTGCACAACACGGCCGACCACAACTTCGACCACGAGTCGAGCTATTGCCACCAGGTGCAGCAGGATGGCTGCGACACGGCGGCGCTGCTCGTGATCAAGGATTCCAACGACAATCTGGTCGTCGGCAATTCACTGCGCGACAGCGGCGACGGCGTGTTCTCCGCGGCGCAGGAGAGCGGTACTCACTGGGGCGCGGACCGCAACGTCTATCGAGGAAATGATTCGAGCCAGTCCAAGCACATCGGTTTCGAGTCGACTTTTTCCGATCAGAATCAGTTCTTCGACAATACGGCCGATCAGTGCGGGCGCTATGGATTCTGGCTGGGCTACTCGCGCAATGCGCTGGTCCAGGGGAACAAGATTCGGGGCAATGGCTCGGCTGGGATTTCCAACGAGAGCGTCAAGAGCATCGTGTATCGAGGCAACGACATCGGCGCGAATCGCGTCGGCGTCGAGCTGCGCGCAGGCACATTCACGCTGGCTCCGCAGGGTTCTCGCGACCAGCGCTTCTACGACAACTGGATCCACCACAGCCTGGACCGCGGCCTGTCGATCGTCGACACGCACGAGGTCGTGATGATCGAGAACACGATCGAGTCGAACAGCGCCGGGAATCTGCGCTTCGCGCTTGCCCTCGAGACCGCGCTCGAGGGGCCGCTGACGGTGCGGCACAACAACATCCTGCTTGGCAGTGCTGCGTACAACGTGAAGAACGAGCAGGCGACCGACGTCGACCTGACCGAGAACTGGTGGGGGACGACCAACGCGAACGCTATTGCGGCGACGATCCAAGGACGCGAGCAGTATTCGATCGTTCCACCGCATCGCTTGCCGACGCTGGAGATCGTGTTTCAGGATGCAGCCGGCGCCGTGACGTTGAGGCGCGTGGTCAACGAGCGCGCCGACGATGCCTTCGACGTCACCCCGGCGGGCGCCCTGGCGCGGAGCAATGCTTCGACGCAGACGCGACTCGGGCGCGGGCCAGCTGGCGAGCAATTCACCGCTGGCTTCCGCTTCCGCGACGTGTACGTTCCCGCGGGCTCGGTGATCCTCTCCGCGCATCTCACGCTGCCCGCGATCTCCGCGCCCCAGAACGCGCGGCTCGATCTGAGGCTTTTCGCCCAGGCTGACGACGACGCGCAGCCTTTCGACGCGAGCTCGATGCCGAGCGCGCGTCCCTTGAGCGTCGCGAGCGTGGCCTGGAGTGTCGCGGCGAGCTGGAATCCCGACGAGCGGGTCGCTTCGCCCGACGTCAGGACTCTGATCGAAGAGATCCTGGCGCGTCCAGGTTGGCAGAGCGGCCAGGCCATCGCATTGCTGGCGCTCGAGAACGGCTCGACCGGCTCGCGCGCCGTGCACGCCTTCGATTTCGAGGGCTATGCCATTCTGCCCGGCACGCCGTCGGAGTTTCGCCATTACCGCAAGCATCGTTTCACCAAGCTCGAGCTGGAGTTCGACGACGGGCTCGGAGCTCTGGTGCTCGAGCGCGAGCTCGGCGGTGGAAACGACGACGCCGACAACTGCGTCAACTGCAATGAAGTCAACTTCGGCTTCAACGGCTCGCCGCTGACCGGAGGCTTTCGCTTCCCTGACGTGCGCGTGCCCGCCGGCGCGGTCCTGACCGGCGCGCGGCTGTGGCTGCCGACCGACGGCACGTACACCAACCAGATCCGGGTGCGAGTGCGCGGCGAGAAGCTGACCAGTGCGCCGAGCTACTCGGCCGGCTCGCTGCCCGCCGCGCGCCCGAAGACGATCGCCTTCGTCAGCTGGCCGATTTCCTCGACCTGGAATTTCCTCGAGTGGCACGCGACGCCCGAGCTTCTCGGGCCGGTGTCCGAAGTGCTTGCACAACCTGCCTGGCAATCCGGCAACGCGCTCGCGGTCGACGTCGTCGACGATGGCTCCACCGTCAGCCGCCGCGTGTGGGGATTCGACCGCGACCCGCGCGCGACGCCGCACGACTTCCCCGAGATCGGAGCGACGCCGTTCCTGCCCTTCCGCGATCACCCGGTCGGCCAGTGAATCGCAGGAAGTCCTAGCCGCGAGCCTTCCAAGCCGCGAGGTTGCGCTCGATCTGACGCGCGTGCACCTCGAGGTGCTCGGCGTAGATGCGGAACCAGTCCGCGTCGGAGTACGCGCCGCGCTCCGTGTGCGTCCCGGTTTTTCCGAAGGCCGACTCCGGCAATCGCCGCAGGCAGGCACTGGTATTCGCGCGCACCGCCTCGACCGTGCGCAGCGCGAGCTCGGGATCCTGCGCGTGGTAATCGAAGACGCGCGCCCAGACGTTCTCGTCGTAGCCCGCGATCAAGGGCTTGGGCTCGGCGAGCAGCAGGCGGATACGCGTGGCGGCGTAGGTCTCGCTGTCAGCGCAATGCACGACGACATCGTGAGCGCTCCACTTGTCCGGCCCCGGTCGCCACTGCCGCGCCTCGCGCGGGACGGAGCTCCAGGCTGCACGCAGCAGCGCCGATCCTCTCTCATAGCGTTTGACGAATGCGTCTCTCTCTGCGTGGGTGAGAGTCATGTTCAATCGCTCTTAGTACCCGGTAAACCACCACCATTCTGAACATGCCCAACACAATCACGGCTTGGACCGTGTTCAGAATGGTGGTGGTTTACCGGGTACTGGAGCACAAGGCCACCGAGATGCTGGTCAACCCTGAATCGAATCGAGTCCGCAAGACTCACGCTGCACCGCTCTTGAATGGAATCACACGGCCCTTCGCGAGTCCCGCAGCGTAGTGCAGCGCGGCCAGCAAGTCGTCACGCGTCAGCGACGGATAGCTGCGAAGGATAGCGGCCTCGGTCTCACCCGCGGCGAGGTTGTCGAGGATGACCGACACCATGATCCGCGTCCCGGCAATGCATGGCCTGCCATGACAGATGTTCGGATCCACCGTGATGCGAGAGCGCCAGTCCATCGAGGGCTTGCAAGGTTACAGCAACCCCCCGGTGGCGCCCAGTCCGATGGAAGCAACGGGCAGACAGATCTCATCGCCTTCGAGGGAGGACCCGTGGTCGGCGTTGGTAAAGATAACCATCAATGGATCCGGTAGGCGGCGTACGCGACCCGTTGGCTCTTGCGCGCTAAAGTCCTCACAAAAGAAGTAACTCGTTCCCAGCTCACTGTTCGCTGATGCGCCAATCAACCCGCGAGCGAGCCCAGATCATCGCCGCAATCCCTGCAACGAGGCCGAGAATCGGTCCCAGGGGCGCCCGCACGAAGGAGCCGGCACCGGCCGCGACTAGGGTGACGCAGGCCACCCAGGGGAACGCCTTGGAAAGCTGTACCGGCCAGAGCAAGGGCACTGCGAATCCGAATGCGATCACGCCCCCGGTCAGAACGAGCGCCAGCCACACCCTTACGACGAACGGGTCGGGGAAGACGGATCTAAGGTCCTGGCCGTAGGCCGTATCCGAAGGCGGCAGTCCGATCTGCAGCGCGGTCAAGGCGACGATGCCGGCTGCGAATGCCGTCGCCGCGCACGCAAATCCCAAAGCAAAGACGCGTTCCATGACGGTCGTTTCAGGCTCATTGCTCGCAGTCATCGGAGTGTCGACGCCGCACACATTCGCCCGTTCGTGCCACGATACCCGTTAGCCCACGATCCTGCTGAAAACGGCCCAAATCAGGCCGGTTTTGGGCATGTTCAGGATGGTGGTGCTTTACCGGGTACCGAGTAGGATTGCTGCACGAGGAGGTCGCCATGAAATACTGGTTCCTGTTCCTGATCCTTGCCGGAGCTGCACAGGCTCAGACGACTTGGTACGTGGACGTGAATGCCACGCCGCCGGGAAGCGGCACGCTGGCGAATCCGTACGCGAGCATTCAGTACGCTCACAATCAGCCCACGACCGTCGACTTCGACACGATTCTCGTCGCTCCTGGCGAGTACCACGAGAATCTGCTGCTGACCAAGCAACTGGTCGTGCGCGCATCGGGCGGGCCGGAAGTCACGAAGCTCATGCCCGCGGTCCCGGGAACGATCCTGAGGATGAGCGCGCCGTTGAGCGTCCCCGATGTGCTTCAGGTCGTCGGCTTCACCATCACCGGCCTCATCGGTCCTGCGAATGCAGTCGCCGTGGAGAGCTCGGAAGGCACCTTGCAGCGCTGCATCATCCGCGGCAACCGCGGCGCGGGCTTCTACGGTGCTCGAGTCGGATGGGATCTCCAACTCATCGATTGCACGGTGGTCGACAACGACTACGGAATCGAGTGCAGCTTTTTCATCGCCGCGCTCTGGCTCAAGAACTCCATCGTCTGGGGAAATGGAACCAACGTCCTCAGCCTGGGTCAGCCCGCCGTGATGGACGTGCGCTACAGCGCGGGCGGTCCCTTCCCTTATTCTTCGAGCACCACCAACCACGTCGGAGATCCCGGCATGTGGGACGTCACCGGCGGCGATTACCACCTGCGCCCCGGGTCGGTCTGCATCGACTCGGGTGACCCGGCGCTTTTGGACCCGGACGGTTCGCGCAGCGACATCGGGTACTTCGCCTACGATCCGCTGTACGCGCTCGTGTCCCGCTACTGCACCGGCAAGCTCAACTCGCACGGTTGCATGCCGAAGATCGCAGGCAGCGGTCTTCCGAGCATCACCAGCCCGAATCCTTTCATGGTCACGGCCACGCTGGTACTGCCGGGCCGGCCGTCACTGCTGCTCTACGGATTCAGCCCGAACGCGGCGCCGTTCCAGGGTGGATATCTGTGCGTTTCCACGTCGATCCACCGCGTCGGAGTCCAGATTTCGGCCGGCACTGGCGCGTGCGGAGGCACCTGCGCCTACGACTTCAACCAGCGCGTGCAGAGCGGAGCGGATCCAGCGCTCCAGCCCGGCGTGCTCGCCTACGCGCAATGGTGGCAGCGAGATCCCGCCGATCCAGCGGGATTCGGCAGCGGACTGACGAACGCATTGCGTTTCGGCATCGCGCCTTGACTTGGAGTGCTCGCAGTACCAGACCGGTGGCACGTTTGTAGTCATGTGATGGGGACCCTGAGGAGGGAGCGAAGGATGCGGATCGGCACCACTCCGACCGAAGTCACCTGACTCGGTACCGCCCCAGGCGCCCAGCCGCTAGGCTCGCTTCCACGATGCGCGCGCTCAGAGCCCTTTCACTTTTGATTCCAGCTCTGTTCCTTGCCGCTTGCGGCGACAAGCTGCCCGCGGCTGGCTCTCGCCCGACGGTCGGCTTCTCCCAGATCGGCGCCGAGAGCGCTTGGCGCGTTGCGGAGACCGAGTCGATCCGCGCCGAAGCGGAGAAGCGCGGCATTCCGCTCAAGCTCGCCGACGCGCAGGGCAAGCAGGAGAGCCAGATCCAGGCGCTGCATTCCTTCATCGCGCAGAAAGTCGGCGCGGTGATCCTCGCTCCGCAGAAGAAGAGTGGCTTCGAGCCCGCCTTGCGCGAGCTGAAAGCCGCAGGGATCCCCGTGGTGCTCGTCGATCGCGGGCTCGACTGCGATCCGACCCTCTACGCCACGTTGATCGCCAGCGATTTCGTCGCCGAAGGCCGGATGGCCGCCGAGTGGCTGATCTCGCACACGGAAGGCGAAGTGCGCGTCGCCGAGATCGAAGGCACTGCCGGATCCGATCCGGCGATCGACCGCAAGAAGGGCTTCGACGAGCGCATCGCCGCGGAGTCGCGCATCCACATCGTCAAGAGCCTCAACGGTCAGTTCGAATTGCCCAAGGGCAAGGAGGTCATGGAGGCGATCCTCAAGGCCGAGCAGAACAAGATCGACGCGGTCTACGCTCACAACGACGACATGGCGCTCGGCGCGATCCAGGCGCTCGAAGCGGCGGGGCTGCAGCCGGGCAAGAACGTGCTGGTGATCTCGGTCGACGCCACGCGTGCCGCGTTCGACGCGATCGTCGAGGGCAAGCTTTCCTGCGCGGTCGAGTGCAGTCCGCTGCTCGGGCCGCTCGCTTTCGACGCGCTCGAGCGCATCGCGAAGGGCGAGACCGTCGAGAAGCGCATCGTCGTCGCGGACCGCATTTTCGATGCGGGCAATGCCGCCGCGGAACGGCCGAATCGGAAGTACTGAGATGCTTTTGGCTCTGCTGCTCTCGCTCGCCGTCCAGGACCCGCCGAGGGCCCTCGCGCCGGTGCCTTTCGAAAAGGTTCATTTGCGCGACTCATTCTTCGCGCCGCGCATCGAGACCAATCGCAAGGTCACCATCGAAGCCTGCTTGAAGAAATGCGAGGAAACCGGCCGCATCCGGAACTTCGCGGTCGCGGCCGGGATCGTGAAGGGTGAGCACGAGGGGCTGCTCTACAACGATTCCGATCTCTACAAGGTGATCGAGGGAATCGCCTATTCGCTGCAGGCTTCGCCGGATCCCCAGCTCGAGGCGCGCACGGACGCGATCATCGATTGGATTGCCGCGGCGCAGCGCGAGGACGGCTATCTCGATACGTACTGGCAGCTCGTCCAGCCCGACAAGAAGTGGACGAACATCCGCCACGGGCACGAGCTGTATTGCGCCGGCCACTTGATCGAGGCCGCGGTGGCCTACGAAGCGGCGACGGGCAAGAAGAAGCTGCTCGAGACGGCCTTGAAACTTGCCGCGCACATCGAGCGCGAATTCGGCTGGGGCCGACATCAGGAGCCGACGGGGCATCCGGAGCTCGAGCTCGCCTTGATGAAGCTCTGGCGGCGCACCGGCGAGGAGCGCTGGCTGAAGCTCGCGAGCTTTTTCGTCGACGTGCGCGGCAAGAAAGATCGCGGCACGGCGCTTTTCGGCGAGTACGCCCAGGACCACGCGCCGGTGCGCGAGCAACGCGAGGTCGTCGGCCACGCGGTGCGCGCGATGTACCTCTACAGCGGCATGGCCGACGTCGCGGCGGCGAGCGGAGACCGCACGCTGCTCGCGCCGCTCGAAGGCATCTGGAACGAGCTCGTGCAGCGCAAGCTGTACGTCACCGGCGGGATCGGCAGCTCGGGCTCGAACGAAGGCTTCAGCGTGCCGTACGACCTGCCCAACGACAGCGCTTATTGCGAGACCTGCGCCGCGATCGGGATGGGGATGTGGAACCATCGCATGTTCCTTCTGACGCGACAGACGAAGTACGCGGACATGCTCGAGCGCGAGGTCTACAACAATGTTCCCGCGGGGGTCTCGCTCGGCGGCGATCGTTTCTTCTACGACAATCCCCTGGCGAGCCGTGGCGACAAGCAGCGCGTGCCGTGGTTCGATTGCTCGTGCTGTCCAAGCAACATCGTTCGGTATCTGCCCGCGATGGGCGAGCGGATCTACGCCGTGTCAGGTGCCGATCTGTTCGTGGTTTTATATGCCGAGAGCAGCGCGGAGGTCGAGGTTGCGGGAGCGAAGGTCAAACTCACGCAGGTCACGGACTACCCGAACTCGGGCACGGTCAAGATCTCCGTCGAGCCTGCGAACCCGGCGCGTTTCGCGTTGCATCTGCGCATTCCGGACTGGTGCAAGCAGCCGCACCTCTCGACGCCTTCGGACTCGGGCGCGCGCAAGCAAACGCCGGGCTCGGACGAATACGTGATCGAACGCGAATGGCAGGCGGGCGACGTGGTGACGCTCGAGCTTCCCATGCCGCCGCGTCGCATCCACGCCGATCCCAAGGTCGAGGCCGATGTCGGGCGGGGCGCCATCGCGCGCGGGCCGATCGTCTATTGCTTCGAAGCGACCGACAACGGTGGGAGCGCGCGCAATCTTGCGTTGCCCGAAGCTTCGGAATTGAGCTCCGCCTGGGAACCCGCCCTGCTCGGCGGCACGACAGTATTGCGGGCGAGCGGTGAGGCCGTCTTGCTCGACGATCGAGGCAAACGCATCGCGAAACCGGCCAAGCTCGTCGCGATTCCGTATTGCCTGTGGAACAACCGCGGCGGTGAAGGGCCGGCCGGCGAGATGGTGGTGTGGATCCCCGAGACTGCAAGCATTGTCGAGCTTCCTGGTCAGGGATATCGCGTCGAGAACAAAGGCGTGGTGCTCACGGCCTCGCACTGCTGGAGCGGCGACACATTGCTCGCGTTGACCGACGGGAAGCTGCCCGCGTCGTCGAGTGACGACTCCATTCCGCGGATGACTTTCTGGGATCACCGCGGCAGCGCCGAGTGGCTCGAGATGGACTTCGACAAGCCGCGCAAGCTCGCGAAGACCAGCGTCTACTGGTTCGACGACACCGGCCGCGGGAATTGCCGCATTCCAGAGTCCTGGCGGCTGGCGTGGAAGGACGGCGGGACGTGGAAGCCCGTCGTGCTCGCCGCGGGCTCGAGCTACGGCGTCGCGAAAGACTCGTTCGCCGCGGTTTCCTTCGAGCCCGTCGAAACGAGCGCGTTGCGCGTCGAGATCCAGCTGCGGAAAGAGTTTTCGGCCGGCGTCCTGGAGTGGAAAGTGGAGTGAGCGACGCGCCGATGCTGCTCGAGATGCGCGGCATCGGGAAGCGCTTCCCCGGCGTGGTCGCGCTCGAAGGCGTCGATCTCGAGTTGCGCGCGGGCGAGGTCCATGCCCTCGTCGGCGAGAACGGGGCGGGGAAGACCACGCTGATCAGAATCCTCTCCGGCGCGCTCGCACAGGATCGCGGAACGATCCTGCTCGAGGGCCGCGAGCTGCGCTCCGCCGACCCGCGCGCGACGCAGAAGTCCGGGATCGCCGCGATCCACCAGGAGCTGACGCGTATTCCGGGACTTTCGGTGGCGGAAAATCTGCTGCTCGGCCGCGAGCCGCGCCGCGCGTGGGGGATCGATCGGCGAGCGATGCGCGAAAGGGCGCGTGCCGCCCTCGCGCGGCTGTCGCTCGATCTCGACGTCGGCCTGCCGCTCGGATCTTTTTCCTATGCGACGCAGCAGCGGGTCGCGATCGCGCGCGCTCTCGATCTCGACGCGCGTGTGCTGGTCCTCGACGAGCCGACGGCAAGTCTCGATCGCGAGCAGGCTCTCGCCCTGCTTTCCCTGCTCGAGAGCTTGAAGAGCGACGGTCTCGCCGTTGTTTTCATCGGCCATCGGCTGGACGAGATCCTCTCGGTCGCGGACCGGATCAGCGTCCTGCGCAACGGCAAGAAAGTCGGGACTTTCGCGCGCGCGGTCACGAAGCTCGAGCTGGTGACCCACATGCTCGGCCGCGAGCCATCGGCGACACGCCGTGCCGCGCGCGTCGCCAGCGATTCGCTGCAGCGGCCGCTGCTGCTCGAAGCGCGTGGATTGACCGGGCCAGGACTCGCCGCGCCCTGCGATCTCGCTCTGCGCGAGGGTGAAGTGCTCGGAGTCGCAGGCCTCCTGGGCTCGGGCCGCAGCGATCTCGTGCAGCTGCTCTTCGGCGCGCGACGGCGCACGGGCGGCGAAGTGACGCTTGAGGGCAAGAGACTTCCCGCAGGCGACGTGCGCGCGGCCGTCGACGCAGGCCTGGGCTGCTCGCCCGAGGAACGACAGAGCGATGCGCTCCTGCCCGATCTGTCCGTGCGAGAGAACCTTCTGCTCGTCGTCTCACGAAGCTTCGCTCGGCGGCGGCCAGCAGTCGAGCGCGCGCTCGCGCAAGACCTTGCGGAACGTCTGCACATCGTCTGCGCCGACCTCGATCAGCCCGTGCGCCTGCTCTCGGGCGGCAACCAGCAGAAAGTGATCCTCGCGCGCTGGCTCGCGGCGCACCCGAGGGCCCTGTTGCTCGACGAGCCCACGCGCGGAGTCGACGTCGGAGCGCGCGAGGAGATCGAGGCTTTCGTCGCGAGACTCGCGGAAGAGGGGATGGCCGTTCTGCTCGTGTCCTCGGATCTCGACGAGGTGCTGTCGGGGGCCGATCGCGTCCTGGTCCTGCACGCGCGCCGCGCTGTCGCCCTGCTGCGCGGCGCGGAGCTGACCGAGGACGCCGTGCTCGAAGCGATGGCCGGCCCGCTCGAGGCTCGCAAGCCGTGAGCGACGCGGTCCGAAGCCTGGTGCGCGCGCGCGCCTTCCCGGCGGCGGCTGCCCTGGGCTCGCTGCTCGTCTGGAACGCCATTTTCCAGCCGCGATTCTTCGCCGTGCTCGCCGACATCGCTCACCGCGGAACGCCGGTGCTGCTGCTCTCTCTCGGCCAGGCCTTGGTCCTCGCAACCGGCGGCGTCGACCTCTCGGTCGGAGCCGTGATGGCCCTGTCGTCCTCGCTGGCCGCGATCCTGCTCACCCAGACCGGACTTCCGCCGCTGACCGTGGTCGCGATCGCGATCGGCGCGGGACTCGCGCTGGGCATGTGGAACGGCGCCTTGATCGCTTACCTGCGCATCCAGCCGATCGTCGCGACGCTGGTGCTCCTGACCGCGGGCCGCGGGATCGCGCAGCTCATCTCCGGGGGCGGCATCCTCAGCTTCCACGACGATGATTTCGGCGCGCTCGCCACCGGAAACTTCCTCGGCTTGCCGTCGACGGTGATCCTGGTCGCCGTGGCCTACGCGAGCCTCGGCTGCCTCGCGCACAAGACGACGCTCGGTTTCCATCTCGCCGCCGTCGGCTCGAACGAGCGCGCGGCGCGACTCTCTGGCCTGCGGGTCGGCCGGATCCAGATCCTGGCTTATGGGCTGTGCGGCGCACTCGCGGCGCTGGCGGGACTGGTCGTTTGCGCGGACGTGGGCGCGGCGGACGCGAGCCACGTCGGCCTGTACCTCGAGCTCGACTCGATCCTCGCCGCGGTGATCGGCGGCGCGGCCCTCGCGGGCGGGCGGATGTGCCTCACGGGTGCGCTGCTCGGCGCCCTCGCCAATCAGGCCTTGACCACGACCCTGCTGCTCGAGGGCCTGGGCACCGAGACGGCTCTGTGCGTCAAGGCGGCCGCGGTGCTCCTCGTCGTCACGCTGCAGCACGCCGCACTGCGCTCGGCCGAGGCGCGAGCATGAGTTTCCTCCGCCGCGCACCGGCGCTGGTCGCGCTGGTCCTGCTCGTCGCGTTCGGCGCTCTGCTCCACCCGGGATTCCTTTCGCTGCGCGTCGCCACGGATCTCTTCTCCGATGGCGCCGTGCTGGGAATCGCCGCGCTCGGCGCGACTTGCGTGCTCGTCTCCGGCGGCCTCGACCTCTCGATCGGATCGGTGATGGCGGCCTCGAGCGTGCTGCTCGCCCTGCTCCTCGAGCGCGCAGGCCTCGGACCCGTTGCGTCCGTGGCGATCGTGGTCGCCGCGGGCGCCGCCTGCGGATTGGCCCAAGGCGCTTGCATCCACTTCCTTTCCCTGCCGCCATTCCTCGTCACGCTCGCGGGGATGTTCCTCTTCCGCGGCCTCGCACTTTCCGTCGCGGCGGAATCGATCGCGATCCGCGATCCAGCTTGGGCCGCGCTCTCCGGCGCGGACGTTCACGTCGGAGACGCTGTCTTGCGCGCTCCGGGCATTCTGTTCCTGCTGACCTTTTTCGTGCTCGCGCTCTTTGCATGGCGCAGCGTGTGCTTTCGGCACCTGCACGCCATCGGCGGCGATGAGCGTGCGGCTTTTCTGCTCGGCGTGCCCGTGCGCAGGACGAGACTCATCGCCTACACGCTTTCGGGAGCCTGCGCGGCCCTCGCCGGCGTGGCCTTCGCGCTGACCTCGTCGGCCG
Organism: Planctomycetota bacterium; assembly: GCA_035490315.1. Taxonomy (GTDB): domain Bacteria; phylum Planctomycetota; class UBA1135; order UBA1135; genus JADJQU01. The sequence continues at coordinate 16,041 of DATHET010000057.1, forward strand.
GCAGCTCGGTCAGCGGCGCGGGTCTGGAACTCGAAGCGATCGCGGCCGCGGTGGTCGGCGGAGTCGCGCTCGGCCCCGGCCGCGGAGCATGGCACGGAAAGGCTCGCGGAAACTTCGGCGGCACGCTGCTCGGTGTCTTGCTCTTCGGCGTGATCGCGGACCTGATCCTTTTCCAAGGGACCCTCTCCGCCGGATGGACGCGCGTCGCGATGGGGGGGATGCTGCTCATTTTCCTCGGGCTGGAGCGATTGATGCAGCGAAGTTGAGCGCTTCGCGGAAAGTGCGTTACGGAACCGGTACGCGAGCCCCTGGCCAGCGTGCTGCCGCAGAGCCAGGCGAGGTTGGTCTCCGATTTGCGTTGCGATCGGCCTTCCCCGAAGGAGATCGACCATGAAAGCCCTGAACTTCCTCTTCGCATCGCTCGCCGCCGCCTCCGCCCCGCAAGACCTGGCCACCCGAGTGGATCCGCTCGGATCCGAGCGCGCGCTCGCGCGCCAGCGCTATGAGCGCGTCGAGGCCGAGCTCGCCGGTCGCGACCTTTCGGGGCTGAGCCCCGAGCAACGCGACGCCCGCCAGCATCTGCTCGAGGTGCTGCGCCGATACGTCGACCGCGAGGACTTCGGTGTGCAGGGCGAGCAACCCTTCGCGCGCGTCCCGCAATTCGTGGACGACGACGGCCGCCGCTGCGCGATGGCGGAGCTCCTGCACGCGACCGGTGAGGAGGCGCTCGTCGCGGCGGTCCATGCGGGGAACAACGAGGCATGGGTGATCGACCTCTCGGAGAACGAGCGCTTCCAGGCCTGGCTCGACGCCAGTGGCCTGACGATGTTCGAAGCCGCTCGCGTCCAAGCTCCGGCGATGCCGAAGGGGCCTCCGGGGCGCCCGCCGCCCAGCCGTCCCGGCGACACCTCCCCTCCCAGCCAGGACTCTCCTGGGGGGAACCGGCCGACTCCTCGCACTCCGTCGATTCCCGCTACGCCCTCTGGCCCCGCGCAGCCGCGGACGCCCTCGAATGGGGCGGCGGCGACCATGGCTCTGACCGCCGATCCGAACTCGTGGTGGTTGTGGTGGGAGTACAACAAGCTCGAATTCCTGCGTCCGAACCAGCTCGAGACCGGTCGCAGGCCTAGCGCTGACGATGGCGCGCGCACCTTCACGTCGCAGATCGACCTGGCGCGCCGGACGATGACTCCGACGTTGCTGCGCGCTCTCGACGATCCCGAAGCGCGCGTGCGCGTCGCAGCGGCACGAGCGGTCGGACGGATCGGAGGCGCTCCAGCCTTCGCACCGCTGCTCGCCCACGTCGGAGATGCCAGCAACGAAGTCCGCGACGCGGTCCTGCTCGGCCTGGGCGCGACCGGCTCGCCTCAAGCCCAGACCCTGCTCGTCGAGCTGGCCCGTCGCGGCAGCGCGGCGGGGGTCAAGGACATCGGGCAGCGCGGCCGCGCCCTGGCGATCCTTGCACTCGGCCTGGGGCGGCGCGCAGGCTTCGACGCTTCGGTCGACGATGCGGTCGCGAAGATCGTCGAGCGGCGCACTCCCGTCGAGCGCGAGCGGCTCGGCGTGGCCGCGATGACCTATGCCTTGCTGGCGCCGAACGACAACACGACCGCGCTCGCCCGCACGCTCGCGACCGACGCGGACGAGCCGATCGCCGTGCGCGGCCGCGCGATCGAAGCCCTGCGGGGCAGCACCGACGCGACGACGCTGAGCGCCCTTCAACACCTCGCGTCCGGCTCGCGCGTCGAGCTGCGACGTTCGGCCGCGCTCGCCCTCGGAGAGTCCGACCATCCGCTCGTGGCAGCCGCCCTGATGACGGCGCACGACCTCGAGAAGGAGCCGCTCGCCAAATGCTTCGCCCTGATCTCGCTGGGCCGTCACGGCGGACCCGAGGCATGCGATTATCTGCTCGCAGTCCACGCCAAGGGAGATGTCTCCGAGCGTCCGTGGGCAGCGCTGGCGCTCGGGCTTGCAGCCCGAGCCGAACCCGACACGGCGATCACCTTGGCCCTGCGCAAGGGCGTCGCGGAGACCAAGCGCGTCGAGGATCGAGGCGCCTACTGGCTCGCGCTCGGACTTGCCCGAGACGTCGACGCAATGCCGATCCTGCGCGACGCGCTGGAAAACGACGCGGATGCGAGCGCGCGGATGTACGCCGCGCAGGCCTTGGCGCTTCTTGGCGGCGAGAACGCCCACGCCGCGCTGCGCAAGCGGGCCGAAGTCGAGCTCTCGCCGCTAGCCCGTTCGCAGGTCGCCTTGGCGCTGGGCGTGCTCGGTGTGAAGGGAGACGTCGATCCGATCGCGCGGGCCTTGGCCGATGTGAGCGATCCCATGCTGCAAGGGCAGTTTGCCGCGGCCGTCGCCTTCCATGGCTCGAGCGAGGCCCTGCACTGCCTGGGCGAGGCCCTGGTGCGCGACGGCGCGAGCACCGCGGCCCGCGCAGCGGCGATCGATGGCTTGGGCATGCTGCTGGGCAGCACTCCCGCGCTCTCGCTCGGAGAAACCGCGCGCTCGTCCAACTTCGAGCTCTTCGATGAATGGCTGACGTCGGCGCTCGCGACGACTCTGTGACTCGACGCTGAAGTCGGGGACGGGAGCTCGCTTCGAGCTTGGGAGAAGGAGGTACCTCCTTCGAGCTGCACGGGCGAGAGGAGCGGCCTCAGCCGCGAATCGAAGCGATCGCCCTTGCCTGTGCACTGAGGGACCAAATCTCTCTTCGCCGGCGGAGAAGTCCACATCCACTTCCGCGATCCAAGGATCAGGGGCTGGCAGCCGAGGAAATCCTCGGCCGCCAGCCCCTTCGAGTCATTCAGGTGCTCGTCGAGTGGACCCCGACGAGCCCGTTCCTGTCACTGGCAGATCGTGAATTCCAAAGCGTCCGACAAGGTCGAGTTGTTCGGAGCGGGGAAGCCGGGGTCACGTCCCCAGAACTGACTGTCGACGACCGTTCCGGCCACTTGCAGATAAGCGGCCGGGATCCCGCCCAGTCCGCCGACCGCGAACGTGTTCATGTCGATCGAGTACACGCCGCTGCAGTCGCTCGCCGGCAGGGGAGTTCCACCCGAGTTGAGCGGCACCGAACGGCGGATGGGGCTTGCGACGCAGAGCACGCCGCCCTGGAACGGATTCGAAGCGCGGCCGTTGTTCGTGTAGATCAACAGACCGGGCTTCTGGTTGCGGACGTTCGAGCCCTTGATCAAGAAACCGGACCCGAGCGTGGCGCTCGAGGAACCGGTCGAGCTGATCGCCGGCGTGCAACCCAGCGAGTTGATCTTCGCCGTGCAGTAGACGACCGGCGAGACGCAAGAGCCCTTCGAGGCCAGTCCGTCGCAGGCGCCGAGAGTCGTGCTCAAGGTCGTGCGCGCATAACCAGCGGCCACGTCGAACTCGTAGAAGGCGCCCGACCAGTCGATCGAGTAGATCTTGTTGGAGGCCGCTCCCCAGGCGATGCCGCAGTTGTTGACGAATCCGCCGCCGGGCGAAAGCAAGGTCTGCGTCCCGTTGGCGACATTGACCTTGTGGAGAGATCCCGGACCGGCGAACAAACCGACGAGATCACCGGTGCTCCCGACGTAGGTGATGCCGTCGAGGCTGACTGCCGGGTCGCCGATCGGAGTGGCTGCACCCGTGGAGCGGTTGATATCGAGGAAACCCGTCGCGACCGTCGAGCGGCTGCCGTAGAGCTTGTTCGTCGCCGGGTCGTAAGCGAGGCCGAAGACGTCGTTGATGCCCATCGAGCCGATGAACGTCGCGGCGCCGGTGGTCAGGTCGACCTTGTACAACTGGCTCGGGTTGGTGCCCCAACCGTTGGTCATGTACATCGTGCCCGTCGACGAATCGTAGGCGAGGTCGCCGAAGTCGTAGTTCACGCCCAGGGGGCCGATCGGCGTGAGCACGAGCGTCGACGTGTCGATCGTGCAGAGCGTGTTGGTCGATTCTTGGATCGTATAGAAGACTTCAGCGCTGGCGCTGACACTCGATGCGATCAAAACGATCGCGGGCAGAATGCTGTGAAACTTCATGCTGTTCTCCTGCAGGGGTGATGGGGGGGCCACGCGCGACGAAGGGGGGCCGTCTTGCGGGCATGAAATCCTATCGCGCCCTGGCAATTCTGCATCAGGGCCTGGGGCAGAGGTCAGGTCGACGGAAGGCCCGGGTCGACGCCGCCCTGGGAATTGTGCTGCATCGCGATCACGACCTCACGAACCCGAGGAAAGCGAGCCGTGTTCTTGTAAAGGATGCCGCCATCGAGATCGCGAGGCGTGAAAAGTCTGCCTCCTGGATCTCGACGATCGCGAGCTCGCTGGGCTGGTCAGTCCCGAGGCCAGGCGACCTCGGCCTCTTCGCCGGTGCGGACCAGTGCCTCGAACGCGATCGGCTCAACGCCATTGAATGCATCGAATCTAACGACCGCGCGACCTGGAGGCAGGACATACACATCGCGGCTGCCAGGACTGAGCACCTGAGTGAGATGCGTGGTGAGCCAATCTGCGGTGTACACGTGGTAATGCGCACGGCCCTTGAATTCCGGCCTGGCCATGACGACCAGTCGTCCGCCAGGTGTCAGCTCTACGACCAGACTTTGGTTCGTTGCGCCGGCTCGAACTTGAATGTCCGGACGAAAACCGACAAGGCCTTCTGCGCCGCGCGCGATCAGCGCGTAGCTTCCGGGGGCGAGCCCCACATAGGAAAAATCCGCCCTCGGAAGGCCGATCATCGGGTGATAGGTCTTGCTGTCCGGTCCGGGACCGATGAGCACGATCTCCATGGCCTTGACTGGCTGGCCGTCTGCTCCAACGAATCCTCCGGCGAGGTCTCCGCCGACATTCATCCGAACCGTGATCTCGTCCTTGCCTGGGTGCACGGTCATTTCGTCCGACGGCGAAATTCCCTTCATGATCGTTCTCGCGTCTAGCTGATAGTCGCAGTCGGCGAGCGCAAGGAAAACGAAGTGGCCCTGCTTGTCCGTTCCTGCGTCGTCGTAGGAGCGGACTTCGCTCGACGTGAGCGTGAGACTGACGCCCGGGAGCGGTTTTCCGGATGGATCCTCGACGTGGCCGTGAATCGCGAACCCTCGCCAGGTCGACACGCGGACCTCGACGAGTGGCGCGCCGGGCTCGATCTGGACTATTTCCGCGTAGGGAGTGACTGGATTGAAAACACCGTCCGCATCGTTCCAGGCTTTTCGTTGGACGGAAACCGGCGCAGGACCCACGAAGCACGGACCGGAAGGCACGTCCGGAAAGGAAAATGAACCGGTGGCGTCGGTCTGTGAGACGTCCAATGGTTTCCCATGCTCAGGGAACATGTCGCGCCCAATATCCGCACGAACGGCTGGAATGATCCAGATGGGAATCGATGCCACGCCGTGATCCTCTTGATCGACGAGCCGGCCTGCGAGTCTGGCTCCGGGCGCCAAGCTGTAAGCGACCGAGCGCAGCTCACCCGGCTTCAGCACCAACGGCGCCACGGAGATTTTCGTGCGTTTTTCACCTTCCACCAATTCAGCAATGAGCATCGCGCGCGGCGGCAACCCGTCGATCCGCGCCTTGCCGTCGATTTCGATCGGAGCGGTCCACTCGAGCTCGAGATAGCCGTGCAGGCCCTCGCGCCCGAGATCCTGATGCATCGCCTGCGTGAAACTCGAGAGCCGCGCGCGCAGTCCCTTGAGCCTGTCGCGGTCAGGGCACCCGAGGCTGAATTCGACGCTCGCCGATCGATCCAACTCGATCTGCAGCGCGCGTTCCGCGCTCTCGTGCCCAGCTTCGAGCTCGGCGAGCTTCAATCCGAACCCTGACTTGTGGACGCAGACCTCGCACACGCCGTTGTTTTTGAGCCGAGTGAATGGAGCATCGTCCACCTCGCTCGGCCACGTGATCTTGAAGCGACCGTCCTCGTCGACTTCGGCTGCCGAAGGACGAGTCTCGTGGGTGGTGTGGACATTGCCAGGAATTCCAGCGCCTCCACTGCGCGTCACCTGCACTGTTGCGCCGCTCAGCGGCAGGTGCGACTCGGCGTCCACGATTCGACCCCAGAAGGTGTTCTCGTACTGGGTGCGCAGCTCCAACAGCACTTCGCGTTGCTCACCGCTCGCGAGCGGCGGAACATCCCAGGCAAGTTCCTGCTCGGGCCACTCGGGCTGGACTAGGAAAACTGCGAGTGGCTTGCCCGGTTCGACATCGAAGCTTGCGCGTCCCTGGGCGTCAGTGCGCACGACCGCGCTCTTGGGGAACGTGGCCTTCGGGCGTGTGTCCTTGCGAGCTCGATACGGCTTGGAGACTTGGAGGCCGATGCCGTCGATCGGATCGGCAGTGCCGAGCACGACGGCGCGTGCGAGGATCGTCGTGCGAACTTCCGAGACCGGTGCTGGCGGGCTTGGGGCGATGGCGGGCTCGATGGCAGATCGCTCCGCCATTTCGGGCGCCACGATCCTTTCCGATCGGGCAACCTGCAGTGCTGGAGTTTCGGGCGCGACGGAACCAATCGCTGCGATGTCCGTCGAATCCACCTTCTGCCGCATGCTCCACCAGAGGAGCACTCCGATGCTGGCTCCCAAGCAGACGAGCAATATGCGCCCGGGGTTTCGCACAGGATGAGATCCTAGCGATCGCCGTCCCGGTCGGCCCAAAACCTGCCCTGCCCATGCTCGAATCTCGCCGTGGGTCAGCTCAGTTCCTCCTTCCCCGTGAGTTCGAGCGCCTCGGCCGGTCCCGCGTCGTCCGTCCGATTCTTCAACTGCCGCTTCTCCAGCCAAATGAAGATCGGCGACGCGATGTAGATCGACGAGAAGGTGCCGGCGAAGATTCCGAAGGCCATCACGAAGGAGAAGCTCTCCAGGATGTTGCCGGTCCCCACGTTGAACATGAAGACGATCAGGATCGTCGCCATCGAGGTCGACGTGATCACCGTGCGCGAGAAGGTCTCGTTGATCGATCGATTGACGATCTCTTCCAGTGAGCCTTGCGACTTCAAGCGGTTCTCCCGGATGCGGTCGAAGACCACGATCGTGTCGTTGATCGAATAGCCGATGATGGTCAAGAAGACCGCGATCAAGGACATGTCGAACTCGACGTGGATGAAGGGGAAGGACACGAGCAGCGCGACCACGCCGATCGTCAGCAGGATGTCGTGCAGGAGTGCCACCACGGCCGCGATCCCATAGCTGTATTCCGAGAAGCGCACGCGGATGTAGAGCACGGTGACGAACATGCTCAAGAGCAGGGCCTTGAGCGCCGAGTCGCGCAGATCCGTGACGGCTTGACCTCCGACGAGACTGGTTTCGGGGATCGGTTCCGCGAGGGCGAAGGCGCGGCCCGCGGAGTCCTGCTGGTGCTCGAGCGCCACGCGCATGCGAGTTTTCAGATCGAGCACGCTGGCGTCGGGCGCGGCTTGCCCGTGGAACTCGAGCACGTTCGGCATCTGGGCCGCCGCCTCGACACGCAGCTCGCGCATGCCGGCGCCGGTCAGGCAGGTTCGGACATCCTCGGCCGCATGCTCCTGCTCCAGGTACAGACGGCCCTCGATCGTGCTCGCTTCCGCCTCGGGATGGATCGCGAGCTCGATCGGTCCTTGTTGGATCACCGAGGCCAGACCGCGCTGGATTTCCGCGCGAAAGCTCTGCTCGCCGTCATCTGCCGGCTGGCTGTCGCTCTGGTGCTTGAAGCTGACGCGGAAGTCCGTGAACGTGTCGTCGCCGACTCGCGAGCCCGGCAAGGCCGAGACCGAAGCGGATTCGCCGATGTCCCCTGGGATCGCGGAGACCAGCTCGCGCATCGATTCGACTCGCTGCGGCGACTCGGTGCGGACCTTGACCGTGGCTCCGCCCAGGAAGTCGATGCCGTATTTCTCGTGCGGGTCGAGCTTCACGAACCAACCGAGGCCGCCGAGGATCAAGACAGCCGACAGACCGAAGGCCAGCTTCGTCTGCGCGAGCACGCGGTAGTTCGCGTCGGCGAACCAGCGCCCCATGCGGAACGGTTGGTCGGGATTGCGCTGGACGTGCAACTGGATCAGGAGACGCACGATCACCAGCGCGGCGAACATCGAGGTCATCACGCCGATGATCAGCGTCACCGCGAAGCCGCGGATCGGGCCGGTGCCCAGGAAGTAGAGGATGATGCCGGCGAGCACCGTCGTGACGTTGCCGTCGATGATCGCCGAGAGGGCGTTCATGAAACCCGCTTCGGAAGCGACGGCTGGAGTCTTGCCTCGATCCTGCTCCTCGCGGATGCGCTCGAAGATCAGGATGTTGGCGTCGACC
>DATHET010000058.1:0-2204 GCA_035490315.1 Planctomycetota bacterium
ATCCACAGCGCCCCCACCACGTCCCCCGGTGGGGCGCGCTCTGGTTTGCGGAGCTGGCTGTCCAGCCACATGAAGAGGAAGGAGTCGCCGATCCACATGATCGCCGCGATCACGTGAGCCCAGCGAACGACCACGTTCAGCCATTCCTGGACTACGGGGCTCATCGGCGTATGTGGAAGCCGCGCTGCGGATCGGGAAGGCTGCGCCCGCCGGATCGCGAGCACCAGCGGCGGACTCTACTCGCGGCCGGGACGCGCCGGCAAGCTCCGGCCCCGGGCGTTTTCTGCTGAACGTCTCCAACTGAACCGGAGCGAAGCGCAGCGGAGCGACCCGGGGTATGGGGGGCCCCGCCCGGCTTTGCCCTGAGGCTTCATCGCATTTCCCTGAGCGCGGCAATGGCCTCGGCGAAGATGGTCATTCGTTCGAGTCCTCGCCCGAGGACGGTTGGACCTGGATTCTTCGGGGAGTACTTGCTCCAGCCACCGTTCTCCGCGATCAGAGCGATGATCTCGGCGACGGTGAACCGTGCGGTTTTGTCGCGTTTTTGGCGACGCAGGAGGAAGAGCGCATCTAGCTCGTCCTCGGTGAACTCGGTCTCCGCGGGCTGGGTCGGAGCGGTCCGGTAGAGATTCGCGAGCCGTACAGCACGTGCAGCCACAGCGGCGAGGATGGTAGCCCACTTGGTGATCGCGGCCCGCGACTGGAGCTGCGTTTTTTCCACGTTGCACAAGCCCCGCTTCCAAGTCCGATGGAAGTCTTCGACGCGCCAGCGAGTCGTGTAGGCGTCGGCGACGGCCTTCGCATGCGCAAAGGTCTTGATGGGGTGGGTGGTCAACAACTGCCAAGAGAGTCTGTCACCCGCGCCTCTCGGCTCTTCAACGAGGACCGCGTTCATCTCGATGACCTCGCGTCGTTTCGAGGCCACGCGGACGAATATCGGCACCCGCGCGGCGCGGACCACGAGCGTCGTCATGCGCGACGGCTTGGTTCCTCGGGCCGGTAGCTCCAGCTCGAAGCGACCGAGTTCAGGTGCTCTGCGCAACGTAGAATCGAGAAAGCGGCGCTTCCCCTTCACATCGAGGAGTCTGCGGTCGCATCGCGATCGCACCGTAAGCAACAGCTTTTCTTCCACAGCCATGCGCAAGAGCGGCCAACAGTCGGCTCCACGATCAAGCTGGTACCAAGCGCGGGCGCGACCGCCGAGCCGCTGCTGCATCTCGTCGAGTCCGTCCACCCAGTGACGAGTCGTTCTCTTCAAGTAGCTTCGACCGTGACACTTCCGATTGCGGCCACCGCCAGCTGCGTCGTTCCAGGACCACCAACGCTGGTCCAGAAGTCCGAGCGCCGCTCCTTTCTCATCCATCGCCAACGCGCTTTGAACATGCAGCCCGCGGCAAGGCATTCGTGTGCTTCCGATCCTGCCGATCTCACGGCGCCGAGCGCGGTCGGCTAGCGTCAAGCTGGACCAATCAACAGCGACCAGCACGCGTCTACTGGCCCCCGCGCGCCGCGCGGTGGCCTCGAACATCGCACCTGCGATGGCCTCGGTGCGTATTTCCCCATTCTCAAGCAGGCGGAACGCCCCCTCACGTCGGGCAGCCGTGTCGAACGTGCCGCACACAGTCCCCGCCGGCTGGCACGCTGCAGCTGCTGCCATCGAGACCAACCGTCGCACTCGACGAATGTCACCGAGCGCAGCTCCGCCAAACGTCTCGCCTGCCCATCTCGATGCACTGGCTTCGCCCATGCCCAGCTGACGAGCCAATCGCGTAGAAATTCACGCTTTCTTGATCGAAGCGATCAATCCTCAGGGCTTTGCCTGGTGGGGGGAGAGGGCACGCGCCCTCTCCCGGGACTAGAACGTAAAACACATCGGGTGCGACCAGAGCAGGCACTGCAGCCGGAAGCTGGCGCGCTCGAGCGCGGCTTCATCACCGTGCGTGAAGGTATGCCCTTCGCGGGAGAGGCGGCTCATCTGCTCGGCATCGAGCAGCAGCCGCAGGTAGGTCAGGGGGCCGGTCCCGGGGATGGATCGCGAGGGAGAGGTCGCCCGTTCGAGAAACCAGGCCATCGTCTCGGTGTCCTTGGGAAAGTCGGCGGCTTCCGGCTCGAACTTCCACTTGGTCTCCAGCGTGTCGACCGCCAGGGTCGCCTTGGCGATCCAGCGCGAAGTGCGGGCCATCCGATCGTAGTAGAGCGTCTCG
>DATHET010000059.1:0-64523 GCA_035490315.1 Planctomycetota bacterium
GATCGACATCTGGAGGCGTCTGACTCCGAGGACGACGGCCAGCGAACCCGCCACGGCTGCGAGGATTCCAAGCAACCACTGCTGCATCGACAGGCTGCCTCGGATCTCCGCCGATCGCACCGAGGCTCGGATCCAGCCCAACAGCACGCCGTCGCGCCTGATCGCTCTTGCGACATAGAGGAACTCGGCGCCGAGCGTCCGGCTGACCCTCCGCGAGGTACCGAACTCTGCCGTCGAAGCCGCGAGGACTTCGGCGCGCGTTCCATGGTTGTCCATCGTGACGGGATCGGCCTCGGAATCCGCCAGCACGGTTCCGTCCTCCCGGATCAGTGTGAAGCGAACGCCGGTTGCCTTCCCGACGCGCTGGACCTGGGCCTGGATCGCGGCGGGCTCTGGGTGCTCGAGCTGTGGCGCGACCAGCTCTTCGAACAGCAAGACCTGGGAGCGCAAGACCTGCTCCTCCCCGAGCCAGCGCGCTTCCTGACCGCTCTTGTCGAAGAGCACGAAGAGGGCACAGGACGCGATGGCGAGAACGAACGGAAGGGTCCAGCTCCAGAGCGCTGACGAGCGAACCTGTAGAGGCAACGAAATCACTCTAGTTGCATCCGTCGACATTGCGCCGACGATGTGCATCTTTATGGATGATTTTCCATTCCGGCAACTCCGCGACCGGTCGTTGGAATGCCACGCGGTTCACGCGTCCTCGCTCCTCCGAGCGTGTCGCGGGCTACGCTCGACCTGCTCGGAGTGAATGCCGTGCGTCGGGTTGCGTACGATTGCGATTGACCGCGCCCCGCTGCAAAAGCGGGCGCAAGAAGGAAACAAGACCGATGGGACTGACACGCTACCTGTTCAACGATTGGTTCACGGCCATCGAGCTCGACCAGGTCGAACAGCGACTGGACATCCAGCGCCAGCATCGCCTGCTGACCGAAAGAGACGTGTCCGCTCAGGCGGCTCGAATCGACGAGCTGGAACGGAACCTGGGTCGGGTCGCTGTGCTATCTCGCGCGCTGGCTGAAGCCTGTCTGCAGGCCGGGGTGCTCGAGCTGGAAGCGCTGAAGGCGAAGATCCTCGAAGCGGATCTGGCCGACGGCGTGGAAGACGGGAAGCTGGATCCTCGAGTCGTCATGCCGGGCGAGCAGCGCCTGGCGAGTCTCGATTCGATTCGCGAGCAAGGAACTTCCGGCGAGTTCCAAGCGTGACTGGGACACGGATCTCGCCCTCGACCCTGCGTCCTGAATCCCGCGGCTAGCGTCCTCGCGATGCGACTCCGCGGACATTCCGTGCTCAGGCGCCCGCGAGAAGGCTGTCCGAAGCGTGGAGACTGAGGTCGTCGCCCTCACGGATCTCTCGACAGCAGATCGCGTGCGAGTGGGGGACTGAGTCGTCCGACCGCGCCGTGCCAGGGTCAAGCGCGCCTGGCAGAGAAGCCACGGCGATTCCCGAGCCGGCCCACTGCTTCTGGACGAGTTCACCCAGTTTGGGGTGAGCCCCCGACCTCGATTGGCAGCGCGGCTCGAATCCTCTTCGCCGCGAATCACTTGGGCGCGAGCCGTCGGGATCCAGCCACGTGACGCTGGCTGCGCGCGGACCCTCGGATCAGCGGCTCGCGCGCAACTTCGCCAGCACTTCGGGGCGCAGACCCGCGACGGGTGTCCACAAGACGCTCGTGCGCTCACCCAGGATCGGCAGCAACGACCAGTGCTCGATGTACGCTCGCTGCGCCGTGACTCCGATCGGCGAGTAGGCGTGGACGGTTTCGGCTTGATCCCCTCGCTCCAGGGCCCTTTCGAACTCCGCCGCGCTCACCTGCTCGAGCGAGCTGCATGCCGAGAGTGCGAGCCAGGCAATGACCGGAACGGCCAGCAGGAGAGCGAATCGAATGCTTCGAGCCATGGGGGAATCAGGGAGGAGTTGTCGCGTGCGCGCTTGCCGCAGGCGTGGGCCTGGCGCTTCGAAGGTAGCGCATTCGCTTCCTGGCGCTTCCCGATGACCCGTGGTCTTGCACTGAAATCCGTCATCGAGCGGTCATGAGGGCCACGGACGTTGCCCTGCTTCGGCAGAGCTGTCGATTGACACGCCGCGGGTGTGCGCCGAGTATCCGCGCCCCGCCAAGCAGCTCGAGTGAAATTCTCCGCCAACTACTTCATCAGGACCGAGCGGCTCGGCATGCGGCCTTGGTGGGACGGTGACCTCGAGCTGGCCTACGGCCTGTGGGGCGACGAGCGGGTCACAGCCCTGATCGGCGGTCCTTTCACGCAAGCTCAGATCCGCGAGCGGCTCTGCGCCGAGATCGAAGCGGACCGCGCGCAGGGGGTGCAGCACTGGCCCGTGTTCCGCCTCTCCGACGACTTGCACGTCGGCTGCTGCGGCTTGCGGCCGTACCAGGGCAGCAAGGACGTGCTCGAGCTCGGCTGCCACATCCGCTTCGAGCACTGGCGGCAGGGCTACGCGGCCGAGGCGGCTCGCGGAGTCGTGCAATACGCGCTCGAGAAACTCGGCGCGCGCGAGCTGTTCGTCGGTCACCATCCCAACAATCACGCCTCCGAGCGCGTGATCAAGAAGCTCGGCTTCGAGTACGTGCAGCACGAGCTCTTCCCGGCGACGGGGTTGATGCACCCTTCGTACCGGTTGAAGAAGTCGGGTTGATTCGGCCGCTCGCTCGCCCGCTCAATGCAGCCGGCGATTCACGGTGTTCCGCAGCAGTTCGGTCGCGAAGGGCTTCTCCAGGATTTCGTTGGAGACGCGGGTGAGGAAGTCACTCGCGGCGCGCGTGCACGCACCGCCGGTCATGAAAATGACGCGATCCGAATACTCGGGTCCAAGCAGGGCGAGCTCGGCGTGCAGATCGATGCCGGTCATGACCGGCATCATGATGTCGCACAGGATCACGTCGAAATTGCCATCGGCCTTCACCAGGGCCAGCGCCTGCCCCGCTCCCGTGGCCACGGTGACCTCATGCTCCGAAGCGAGCATCCTGCGCACGGCGTTCCCGAGCACTTCCTCGTCGTCGACGACCAGGATGCGACCTCGCCGCGTCGCGGAACGCGCAGCCGGCAGGGCCGCGGGGACCGTGGTCAGACGCGGATTCGCGGCGGGCAAGGAGATCCGGAACGTCGTGCCCAGGCCAGGCTGACTTTCGACGGCGATCACGCCGCGCAAGGAGGTCACGATGCGATGGCAGATCGACAAGCCCAGGCCGGTTCCGACTCCGGCAGGCTTGGTCGTGAAGAAGGGCGTGAAGAGGCGATTCACGACATCGCGCGACATCCCGCAGCCGCTGTCCCGGATCTCCACCACCGCCTGTCCGTTGTCGCCGACGCGCGTGCTCACCCGGATTTCGTTCGAGTCGGGATGTCCCTCCTCGATCGATTGCGCGGCATTGAGCAGCAGGTTCAGGAACACCTGACCCAGTCGGGATTCGGAGGCCTCGACGGGAGGCAGGGGGGAAAAGTCCTTCACGAGCTTGGCCCGGTAGCGGATCGCCGGGAAAGCCAGGCGCAGCGACGAATCCAAGACCCGCTGCACGGACACGAGGTGACGCTGATCCGCTTCGGGGTGCGAGAACACTTTCAGATCGCGCACGATGTCGCGGACGCGCTCGGCGGCTTCGAGAGCGACGGTCAGACCCTCGCGTTCCACTCGATCTTCCGTGGCTTTCGTCGCGAGGGGAGTCGCGACCCTGAGCGCGGACTCCAGATTGGCCAGCACGGCCATCAGCGGATTGTTGATCTCGTGCGCGACTCCGGCGGCGAGCATGCCGATCGAAGCCATCCGATCCGACACCATCAATCGTTCTTGGAGCTCGCGGCTTTCCGTGACGTCCGAAACCATCGCGAGGACGCCGATCACGACTCCGGACTCGTCGCGAACGGGGCTGGCGGTGAGCGCGGCCCAGAGCTGCTTCTCGTCCTGCCGCCGGAGCTTGAGTTGCAACTGCTGATTGAGTCCGTTGCGCAGGCTGGCCAGCGTCTCGAGCGCCTGCTCCTTCCATCCCTCGTCGACGAAAGAGAAAAGCGACCCGCTTTCCAGAGCCTCGATCGTCGTGCCCAGCATGTCGGCCATGCGGCTGTTGGCGTAGGTGGTCCGGCCCGCCAAGTCGATTTCCCAGATGCCTTCCTGCGAAGTCTCGACGATCCTGCGGTACTTGGCTTCCGCGCTCTGGAGAGCCTGCTCGACCTGCCGCTGTTTTCGGCGATGGCTCGCTTCGCGAAGCTCGCGTGCAATCGCCGGCAGCAGCCGAGCCAGACGGTTCTTCGGCATGAAGTCGTGGGCTCCGGCTTTCAGCGCCTCGACCGCCGCGTCCTCGGCGACCGTTCCCGACGAGATGATGAACGGGATGTCCGCGCCATCGGCACGCAGAACTTCGAGCGCGTCCATGGCCGTGAACCCGGGCATGTTGTAGTCGCTCAAGACGATGTCCCATTCCGCGCTCGTCAAGGCGTCGCGCATTTCGGCCGCGGTCTGCACCCGGCGATGGATCACTTCGTAGTCGCCGCGTCCGAGCTCGCGCAGCAGCAGGAATGCATCGGTTTCCGAGTCTTCCAGGATCAGCACGCGCAAAGTTGTCGCCATGGGTGGACCGCGCGCGCGGAGGATCTGGAAATGTACGCTCGCCGTGAACAGGCGAGTGGTTTCCACCCAGGATCACGCGAAGCAGGGCCGCATCGTAGCCCATCGGGGCTGCCGGCTGAGGATGCTGCTCGCAGGCAGCCATGAATCGGCATCGCCGTGAAGCGCGCGGTTCGCTCCGATCGGGGGAAAGCGGGGTTCTCACGCGAACAGGCCCGGTTCTGATCGGAGGAATACTGCCCTTATTGTGGAGCGGGTGAGGCCGAATTGTGCTTCCATGCAGGCCACGCGGGCGCGCCCAAACGCTCGCGCATCGATGCGCTGCGGCGGCACTCCGCCTCTCGACGCGACGAGCAGGAAGCCGCAAACGTGTTCGCGGCGTCGATGCCTGACTCGCTACGCCGCTTTCTCTTCGGGTCTCGCCAGTCGCTCGAGGTGCACGATGGACGCCAAACCAGCTCCCTCACCTGTTCCAGCCAACGCGCGACCCGAAAGGTCCGCTGGAGCTGCGCGCCACACCGGCCGGTGGATGGCCTACGCGCTGGCCGTGATCCTGCCGCTGGCGATGCTGGCCTTGAGGATGGCCTTGACGGAGTGGTTGGAGGGACGGCCAGGGCTGATCCTGTTCGTGATCCCGATGATTCTCAGCGCCTACGTCGGCGGGCTCGGGCCGGGACTGCTCTCGACCGTCGTGGTCGCCTTGACGACCGCGTACTACGTCATGCCTCCCTTCCAGAGTTTCGCCTTCGGGCGACCGCTGGACCTCGTGCAATGGCTGGTGCTGCTCCTCACCGGTGTGCTGATCACACTGGTCAGCGAACAACTGCACCGGGCGCGGCGAGGTGGAGAGCAGGCGCAATCCGATCCCAAGTTGTCTGCGATCCTGCGCAGGGTGCAGGGCAGCTTCGGTTTTGCGCTGACGGTCCTTGGCCTGATCGCGGTGGGGGCGTGGCTCAGCGTGATGAAGCTGCGCACGGATGCCGAGATGAGCAGACACTCCAATGAGGTCATCGCCCATCTGGAGTCGCTGCTCTCGACGGCGACGGATGCCGAGACGGGGGCCCGCGGCTACATCATCACGGGGGACGAGAGCTTTCTCGATCCATATCAGCGCGCGCTCGGGACCAGCGAAGACGAATTGCGCTGGCTGCGGGAAGCGACGAGCGACAATCCGGCTCAGCAGCAGCGGCTCTCGACGCTCACGCCGCTGATCGCCACCCGGATGGAGGTCGCGGGTAGTGCCATCGAGCAGCGGCGCAATGATGGGTTTGCGGCGGCGCGGAATGCCATCGCGGACGGCAGTGGAAAACAGTTGCACGACCAGATCCGTCAGCTGCTGTCGGAAATGAAGGCTGCGGAGCTAGACCTGTTGGTGAGCCGCGATTCGCAGTCGAGCCGCAGCGCAGCCGTCACGCAGACGATCATCCTCGTGGGCGGAGTCCTGGCCTTCGCCCTGGTGTGGCTCTCGATGTTCGCCGTACGGCGCGACTTCGCCGGGCGACAGCAGGCCGAAGCGGCGTTGCGCGGGACGAACGACCAGCTCGAAGCGCGAGTTGCTGCCCGCACGGCTGAATTGGTTCACGCCAACGAGTCGCTGAGCCACAGCGAACGCCGCTCACGCGCGATCCTCGAGCACAGTGCCGACAGCATCGCCCTGGTCGATGCGGAAAACAGGATCCTCTACATGAGTCCAGCCGTGCAGTCCGTCGAGGGCTTCACACCCGAGGAATTGATCGGCCGCAACGGGACGGAGAACACACACCCGGACGATCTGCCGCTCCTGGACGGGTACGTCCAGCGGCTGGTGGCCCATCCTGGTCAGCCGGTGCCCGTGCTCTGGCGGCGCCAGCACAAGGACGGCCGCTGGCTGTGGTTGGAAGGCGTGGCGACCAATCTGCTCCACGATCCCGCGGTCGGAGCGATCGTCACCAACTACCGCGACGTCACGGAGCGCAAGCGTGCGGAAGAAGCCATCCGCGACAGCGAGGAACACTTCCGTTTCTTGAACGAGTTGGCCGAGTCGACGCGGAGGCTCGCCGACCCCGGGCAGATCATGTCCGTGATGACGCGGATGCTGGGCCGCCACCTCGGAGCGTCGCGCTGCGCGTATGCGGATGTGGACAAGGACGGCGAGAAGTTCAACATCCTGCACGACTACACCGACGGTTGCGCGAGCACGGTGGGCAGCTACCGGCTCTCGCTCTTCGGCGCGCGAGCGGTGGCCACGCTCCAGCACGGTCAGACACTGATCATCCGCGACGTGGACAGGGAACTGCTTCCGGGCAGTGGCGCGGACATGTTCAACGCGATCGGCATCAAGGCGATCATCACCTGCCCGCTGGTCAAGGACGGCGTGCTTCGAGCGATGATGGCCGTGCACCAGTCGATGCCCAGGGATTGGAAGCCGCCCGAAATCGCCATCGTCAGGGAAGTCGTCGAGCGCTGCTGGGCCACGATCCAGCGCAGGGCCGCCGAGGAACAAGTTCAGCAGCTCAACGTCGAGCTGGAAGAGCGTGTGTCCATGCGCACGCTCGAGCTCGAAGCCGCCAATCTGGAGCTCGAGGCATTCTCCTACTCGATATCGCACGACCTGCGCGCCCCGTTGCGCGCCGTGGACGGGTTTGCCCAGGCCGTGGTGGAGGACTTCGCACCGCTGCTTCCCGCCGAAGGCCAGCGCCAGCTCAACGTGATTCGCGCCAGCGCGCAGTTCATGGGCCGATTGATCGACGATCTGCTGTCGTTCTCGCGCCTGGGCCGGCAGGCGCTGACCAAGCAGACCGTGCAGACCGAGATGCTCGTGCGCGCGGTGCTCACTAGTCTCCAGGCGGAGCGCACGGGCCGTGAGATCGAGATCGATCTGGGAGACCTGCCGCCGTGCCAGGGCGATCCCGCGCTGCTCAAGCAGGTCTGGACGAACCTGCTCTCGAACGCGTTGAAATACACCGGGAAGCGCGAGCATCCCACACTGACGATCGGCAGCACCGAGCAGGCCGGCGAGCGCGTTTTCTTCGTGCGCGACAACGGAGCGGGCTTCGACATGCGCTATTCCAAGAAGCTCTTCGGTGTATTCCAGCGCCTGCACCGCAGCGAGGAGTTCGAGGGCACGGGCGTGGGCCTGGCGATCGTGCAGCGGATCATCCATCGCCACGGTGGCCGTGTGTGGGCCGAGGCAGAGCCGGACCATGGAGCTACGTTCTTCTTCACCCTGGCAGGAGCACCCTCCGTATGAGCGCCGCACTACCCGTCGAAATTCTCCTCGTCGAAGACGACCCTCAAGACATGGAGATGACCAGGCGCGCCTTGATGAAGGCCAACCTCGCCAACCATCTCGCGCTCGCGCGCGACGGCGCCGAAGCGCTCGACTTCATCTTCTGCGAGGGTGCGCATGCCGGCCGATCGATCGGCGACAAGCCCGCGGTCATTTTCCTCGACCTCAAGCTTCCGAAAATCGAGGGCCTCGAGGTGCTGCGCCGCATCAAAGGCGATCCGCGCACGCGCGATATCCCTGTCGTCGTGCTCACCTCCTCGCGCGAGCACCAGGACGTGATCCAGAGCTATCAGCTCGGCGTGAACAGCTACATCGTCAAGCCGGTCAGTATCGAGAGCTTCACGCGCGCGGTGCAGGAATTGGGGCTCTACTGGCTCCTGCTCAACCAGGCGCCTGTGGTGCGCGGATAGCCAGGACGGCGCGGCATCCTCGACATACTCGCGGAACTCCAGGGAGGTTGAGCATGGGATTGTTCTCGAAGGAAGAACCCAAGCGGGTCGTCGTGCGCACCGGAAAAGAGCTCACCTGCCTGGGGTGTGGGTTCGAGCTATTCTTCGAGCGCCAGGGCCAGCTCCACACGAAAGGAGCGTCCTTCTTCCATTTTGCGTGGGCAAGCCTGACGGCAGACTGCTGCGTCTGCGGTCGCTGCGGTTTCATCCACTGGTTCCTGGGCGCGTAGTGAAGCCCGATATCGAATGCCGCGTTCGTGGGGTGCCACGCCACGAACGATCGAGGCCAGCCTCCATCGCGGAAGCTGGCCTCGGAGCACTCAGATCAGCGTGATCGTCAACGCGGAGCTGACAGATTCACCTCGGGTCACGGTCCGACGCTGAATTCCACCGCGTCCGACAGAGTCGCGTTGTTCGGCGGCGCGAATCCGTTGTCGCGTCCCCAGAACTGCGCGTCGACCACGGTGCCCGGGACGCTCAGGTAGCCCGCGGGAATTCCCCCCAGCGCGCCGACCGCGAAGGCGTTCATGTCGATCGAGTAGACGCCCGAGCAGTCGTTCGGCGGAGGATTGCCGAGCGAGTTCAATGCGCTCGAGCGGCGCACCGGAGCGTTCATGCAGCGCAGGCCGCCCACGAAGGGAACGGCGGCCTGACCCGTGTTCGAGTAGATCAGGAGACCGGGCTTGTTGTTGATCACATTGCCGGCGCTGATCGTGAACCCGGAACCCGCGGTCGCGCTCGGCGTGCCCGTCGCGCCGATCGTCGGCGTGCAGCCGAGCGAGTTGACCTTGGCGGTGCAGTACACCGTCGGCGTCGAGCTCGCGGGAGCGATCTGCACGCCTCGCAGCGAAGTCTGCGTCAAGGCCGTGGCCAGCAGCGTCGGAGTCGTGCTGCTGTAGGTGGCGTTGTAACCCGCCGTGTCGATCAGCGTGACCAGCTCGCCGCCGCCGCTTCCGCCGCTGCCGCCCTTGCGCGTCGCGAACAGCGTCACCGCCCCGCCGCCGACGCTTCCGGTCAGACCGCGATAGGCATCCGACGAGCCGCCGAAGGCATCGTTGAGCGTCCAGGTCCCGGCGACCAAGGACCACTTCTGCAGTCCCGCCGCGCCGTCATCGGCGACGTAGACGGTGTCGACTCCCGCGACGCCCGCGTCGAGATCCGCGAAGAAGAAACCGTAGGGGCTGGTGCCGCTGGTCGGGAAGCCAGCCAGTCCCATGATCGTGTTCCCGGCGGTCGTCGGCGTTCCCGTTCCCACTGCGCCCATGCGCAGCGTGCTCGAAGCCGAGGAGACGTACAGCTGACCGTCGAACACGTCGACCACGCGCATGTTGGTGAAAGTCGAGCTGACCACGGTGCCCGCGCCGCTGCCGCCGAGCGTGTTGTGCACGACCCCGGTCGCTGCGCCCACGGCCCACAGGTCGTTGCCATCGGTGCTCGCCGCGCCGCGGATGTTGTTGCCGCTGAAGCTGGTTGTGGTCGTCGAGGTGTCGATGGTCGAGTCCAGGGCCACGCGCGCGATGACACGCAGCACGCTGGTGGTCGGGGAGCTTGCCACCGCCGTGGTGCCGAGCGCCGCGTCGTAGCCGCCGAGCAGGAGGTAGCGGCCGTCCGCGGAAAGAGTGAGTGCGCCTTCCGATGTCGCGGTGCCGCTGTTGGCGAAGGAGCTGTTGAGGCCCGAGGCCGTCGTCGGCAGCGGCACGGACTGGACCAAGGCTCCAGCGGGCGTGTACTCATCGAGGAACACGGCGGTCGCCGCGTTGCTCAAGGGGGCGTTTCCGTCGCCGATGCGCACGACGACGACATTGCCTGGCGTGAAGGTGCCGGCGTCCGCGACGGCTTGCGCGCAGGGCAGGACGCAGGCGAGCCAGGTCAGAGGGGAGGCCGTCAGGCCTTGGATGCACGAGAGCGCGGAGCGCGGTCCCAGGGGTCGTTTCGTGGAGAGATTCATGGGGGATGCTTGGGTGACGAGGGTTGGCTGGGTGCGGCAGGACCGGAGAGGCCTGTTCCCCAAGCTCAAGTTCGTTGCCTCAAGCGCCGTCGCGGCGCTGCTTGAAGTTTCGATCAAGCGCTGCAGCCGAATCGCTCGGGTCCTACAGCGCGGGCGATTTCGTGATGCTTCCGTAAAGCCACGCGCCGCTACGGATTCACCACATCCGTGTCGCCCTGAGCGCCCTGGGGGCAGCCGCGGAGGCCCGGGATCGGAACTTGCCTTACTCCGCGCTCACGTCTGGCCCGCCTGCGTCTATCCACCGAAAGGAAGAACTCATGTCGCCGCTTCGTTCGCCGTTCGCGCTCGCATTCCTGCTCTGCACGCTCCCCGCCACCGCTCTAGCCCAGGACCTGCTCTTCGAGCATCCACAATACTTGCCTGGAGACAGCGGTCTGCAGCTCGCAGCCCTGGGCGATGCGAATGGCGACGGGATCGCCGATTTCGCGGTCTCCGCTTCCTATGAAGGAGGCGGCACGGTCCGCGTGTTTTCGGGCGCCACGCAGCTGCCGATCTACACCTTCGTCGGAGATGCCCAGACCGTCCGACTGGGATCCAGCCTGGCCCTGATCGGCGATGTCGATCTGGACGGAGTCAAGGACCTGGCGGCCGGCTCGGATGCGGCGGTGCGTGTGTTCTCGCTGGCGACCGGCCAACCCTTGTACACCGTAACTGGCCCCTCGATCGACCGGTTCGGGTATTCGGTCGCGCGCACCGCCGATTTCGACGGGGATGGAACGGCGGACTTCGCGGTCGGCGCCCCTCAGGCCTCGGTATGGGGAGGCGGGGACCATTGGACGTTTTCCTTTGCGGGGCACGGCTACGTCCAGGTCTTCTCGGGGCAGAGCGGAAATCTGCTGACCACGATCTACGGTCCGGGGAACAGGCGCGGGTTCGGCGGATCGATCGCGAACGTCGGCAATCTGGATGGCGATGGGGTCGACGACCTGGCGATCGGGCACTTCCTCCGACCCTACCTCCCCGAGAGCTTTCCTCCCGTGCACACTTACTCGGGTGCCAGCCTGACTCAGATCGGTGAAGCGACTTTGCCTGGGCATGGCGCACAGGTCCGTGCGCTCGGGGATGTGGACTCCGACGGGACGGACGATTTCGTTGCAGGCGACTTGGACTTTGGCGTGCGCGTGATCTCGGGTGCCACGCTGTCGATCCTTTATGCCGCGGGCGGCATCGGCCCCTACGACTGGTTCGGTTATTCCCTTTCGCGCATCGGCGACATGGACGGCGACGGATTCCCCGAGCTGCTGATCGGCTCTCCAAGCCCCGGTTATGCGAGGATACTCTCCGGCCGCACGGGCGCCGTCCTGCAGACCCTCGTTGGAAAAGATGGCTCCCCGGGACTCGGCCGAAACGTCTCGGCGCTCGGAGACATCGACGGAGACGGCAAGGAGGAGTTCCTGGTCACCACGGCCTCCAATTACAGCGGCTTCTGCAGCACGCGCGTCTACAGCGGCCGCTTCGGATTCTCCGCTCCCACCAATTACTGCTGGGGAGGCGTCAACGAGGTGCTGACGAGCGCTGCGATCGGTTTCACGGGCTCGACGAGCATCTCGGGCAATGCCTTGACAATGACGCTTTCGAGCGCAGCTCCCGGACAGCTGGGCCTGCTTTTCTGCGGCAGGACCGCGAGCTTGAAAACACTCAACCCAGTGACCAACTGGCGCGGGGTCCTCTGCGTCGGATCGATCGCTCGTCGGTTCGGGCCGGCAATGCCGATCTCGAGCCAGGGCACGCTGGCCCGCGCCGTGGACCTCGGCCCCGGGAGTCCCTTCACCATCGGCTCGACCTGGTATTTCCAGTTCGCCTATTCCGGGACTCCGCAGCGACTCAATTCCTCGGATGCCCTGGCGGTGACCTTCACTCCGTGAGGGGCCTCTGACCCGCAGGCCGACCCTGGCGATGCCGGGGTCGGCCGTTATCATCGAGTCAGTGGAAACCCTTAGCGCACCTGGCGTTCCTTCGAGAATCCTCGCCTACCTCGCGGCCTTCCTGACCGTCTCGCTCGGCGCGACCGCTCAGAGCTTCCAGCTGGCACCGCAGCTCGTTCCGCAGGGCGCCCCTTTCAACGCGTCCTACACGGAGTCGCTCGATTTCGCCGACGTCGATCTCGACGGCGACTGGGACGCGATCTTTGCCGACGGCGGCGACTTCGGGAACGATCAGAACCGACTGTGGATCAACATGGGCGGAGCTCAGGGCGGCACGCTCGGTGTGTTCCAGGATCGGACTTCGACGCAGCTCCCGAGCTTGATCGACGACAGCCGCGACGTGGACTTCATCGACATCGACGACGACGGCGATGCGGACGTGTTCACCTCGAACACGTCGCAGATCGTCAACCAGACCTGTCGCTGGTGGATCAACATGGGCGGGATCCAGGGCGGCACGGCCGGGTTCTTCACGGACCAGACGTCGACCCGCTACCGGAACATCGGCGTGAACAATGCTTCGAGCTCGTCGTCCGTCGCTTCGAGCTTGACCCTCGCCGCCGGAGGATTCATCGACTGGTCCGGAGACTCGTCCTTCGCCGATCTCGATGGCGACGGCTTCCGCGACCTGTTCCAGAGCACGTACGGAGCCCTGTCGGGCGGCAATGTGCCCGCGCGCATTTTCCTGAACGACGGCAGCGGAGTCTTCGAGGAGTTCAATCCGAGCGGGTTCCAGCTTTCGGGCACGGAGATTTCCAACGGCATG
Source organism: Planctomycetota bacterium (assembly GCA_035490315.1). Taxonomy (GTDB): domain Bacteria; phylum Planctomycetota; class UBA1135; order UBA1135; genus JADJQU01. Next base: position 12,992 of record DATHET010000059.1, read on the forward strand.
CCTGCCCTGTGGGCCCAGGGAACCCAGCAGGATCAGACCACGAACACGGTCGGCCAGCGCGCGGACATCGCCACCCTGGCTATGTCGCTCGAGTTCGGCGATCTCGACGGCGACTACGACATCGACATCCTGCACGGGAACCGGACGACCACGCCGCGCATCTTCCGCAACCTGGACGTCGAGCAGGGTGGGCAGCTCGCTTTCCGCGACATCACAGCCGTGGCCCTGCCCTCGAACTGGGTGATGGGCTCGGGCAAGTACGAGCAGGAGCTCGGCGATCTCGACAACGACGGCGATCTCGACATCTACGGGATGAACTGGATCGACGACTTCTGCGACGCGATCTTCACCAACCAGGGCACGGGACAGTTCACGTATTCGGACGTGGGCGATTCGTGCCAGCGCGAGAGTCAGGCCAACTTCCTCGATTACGACAACGACGGCGACATCGACGTTTTCTTGACGAGGCTGTCCTATTCGGAGCGCGTCCAGCGCAATGCAGGCGCGGCGGGCGGTTACGCATTCGCTCCGGGGACGGTCCTGCTGCCCGCGTCCAGCTCGCATTCCTGGGGAGCCGACCTTTGCGACGTCGATGGCGACGGCGACAGCGACGCCCTGGTCGCGAACGATTTGAACCAGCCCAACGAGCTGTTGATCAACGCGGGCGGAGTGGCCGACAGCTTCGCGCCGCGGATTCCCCACCTCGTGCAGGCGGCGGATCGGGCGGCTGGCGCGGCCGCGACGATCGTGCGGGCCCAGGTGTACGACAATGCCGCGAGCTACCAGACGGGTGAGAACCCGACCTCGATCGAGTACGCGGTCAATGGGGGAGCCTTCAGCAGCCTGCCGATGCGCTGGGCTGGCGGCCAGATCTTCCGCGCCGAGATCCCGGGCCAGCTCGTCGGGACGATCACTTACCGAGTCGTGTCGCGCGACGAGCAGGGCAACACGGGCAGCTCCGCGACGCTCGCGTACCAGGCGACGCCCTGCGACTCGGGCGCGTTCACCTACTGCACGGCCAAGCTCAATTCCTGCGGCACGCTGCCCGCGATTTCCTTTCAGGGAGCGCCCAGCGCCTCGGCCGCGAGCGGTTTCGTGCTCGAGTCCAGCGGCGCGCGCGCTGGCAAGCAAGGTCTCCTGCTCTACGGCACGAATGGACCCGCGGCCCTGCCCTTCCAAGGTGGGACCCTGTGTCTCGCCGGGCCAGGAATCCGTCGCGGTCCGCTGGTGACCGCGATCGGCGGCAGCGCGGGACCGGTGTGCGACGCGGTCTTCCGCATGGACATGAACGCCTTCGCCTCAGGTCAGGCTGGCGGCAATCCCTCGGCCTCGCTGCACACCATCGGCCAGCACATCCAGGTCCAATGGTGGGGCCGCGATTCGGTCGCGATCGGGACTCTGCTGTCCGATGCGATCGAATACGCTGTCTGTCCCTGATCGATCAGGGATACACGAGCACTTCGAGCGCCGAGCTGATCCCGCAGCCCAGGCTGTCGCCGGGATCCTGGAACCAGGCCTGGGCAAAGAACGTCGTGCCGATTTTCGGCGCGGTCAGCGTGTACGGCAGCTCCGCGTAGCCCACGAAGTCCAGCGAAAGAACGCCGACGCGTTTCACCGGCGGACGAACGTAGAGCGTGCCGCCGAGGAAGGGCTGATTCCAGCTCGCGCCGCCGACGAAGACCACCGCGGTCTGGTTGGGCATCGCTGAATCGACGACGAGGCGGAAGTTGTTGTCGGCCACGCTGGGGAAACCCTGCGAGCGCATCAGCGGGCTGGCGCCCGAGGAAGTCAGCTTGCCGAGCCCGAATTCGATCGGGTGCTTGAGCAGATCCAGGCGCGAGGCGAATCCCTCCATCGTCGCCGAGACGCCGCGCACCGTGCGGTGAGCGCCCGGTGTGGTCGGAAAGAAGAAGCTCGCGGTCTCGCCAGCGAAAAGAACGGTGTCCGCGTCGATGGCCGCGATCGAGAAGGCGCGCTCGTCATCAGCGCCGCCGAAGAAAGTCGAGTAGCCGAGCTTCTCCAGGTCCGTCGTCGCTCGGATCACGAAGATGTCGCCGGGAGGACCGGGCGAGCCCGAGTTCAGTGCGCGGTCGAAGGCTCCGGGCGTGGTGGGAAAGTCCGCGGAATCCGTCCAGCCCGCGGCGAACAGATCGCCGCTCTTGCCGAGCACCATCGCCAGGACGTCGTCGGACCCCGTGCCGCCCAGGAACGTGGAAGCGAGGGTCGCGCCGCTGGGCGCGAGTTGCACGAGGAAGCCGTCGTCGAGTCCGCCGTGCAAGGGACCGAACACGCCGGCGGTCACGGGCATGCCGCTGCTGTTGGTGCGGCCCGCGGCGAAGGCGTGGTCGCTCGCGTCGCTGGCGACCGCGCGCACGTGATCGTCGCCCGGTCCGCCGATCGCGACCGACATCAGGAGCTGCGTCGCCCCCGGATTGAACCGGGCGACGAATCCGTCCTCGCCTCCGAGGTAGACGCCGGTCAGGAAGGGGAAGTCGACCGATTGCGTCGCGCCGCCGACCAGGATGCCGCTGGGCGCTAGAGCAATGCCCGCGATGCCGTCGACCGACGAGCCGCCCAGGAAAGTCGACCAGCTCAGGGCGCTGCCGTCCGCCAGGAGGTAGGAAAGGCAGGCGTCCGAACTGCCGCCGGGGGCGAGCTGCGTGTCGTAGGCCCCGAACGACACGGGATAATTGCCGCTGCGCGTCCAGCCGCCCACGCTCACGCCATTGGCGGAGTCGATCGCCAGGGCGTGCAATTCGTCGCGCTGCGTGCCGCCGAGGAACGTCGACCAGGTGAGCAGCGTGCCTGCCGCGGAGAGTCGCGCGACGAAGCCGTCGGCGACTCCGCCGAAGCTCGTGTCGAACGCGCCGGCCGTCACCGGAAAATTCGTCGAGCTGGTCGTCCCCGCGATCGTCACCGCGCCGTTGGAATGGATCGCCATCGCTTCGACGAAGTCGTCCGCCAGTCCGCCGAGGAACGTGGACCAGAGCAACGCGCCCTGCCCATCGATCGCGGACACGAACACGTCGTTGGCGCCGTTCAAGGTCGTGTCGAAGACGCCCGGAGTCGTCGGGAAATCGCCGGATTCGGTGTTGCCCGCGATCACCGCCGTGCCGTCGTGGGCGTCGACGATCGCGTGCGCGGACTGCGCGATGGTGCCGCCGATGTACGTCGACCAGATCAAGGCCGGATCGATCACCAGACGCGCGTCGGCGCGGCGCTCGGGCACCGTGAAACCGAAGTGCGTGTCATCGAGGCGCACGAAAGCGCTGGCGCAGTCGTGCACGGCTCCCGAGGCGTCGATTTCGAAAGCGCGCGCGGGCGATTGGCGCAGGGCTCCGAGGGGAGTCTCCAGCGTCAGCGAACCGTCGGCACCGATCTCGGCCAGGGTCGCACCTTCGATCTCGAACACCAGGGCGTCGAGGTCGGCTCCTGGCGCGAGCTCGAGGTCGTATTCCAAGCTGCCCGCTTCGCTGCGCAGCAGCACATCCACGCCGGGGACGAGCCCGGGGTAGCGCACGCGCGCGAAGGAACGCGCGCCGATTCCGCTGCGCTCGCCCAGGAAGTAGTTGCTGAGCGCGGCGCCCGCGTCCAGGCCCAACGGCACGCTGCCCTCGCAGCCCTTCACTTGCATGCGCACCACGCAGCCTCGGCCCGACTCGCCCGCGACGGCCAGCCGCCAGCCGCGATCCTCGATCGCCACGCGCCAGCCGCCGCCGATCGCCGTGAAGCGCACGTCATCGGACCATTGGCCGCGGTTCTCGACGAAGGGAGTCCCAACGGCCTTCGAGAGCGACACGGGGACCTGCGCGTGCAGCTCACCCGCCAGCGGGAGAGCTGTCAGGAGCGCGATCCAGGCCTTGGGCCACGAAGTGTTCATGCGACGCTTCACGACTGGGTAAGAGTCGAAGCCTCCCCTGGATGTTCCGCCTCGCCACATTCCGCCGCCGCGGCGAGCGCTGCCGAGCAGGCGATTCCCAGCGGGCGCACGGTGCGACAGGTGATCCGATCCCACACCAGCATGGTATCCCCCCCAGCGAGTCGGGGGACATGTGACAAACCATTCGGCGAAATCCCTGAGCGGCAACCCCTGGTAGGCGCCGCGGAGTCGCGAGCGGATCCGCGCGGGCCGCGACTTCGCATCGCGCGTTGACAGCACGGGGACGGCCAACGTCTACTCGGCCAGCCCGGATTTCCCTCCGACGGTCCGCGAGGACCGAGCGACTCGTCCCGCATGAAGCTCAGTCCCAGCCGATTCCTGCTGCTCGCGGTTTGCTCGATTGCCGCGGCCGCGCAAGCGACAGCCAGGCCGCTGATCCAGATCGGAGGGCCGGAGAACACGCAGCTCGCCAAGGCCAAGACCACCTACGAGCAGGGAATAGTTTCGCTGCGGCTCGGGCTGAACAAGCTGATTCTCGAAAAGCGGCACGGGCTCACGCCGCTGATCATTCCTGCGAAATTCGACCTCGTCGCCGTAAACGAGGACGCCGCGCGCATGGAGCGGGAAGTGGAAGTCCTCGAGCTCGAAGGCGAGTGGCCGGCTTCGATCGCCAACGACGTCGTCCTGTTGACTTCGCAGCGCACGCTCAAGGCCGCGCTGGAGGACGCGTACAAGAAGGCCTTCGACGCCGCGTCGAGCAACGGCGATTCCAAGGCGCGCGACATCTATGCCAAGGAATTGACGGCCTTCCGCGCCATCAGCGATCTCGCGAGCTGGAAGCCGCTCGTCGAAGCCGCCAGCGTGGGCAGCGGCGCCTCCGCCTGGGTGCGCTCGGCTGGCGGGTTGCTCAGCCCGGCTTACGACAAGGCTCAGGCGCCGCCGCCGGCCTTGCAGGTTCCCGCGTCGGCGATTCCCTGGCATCCGCAGTACAAGCTCGAACTCGTGATCGAGAAGCTGGCCGCTGGCGGGCCGGTCCTGTTCAAGGTGCTCGATGCTGCAGGTCGCCCGGTCGAGTTCCGCTTGACGCTCGCATCCCTCGACGCCGTCTCTGCGAATCGCTTGTCCGGCAAGCCCGGCGCCGCGCTGGTGTTCAGCGTGCAGGACGGGCTCGTGAAAATCGAACTCGAAGGACGCACGCTCGACTTGCTCTCGTCCGAGCCCGCCGCGGCAGGCGCCGGCACTCCCGCGCCGGAGAAGCCCCTGCTCGAAGTCCTGCCCGAAGGCGGCACGCGGATCCGGCTGCATTCGATCGCCTGGCGAGCGCTGCGCGGAATCAAGCAGGAATCCGTGCTCGCCAACGCGGATCCCGCAAGACCCGTCGACTGCGGGGGCAAGCCGCAGATGGAGCTGCTCACCGTCATCGAGCTGGCCCGGGCCAAGGCGGACTACGAAGAGGCCCTGCGCCTTTTCTGCTGGGAAGTCGGGACGGCGTTGACGCAGGCGGTGCAGCGCGCGCCCAACGAAGATCCCCAGGCAGCCAGCGACCGGATGCGCCAGCGCGAGGACGAGGCGCGGCTGCTCGACAAGGAAGGGACCTGGCCGGCTTCGCTGCGCAACGACATCGCGACGGTTTCGAAATCGCAGGCGATCCGACGGGCCTTGACGGTCGCCTACGCGAAGGCGGGCTCGGAAGCCAACCGCGAGAACCAGGCTTGCCTGCGTCGGAAAATGGCTTGCGAGCTCGAGGCCTTCCAGGCTTGCACGGATTTCGCTTCCTATCGATCGATGCTGCCCGCGCTCGTGGCCGAGAAGGGCCGCGACTTCGATCCGAGCCACCCGATCTGTCCGCTCAAGTTCGCGGGCCTGATTCCAGCTCAGTACAAGATCGAGTTCCTGCTCACCCGCGAGGGAGATGGAGAGGGAGTGCTGATCCGCGGGATGGAGCCCTCGAGCGGGCCCTTCGAATACCACGTGTCGAAGTTCGAGCTGGACGCCGCGGTCGGCGGCGGGATCTTCAAGAAGGGCGGCGCGCGCATCCTCGTCCACGCGCAACCGGGCTACGCGCGGATCGAGATGGAAGGGATGACGCTTTTCCAACGCATCCCCGGCGATGAGCAACCGGAAGCAGCGCCGAGTGCGGCCGCCAATGCCTGGCTGGAGATCACGCCCGACGCGGGCACGCGCTTGATCGCCAAGTCGATCCAATGGAAGCCACTGGTCGCCGTGCCGGCGGCGAACGGGGAGACACCCGCGGGGAAGAAGCCCGCTCCCGGAGCCGCGCCATCGAAGCCCGCCAAGGATGCCGGCCCGTCCAAGCCCGCCAAGGACGCCGGTCCGGTGAAGGACGGCCTGGAGTGGTTGAAGTGCCACCAGTCCAGCAATGGCTCGTGGGACTGCGACGGATTCATGTCGAGCTGCGGTCAGGTCCAGAAGGGCGCCGTGTGCGATGGCAAGGGTGAAGCCACGCACGACGTCGGGATGACCGGTCTCGCGATCCTCGCCTTCCAGAACGGCGGCTCGAGCTCGACCGACGGTCCCTACAAGGAGCAGATCGTCAAGGCGACCCAGTGGCTGGTCCAGCGGCAGGACGCAAGCTCCGGCCTGTACGGCGAGAAGCTCGGCAACAGTTTCATGTACAACCACGCGATCGCCACGCTGGCGGTGTGCGAGGCGCTCGAGAGCGATCCGACGCTGAAGGCCTCGGCGCAGAATGCGATCAATTTCATCGCGGCGGCGCGCAATCCCGAATGGGCCTGGCGCTACAGCATGCCGCCGACGGGAGCCAACGACACCTCGGTCACCGGATGGTGCGTGTTCGCCATGGCCTCGGCGCGCGACGGCGGTCTGCTCGTCAACCCGGCATGCTTCGACGGAGCGACGAGGTGGATCGACTCGGTGACCGACCAGGAAACCGGCCGGACCGGTTACGACGAGAAGGATTCGCCCTCGGCGCGCGTGCCCGGGAAAAACGACACGTTTCCGACCGACAAGGGCGAGGCGATGACCGCGATCTCGCTGCGCGTGCGCTACCTGCTCGACAAGCGCGCCAGCAAGTACCCGCTGGTCAAGAAGCAGCTCGACCTCTTGAGCTCCCATCCTCCGGAGTGGGACGCGACCGGTCTCTACAACGACATCTATTATTGGTACTACGGCACCCACGCGATGTCCCAGGCGGGCGGCAAGTCCTGGGAAGCCTGGAAGACGGCGGTGACCAAGGCGCTGACGGAGAGCCAGCAGAAGACCGGCGATGCCAAGGGCTCGTGGAATCCGGAGGATGCCTGGGCGAAGCACGCCGGAGGACGCGTGTTCATGACCGCGATGGCGGTCCTGTGCCTGGAAGAGGCGAAACGCCCGCGCTGAGCGGCGCCACTTTCGAGCTCCGATCCCCGCGCTCCCGGCGGGTAAGATGAGCGGAATGTCTGTCGACAGCGGAAACCTGCGCGTTCGGCTGCTTCCGTCGGCCGTTTCGGGCGACGGAACGATGCAGTACGCGACTTCCTACCTGGTGGGGGACTCGGTGGCGATCGACGCGGGCTCGGTCGGACTGCACGGCGGAGTCGAGGCTCAGCGGCGCGTGCGCCACGTGCTGCTGACCCATTCGCACACCGATCACATCGCCAGCCTGCCGATCCTGCTCGAGAACACCCTCTCGCAGGACGGGCCGCCGCTGGAGGTCTGGGCGGGCAAGGAAACCCTGGCCTGCCTGGAAGGGGACGTGTTCAACGACCGGGTCTGGCCGCGGCTCGAGATCTTGAAGCGCAAGGTCGGTCCCGCGATGGTGATGCACGAGCTCGAGAGCGAGCGCGAAGTCGACGTCGGCGGCCTGCGCGTGCTGCCGATCCGCGTGGACCACACCGTGCCGACCCTGGCCTTCCTCGTGTCGACCGCTCGCGCGAGCGCGGTGATCGCGGGCGACACGGGCCCGACCGAAAGACTGTGGCAGATCGCCGAGAAAGTCCCGGGTCTCGCCGCCGTGTTCCTCGAAGCCTCGTTTCCCGACGAGCTGCACGAGATCGCGCGTCGTTCCATGCACCTCACGCCGCGCAGCTTCGCGCTCGAGCGGGCCAAGCTGAAGCGCGAGCTGGCGTTCGTCGCCGTGCACCTCAAGCCCCGCTTCCGCGAGCAGATCGTCGCCGAGCTCCAGGCCCTGGCCATCCCCGGCCTCGAGATCGGCGTGCCGGGCAAGGAGTATCGCTGGTGAAGAAGTCCGCGCTGCAAACGCTGACGCTGCGCTACAAGATCGGCGAGAAGGCCCTCTCGACCAGCGTCGAGCCCGTCGGCGTGACGATCGGGCGCAAGGAGGGCTGCGGCGTGGTCCTACCGAGCAACGACGTGTCGCGCCAGCATGCGCTGATCCGCGTCGAGCACGATCGCTGGATCCTGCGCGACTTGAAAAGCTCGAACGGAACGGTGGTCGACGGCGTGACCATCAGCGAGCACGAGCTGGCGGACGGCGAGCGCATCCGCATCGGCGGCTTCGAGCTCGTGTGCGAGATCCAGGCGGTGGGCGAGACGTCGATCATCGACTCGGAGGACGCCGAGGCCGAGGCCTGCCTGGACATGCGCGACTTCAACGCGCTGGTCGACCAGGTGCTCGAGGAAGCGCCGGAGACCAATCTGGTCAGCACCAACCTGGTCATCCCGAAGTTCCTCGGGAAACGTTCGCCGGCCGCTCGGCCGGTTCCGGCGAAGCAGACCGCGCGGCGCCAGGACGCGCGGCGCGTCTTGAAGATCCTGCACGGCGCGACCGACGCCTTGATGGAGCACGACCAGCTCGACGCAACGCTGGAGCGGCTGGTCGCGCTGGTCTTCGAGCATCTTCCGGCCGAGCGCTGCTTCGTGCTGCTGCAGGACGGCGAGAGCGGGCAGCTCGTTCCGCGCATCGAGCGCGCGGCGCCGGGCTCGAAGCTGACCGCGCTGCGCATCAGCCGCAACATCGTCGACGCGGCCCTGCGCTCGCAGCAGTCGGTGCTCGTGCGCGACACGGCTTCCGACCAGCGCTTCGCTCTGGCCGAGAGCGTGGTCTCGCTGGGCATCTGCTCGGCGATGTGCGCGCCCCTGTGCCACAAGGGAATCGTCAGCGGCTTGATCTACGTCGACCGCTCGACCAGCGGCGAGACGTTTTCGACCACCGAGCTCGGCGTGCTCTCGATCCTGGCCGCGATCTCGGCGGCGGCGGTCGAGCGGGCGCAGATGCGCGCCCACCTCGAGCGCGAGCGCCGCGCGCGCGAGCGGCTGGCGCGCTACCACGCGCCGAGCGTAATCGAGCGCATCGTGCGCTCGACCGAGCTCGACGACGGCGTGATGGAGACCGAGGAACGCGAGGTCACCGTGGTCTTCGCCGACCTCTCGGGCTTCACGCGCATCGCCGAGAACATGCCGCCGCGCGAGGTCACCGCGATGCTCAACCAGCTCTTCGGCTTCATGACCGAGGAAGTCTTCCGCGAGGGCGGCACCCTGGACAAGTTCATCGGCGACGCGGTCATGGCCTTCTTCGGCGCGCCCCTGGCCCAGCCCGACCACGCCGCCTGCGCGGTGCGCGCGGCGCGCGGAATGATGGCCCGCCTCCAGGCTTTCAACGCCTTGCGGCCGGCGGACCAACGCCTGGGCCTGCGCATCGGCATCAACTCCGGCCCGGTGATCGTCGGCGACGTCGGCGCCCAGCAGCGGCGCGACTACACCGTGATCGGCGACACGGTCAACGTCGCGAGCCGCCTGGAGTCCTCGGTCGCGCGCGTCGGCCAGATCGTGATCGGCAGCGCCACCCGCGACGCCGTCGACTCGAGCTTCCAATGCGTCCCCCTCGACCCCGTCATCCTCAAGGGCCGCTCCGTCCAGTTCCAGCCCTACCTCGTCCTCGGCGAACGCGGCCCGCGATGACTGGTACCCGGTATTCCACCGCCATTTTTTACATTCGCGCGAATGTAAAAAATGGCGGTGGAATACCGGGTACCAGAGCTAGGCGGTGACTTTCAAGAGCCAGGTGGCGAGGCCGAGGAGCATGCCCATGCTGACGACGTCGGTCGCGGTGGTCAGGAAAATCGTCGAGGCGGTGGCGGGATCGGCGCCGAGTCGCTTGAGCGTCAGCGGCACGATCGTTCCGGCGATCCCGCTCGCGACGCAGCTGAAAGTCATCGCGACCAGCACGATCGTCGACAGGAGCAGGGCGTCGGGCGCGCCCTTCATCGAGGCGTAGAAGTACATGCCCAGCCCGCCGGTGATCCCGACCAGCGCGCCGTTGAGCAGACCGAGGGCGGCTTCCTTGAGCACCAGCCGGCGGTTGTCGCCGGGCTTGACCTCGCCGAGAGTCATCCCGCGCAGCGTGACCGCCAGGGCCTGACTGCCGGTGTTGCCCGATTGTCCCGCGAGCACGGGCAGGAAGGCGGCGAGCACCACCACGCGGTCGATCGTGTCCGCGAAACTCGCGACCACGCCCGCGGCGAGGAAGGCCGTGAGGATGTTGAGCTGCAGCCAGGGATGGCGGAAGCGCAGACTGCGCCACAGTGGCGTGCGCAGGCGCTCTTCCTTCTCGACACCGACCATCACGCCGGGCTGGGCGCTGAGCTCGATCGCCTGGGCCTCGAACATGGTCTGGCCCCGGATCAGCCCGACCAGCCGGCCGGACGCGTCGCACACCGGATAGACCGGGTAATGGCGGTTGAGCGCGCGCTTCATCGCGTCGACCACCGGCTCGTCGACGCGCAGATAGAAGGGGTCGAGCAGCATCACCTGCTCGAGCTTCTTGTCGCCCGAGGAGAACAAGAGGTCGCGGAACGTCACCACGCCGAGCAGCTTGCCGGCGGTGTCGACGACGAAGGAGTAGGTGACGAAGGCGCGCTTGACGAGCTCGCGCAGCTCCTCGGTCGCCTGGGCCACGGTCATCTGCGGCCCGAACACGCCGATCGGAAGCTCCATCAGCGCGCCGATCGAGCTCTCGGGATAACCCTCTGGCGCCGCCCACTGGCGTCGGTTCTCCGGGCTCGCCGCCGCGAGCAGGCGCTGGCGCCGCGCGGCCGGCAGCTGCTCGAGCACCGCCCGCGCGAGAGTGGGCACGACGCTCTGCAAGGCCGCGACCGCGACCTCGTCATCCGCCGCGGCGACGGCGGCGACGGCATCGGGCGTGGAGGCATCGCTCAGGCGCGCCGCGAGGGCCCGCACGCGCTCCGCGCGCGGATCCGCCGCTGCTCCCGCTCCGTTGCCGGTCTCTGCTTTCTGGTTCATGGGACGTGGGGCGCCGCCAGCAGACGGGGGCGGGATCGTATGCGCGACTGCCTGGAGCCACAACGGGTTCGCAGGCAGCCGGCGCCGCATTCGAACTGGGAAGCTACTCCTCCTGGTTCCACAGAGAGGCCACGAAGCGCAACTTGCCCTGGATCGAGGGCGATTCTTTTCGCATCGGGTTCTCGCTCGAGAAGGGGATGGTTAGCTCCACGGCGCCGGTCTTCAGCTCCTTGGCGAGCAGGGGCTGTGTCGCGAGACCGTTGTTGTCGCTCTGCCAGTCGTATTGAACCTCCCAATCGCCGCCCTCGGCCTCGGGCGGGATGAGCTCGATGATCACGGCGTCGTGGAACAGGTAGCCGCCCTCGAAGTGCCGATCCGGCCAGAAGCGACGTTCGACTTCGTAATCGGGGACGCGCACACCGAGCTTCAAGCTGTAGGCGAGGGTCGGCCGGGCCTTGTCCACCTTCCAGCGCGTGCCGAGGAAGATCGTCGACAAGTAGATCCGACGCTTGTCCAGCTTTGCGGGATCGACGAGGTCCGCATGGCTGCGGCAAGCCGACGAGTCTTCCTCGGCGACGCGCCGCGTCAGGTACCAGCGCTTCCCACGCGCCGAGGCGGTGACCTCGAACTGGTAGAGGGCGTTGACCGGCGTGCCCTCCTTCGCGAGCGGTCGCAGCTCGTCGGGCAGCTCGACCTTGTCGATCTCGAGCCAGATGTCGATGCGCACGTCGCCGAACAGGAATCGGACCAGGTTCTGGTACGAGTCCTCGCCGTTGACGATGCCGAAGAAGCCCGAGTGCGATCGATAAGCGTAAGCCGTCGCGCAGGGCGCCGAGAATTTGCCCTTCGCGTCCACGCCCCACACCGAGGCGTTCTCGATCTTGACCAGACCGTCGCTGCCGTGGCCCGCGAAGGTGCGCGACAAGCCCGCGGCGGTTCCGTAATCGTTTCGGTTGGTGCCGACCATGCAGAAGAAGCGCTTCGAGGGAAAGGATTCCTCGGGCAGCCAGTCGACGCGCTTGGTCTTCTTGAACAAGGCCTTGATGTTCAAGTAATCGGCCATCGTCTCGTGGTTGAAGTTCGACATGTCGTCGAACTTCATCCACTCGGGCACGTTGATCCCCGCCATCTCGATCCCGTTGTGCGGCGTGGCGTAGGTGAAGACCTTGTCGATCGAGGCGCGAGCTTCCGCGCTGCCCAGCTTCGGGTTCTGCAGGAAGGCGCGGCAGACCAGGCCGCCCATCGAGTGGGCGACCAGGTAGCAGCGGAATTCCTCGGCGGAAACTGCGTTTTCCAGGTTCGCGACGACCAGCTTGCGAACCTTGAGCACGAGCTCGTTCAACTGTTTCGCGAAGTCTTCGATGTTCGGTGTCTTCTTGTCGCCGAGCAGCGCCGAAGCCTGGTCGTAGTAGCGGAAAATGACGATCGAGCGGCGCTTCAGCGGCTTGTCCCAGTCCGGATCCATGACGTCGACACCGTCCTCGTATACGTCCGAGTACCCGAAGTCGGACTGCAGACGCACGACCGGCGATTCGAAGATGAACTTGCGCGCCGGCTCGCTCTTGTTGGGCGTCGCGCGGTAGGTCGTCGAGCCCAGGTTGAAGCCGCAGAAGGGATCGGCGGCCGTGTCGTCCATCTCTCCGCGCGTCATCGCGTAACCGCGGACGTAGATGATCGGGTGGTGGAAACGTGAATCGACTCCGGCCATGGGGCATCTCCCTAAAAAAGTAGTTCAGGCGCTCACGACGAACTTGACCAGCGGATCGACCCACTTGAAAAGCGTTTCGCGGAGCATGGGGAATTGAGAACTGATCAGCGTGACTGCAGGGACGATCCCGTACAGCGCGAGGTTGGCGTAGAGCGTGCGATCCCAGGTCAGCTCGCCCGGCGTGGAGCCGGACATGCGGCTCAAGATGTCGTTGCGGTTCATCGAGCCGATCACCCACACCATGCAGGCGACCACCCCGGCGAAGATGAACAGCGAGATCGTCTGGAACAGGGCCTGGGGTTGGAAGGGGTAGCTCGAGATCAGCAGCGTCGTGAGCACCACCGAGACCAGCAGGAAGAAGCACAGGCGGCGGATGTGTCCGAGGATCCACTCGACATAGAGCACCGACTCGATCGCCGCCGCTTCCTGCTCGGGCTGGAGCGCGGCCGTCGCGAGCTTGGAATCCTCGCCCGGCGCCGCGCTCGCCAGCATCCAGGAAGACAGGGCCTGTCCCGTGCCGCGCGGAGCTTCCAGCGGATCCTCGCGCGTGCGCGCCGAGGCCCAGGCCCGCGTTTCCGCTGCCCAGCCCGAGCGTTGCGCGGTCTCGCGCCCCGGATCCGTGACCTGCTCCCACGCGCCGCGCGCGACCGAAACGAAATCGGTGTGCTTCATCGCGGGCCACAGGCCCATGCTCGCGCGCACGCCGCGCGTCTTGCGCAACTCGGCGAAGGGCAATCGGAACAGCAGGCTGCCGCTGTGCCGCAGCAGGGCCGCGAAGGCTTTCCAGATCGAGATCAGCCGGTAAGTAGCCCAGGTCGAAGCCGCCAGGGCGCCGACGAGTCCCGTTGCGAGCACGAAGTCGAAGATCGGCACCTGCCCCTGCGCGCACTGCACGAACCCGTCGAGCGTGCGCTCGACCTGCAGGAACATCCACGCGAATCCGACGACGAGCACCAGCAGCAGGCCGACCCCGGCTGCGTCCGGCACGACGCGGAACAGTCGCTCGCGCAGCGTCGTGGTCCAGGTGCGCAGGTCGCTCGACGACTCGGCCCAGGCGATCTCGCCGACTTCGACGTGGGCCAGGCCGCGGATGCGCAGGAGGTGCCACTGGCACCACACGAACACGGCGATCCCGATCAGGAACAAGGGCACCAGCGGAGAGATTCCCTGGTCGACCTCGATCGCGCGGTGCAGGAAGAGCCGGAACAAAGTGGGATCGCCTTGCGCAGGACGAGCGCCGTTCAGCGAGATCTGCACGCACAACCAGACGTGGAGCGCGAGGTAGATCAAGCCCAGTAGGCCGACGAGGATGCGCAGGACGATCTCGAGCTTCCAGGCGCTCCTCACCGACGCGTCGGCGGACCATTCGCCGCTCAGATGCCCGGACGCGAATCCCCGGTGCTCGAGCGCCGTCGACAAGGCATTGCCCGCGCTGATTCCCATCTCGACCAGTCCCGCGATCACCGCGAGGCTGCCGAGGATCACCGGCAGCATCGGCGATTCCCGCATCGGTCCGGGACTCGCGACGAGCAGGACGACGTGCGGCAGGATCAAGCCGATCAACGCCACGCACACCAGGGCGACGTAGAGCTCGTGGTGGATCGCGAGCGAGATGCGGTGCAGACAGGCGTCGCGCTCCGCCCAGGACGCCTTGGGATCGGGCACGGCCAGGGCCAGGATCCGATCGCGCAGACCCAGCCGCTTCACTCGGCGCGAGCGCCGCCAGGCGACCTTGCCCAGCAGCAGGAAGGACAGGATCGAGACCGAAGCGACGACCAGGAAGCGCCGCCCCTTCGAAGATCCCTGCGGGCTGCTCGGCGCCACCAGCGACCGCGCCGGCAGCAGAGTCTCTGTCTGCGCGTCCTGCGAAGCGAAGGCGCCGATCGGCAGCATGGTTCCCGCGCCGACCGCGCTCACCCAGACCGGCGGGATCTCGCCCGCGGGCTGTCCACCTCGCTGGACGCTGCCATCGCGCAGCGGCGGACAATAATCGGTCAGCAGCGCCTGGGCGCCGAGCTGCACCAGGACGGCGTTGAACGTTCCTTCGGCGCCCTCATTGGAGAACAGGACCTGCTCCGAAGTGGTGCTCGATTGCGCGCGCCAGGATGCGTCGCGCAGGAGCAGCGGGTAGGTCGAGAGCACGACCATCCCGCGCAGCCAGCGGTTGTACTCCGGCCGCAGGTAGAGCACGTTGCCTTCGAAGGTGAAGAGCTGCAGATCGGGCAAACGCTTCTTGAGCTCGCTGCCCAGGAAGAGCTTGTCGCGCACGTCGCTCGCAAGCAGCAGCACCGCGCGGATCCCGCGCTGAGCCAGCATGCGCGCCATCTCGTCCATCAGGAGATCGATCGAGGCCGGCGTCAGCAGTGAGCTCGAGCCCGTGGTCTCGGCGCGCTCGGGCTCGGCCCCGAGATCGAGCACGACGCTGGCGCTGGCCACGTTGCCCGGCCCAGCGAGCGCGGCGACCGTCTTGTTGGTCTTGAAGTACGCCGTGCGCAGCGAGGCGAGGCTCATCGGGAAGGGCACCACGACGAATTCGCTGCCGCTCTCCACGGGAACAGTTGCATCGGCGGCGCGCGCCAAGGCATCAGGGGCCTGGAGCTCCTGCTCCGCTTTGCTTTCAGGCAAGCTGCTCTGCCCGTAGTCCGTCGTCGATTCCTGGAACACCGCGACCTCGCCGGGGGCCAGGTCGAAGTCCGGCAGAATCTTCTGTTTCAGCACCTCGAGCAGGGCGTCGTCAGTGTGCACCGTCGTCGAGAAGCTGACCTGGGGCTTCGTTCCGAAGCTGAGCAGCGGTCGGTTGTTGGGACTGGTCGCCGATCCGCTGACGATGGTGACGCGCTCGGTGCCGGCGAGATTGGGCGAGTCCGTCAAGGCGATTCGCAGCGAGGGCGACGAGCCGGAGAAGACCGGGCCGACGATCAGGAGTTCCTTCGAGTCGCGAGTGAGCGCGAGGCGCGCTTCCAACGCTTTCTCCAACGCCTTCTTGTCGATGCCTTCGGTCGAGAGCTCGCCGACCAGATAGACCAGCCACACGCGACGGTGCAGCGGATCGAGCTCCGCCAGGTCCTTCGAAGCCCGGGCCTTTTCGCGGAAGAGCATCACTCCGGGCACCTCGGGTAACTTCGGAACGTCGGCGGCCGGCGTGGACCACGGAAGCTCGAATCGATCGAGGACGAAGCCCGCGCGCTCGAAGGCGCGCCGCAAGGCGTCGACATGCGAATCGAAGGCCCAGTCGAGATGCGAAGCCCGCGGATCGGGAAGCGTCGCGATCAGGATCGTCAACTCCGTGAAGGGATGTTCCCCGGCGAACTTGTCGAGCAGGGCCTTTCCAACCGGCCCCTCGAGTTTCTTGGACTCATCGGACTTCGCATCGCTCGTCGCGGTCGTCGACTGTCTCGGCGACACCGACAGCGGAACTCCGCCGACCTGGTTCCAGGCCAGGACCATGAGCAGGGCAGCGAACATTCCAGCGACACGTTTCATGCAGCGTGCGGATAGTACGCAGGCTCTTCAGCCCTTGCACCCGCTCCGCGCGTCGCGCCGCGATTCGACCCCGGAATTGAGATAACCATCACCGAGATCGCGGGCTTCCCATGCGCAGCAGGGCGATCAGCGAATCCGAAGCTCGGCCTTGCGCGAGCAGGCGACCCCGTCCAATTCCAGCAACTCGACGGAGATCGTCGCTGCATGGACAGGGGGCCGGTAAGCGCTTCCGTTGCCCGGCGGCCGATCGAATGTCCAGGTCTCGGCCGATGCTCCGTCGATGGTCCACGCGACCTTGAGCCGCGAAGTCGGGGCCAGTACCTGCAGGATCGTGCTGGCTTCTCGGACTCCAGGCTTGCCGGGAACCTGGAAGACGCCGAGAACGAATTCCTTGTCGAAAAGCTCGAACATCTCGCCGCGGATGTCCTGACTGCGGAGGCTGTATTCCGCAGGCGGGTTCGACACACCGGCATAGAGGGCTTGCATCCCCGCGAGCGACAACACGACGCCTGGCACGTAATGAGCAGGCTCCGAACAGGCGCCTGCGAGCAGGAAAAGCAAGGCGAGGCGGGGCAAGCAGTGAATGAGCGTAGGTCGAGCTCTCATCGCAGCTCAGAGTAACGAGCCGGCCCGCCCGGCTGATACCTTGGAACCCATGGAGCCCGAAGTATTCGTCGCCAGCCGCCTGACGAGCGGCAACCGCCTGTTCCCGACGCGGCTGATCATCGACGAGCGCACGGTGATGCGCCGCAAGCGCTCCTGGCTCAGCATCAACGAAGAGAGCGTGAGCTTGCGGAACGTCGCGACCGTCAATATCACGACCGGCATCCTGTGGTCGGACATCCGCATCGAATCGAGCGGCGGATCGGACCCGCTGGAGAGCCACGGTCACACGAAGAGCGACGCGCGGCGGATCAAGGAGCTGATCGAGATGCACCAGGCGCGGCTGGGGACCGCGAGCGACGGGCAAGGCGAGACCAAGGTCTGTCCGCACTGCGCGGAGACGATCAAGCTCGCGGCGAAAGTCTGCCGTTATTGCGGCCACGCTGTGTCGTAACGGAGCCCTGGTCGATCACGACACTCCTGACTCGCGCGCATAGCGCGCGAGTCAGGGGTGTCGTGATCGACCAGGGCTCCGTTACGACAACGCTGGTATCGCTCAGTGGAACTACCGAGTTGCTCGAATCTCGTCTGTGAGCCATCCAGGATCGAGGAGATTCCTTTCCTCGAGGAAGGAGCGAGGTGAGGCGGGCGGAGAGAAGCCTTCTCCGGCAAGGACACGGAGATGCCAATAACATATAATAAATCACGTATGAGACCTGCCCAGACCGTTGCCCGTACCCTGCCGCGCAAGTCGCTGGCTCAGCAGGTCGCCGACCAGATGCGCTCCGCGATCTTCGACGGGCGATTGCGCTCGGGCGCGACTCTGCGGCAATCGGCTCTGGCGCGCGACTTCGGTATCAGCGTGATCCCGCTGCGCGAGGCCCTGTGCCAGCTCGAGGGCGAGGGGCTCGTCCGCCATCAGTCGCACCGCGGCGTGGTAGTCGCCGACATGAACGTCGAGGACGTCGAGGAGCTGATCCAGATCAGCACGACGCTCGAGCAGCTCGCTTTCCGGCGCGCCATCCCGCGAATCACCGATGCGGACGTCTCCGAGGCCGAGGCGACTTTGAAGGCGTTGCGCACGGAGCGCGATCTCGGAGCCTTCGGCGAGCAGGCCTGGTCGATGCGGCGCGCGCTGTTGCAGCACATGCAGAGCCCGCGGCTCTTGCAGATGATCGAGAACCTGAGCAAGAACAACCGTCGCTACCTCGCGGTCTTCTACAACGATCCCGCGGCGCGCAAGTGGTTGTTCGGGCAGTGGGCGAAGCTGATCCAGGCCGCGCGCCGGCGCGATCTCGCCGCTGTGTTGAAGAACATCGCCAAGGCCCAGCGCGAAGGGCCGGTGATCGCACGCCGCGTCCTGCCCCGGCGCGAGAGTTCCGCGGAGCCGAAGTCGTGAGCCGGCGAGGTCTGCATCTCGCCGCGGCGATCGCCTCGCTGCTGGTCGCGGCTTGCGCGAGCAAGAGCGAGGCATGGAATGCGCGCGAGGTGCCTCAGCTTGCCGTGTCCGAGCATTTCCGATCCGTACCAGCGGAATCCGCACCAGCGCTCGAGCGCGGCGACGTCGACGCCGGTTGGATCGCCGGCTTCGGCGACGAGCGCTTGAGCGCGCTGGTCGCGGAGGCCCTCGAGCACAACTCCGATCTGGAGCTGGCCGGCTCGCGCGCGGACCTCGCGCGTGCCCTCGCAAAGCGCGCGGGCGCTGACCTCACGCCCGTGGCCGCCGCCTTCGCCAACCTGGGTCGCGGCGACAGTGGCGAGGGCGAAGCGACGCGCATCGAGCTCGGCCTGCAAGCCTCGTGGGAGCCGGATGTGTGGGGGCGCCTGTCGAAGACGCAGCGCGCCGCGGAGCTCGACGCCGAAGCGGCGCGCGCGGATCTCGTCGGTGCCCGCCATTCGCTCGCCGCCGCCACGGCGCGGGCCTGGTTCCTCGCGATCGCCGCGCGACAGCGTGTCCAGGTCGACGAGCGTTCGCTGGTGCAGCGCGAACGCGTCGAGCGCATCACGCGCGCGCACTACGACGCGGGCGAGCAACCCGGCGGCGACGTCGACGTCGCCGCGGGACAGACCGATGGCGCGCGAGCCCTCGCTCAGCAGAGCCGCGGCGCGTTGCGCTCGGCCCTGCTTTCGCTGGAGACGCTGCTCGGCCGCTACCCGAGCGGCGAGCTGGATGCGGCCAGCGCCCTGCCGGCAGCCCTCGCGCCGCCTCCGCTCGGCTTGCCCTCGCAGCTGCTCGAGCGACGTCCCGACGTCGTGGCCGCGGAGCGCTCGGTGGCCGCGGCCTACGAGCGCCTCGCCGCGGCGGATGCCGCGCGCCTGCCGCGGATCGCGCTGACCGCCGAGGGCGGATTCTCGAACGACGAGCTCAAGCACCTGACCGATCCTTCGAACGTGATCTGGGATCTCGCCGCGGGTCTGCTCGCGCCGCTCTACGCGGGCGGCCGGTTCCAGGCCGATGTCGACGCCGCTCGCGCGATTCGCCGCGGCGCCCTCGCGACTTACCTCGGCGTCGCGCGCAATGCCTTCTTCGAGGTCGAGAACGCCCTGACGAGCGAAGCGACGCTGCGCGAACGGGAAACCTCGCTCACCAGCGCGGTGGACCACCTGCGCCGAGCGCGCGAGCTCAGCGAAGAGCGCTACGTGCAAGGCGAAGCGACGATCCTCGAGCTCGATCAGGTCCACACGCAGCTCTACCAATCCGAACGCGATCTGCTCGCGACGCGCGTCGACCTCCTGCTGCAGCGCGTCGCGCTGCACCTCGCCCTCGGCGGCTCCTTCGAGGCCCAGCCATGAACATTGCTTTGCGATCGACGCTGCTCGCCGCTTTTGCCCTGCTCCTGCTCCCGCTCGCTGGATGCGGGGATGGCAAGACTCCTGCCAAGACCGATGCTGGTGCGCCGAAGCCGCCGCCCTTCGAGGTCAACGTGACTCGCGTGGAGCCGCGCGACCTGGCCTGGGAGACGGTGCACCTCGCGCAGACCGCTGCTTCGCGCGAAGTCGAAGTCCGCGCGCGCGTCCAGGGCATCCTCACCGAGCGCTCGTTCACCGAAGGCAGCTTCGTGCACAAGGGCGATGTGCTCTATCGCATCGACGCGCGTCCCTTCGAGTCGGCGAAGAAGGCCGCGGAGGCCGCGCTCGCCCAGACGCGCGCGAATGTCGAGCAGGCCGATCGCACCGTCGCGCGCAAGCAGCAGCTGGTCGCCTCGGAGGCGGTCGCGCGCCGTGAGCTGGATGACGCGCTGACCGCCCAGGCCCTGGCAAATGCCCAGGTGTCCGGCGCGACGGCGGAGCTCGAGCAGGCCGCGCTCGAGCTCGAGTTCACCACCGTGACCGCGCCGCTCGACGGCTGGGTCGACAAGGTCGTGCGCGACCAGGGCACGCTGGTCGACACGAATCTGAATTCGCTGCTGACCACGATCTGGCGACTCGATCCTTTGTACGTGTCGTTCCGCATCAGCGAGCGCGAGCTGCTCGAGGCCCGGCAGGCGCGCGCCAGCGGCGAAGTCCAGGCCAGCGACGGAGCGGCCGAGCTGCGCGTCGCGATCGAGCTGATCGACAAGACGGCCTATCCTCACGAAGGCGTGATCAATTTCCACGCCGTGCAGATCGACCCCGCCACCGGAACCGCGGAGGTGCGCGCCGAAGTCCCCAATCCCGACCAGGCCCTGCTCCCCGGGCAGTTCGTGCGCGCGCGCGTCCTTGGACTCACGCGCCACGGCGTGCTCAGCGTGCCGCAGCGCGCGGTGCAGATGGGGCCGCAGTCGAGTTTCGTCTTCGTCGTCGGGGACGGCGACAAGGTCGAGTCTCGCGACGTCGTGCTCACGAGCTGGGAGGGCCCCGACTGGGTCGTGGAATCGGGCCTGAAGCAGGGCGAGCGGGTCGTCGTCGACGGGACCCAGAAAATCCGTCCGGGCGACGTGGTCAAGCCGGTCGAAGCTCCGTCGAAGAAGTGAGGGCGCAAACGTGATCTCTCGTTTCTTCATCGATCGGCCCGTCTTCGCGATGGTGCTTTCGATCCTGATCGTGATCGGCGGCGCGGTCTCGATCTTCACCCTGCCCGTCGCGCGCTATCCCGAGATCACGCCGCCGACCGTGCAGATCAGCGCGGTGTATCCCGGCGCGAACGCGGAGACCGTGGCCCAGGCCCTCGCCGCTCCGATCGAGCAGCAGCTCTCGGGCGCGAAGAACCTCCTGTACTTCACATCGCAGTGCACCAACGACGGCGCCCTGTCGACGACCGTCACCTTCGAGATCGGCACCGACCAGGACCTGGCCGCGGTGGAGGTGCAGAACCGCGTCAAGCTCGCCGAGCCGCGGCTGCCGCAAGCCGCACTGCGCCTGGGCATCACCGTCCAGAAGACCTCGACGAACATCCTGCTCGTCGCGGCGATGCGCTCGCCCGACGGCAGCCACGACGACGTATTCCTGGCGAACTACGCGCAGCAGAACATCGTCGACGCCCTGCGGCGCGTGGCCGGTGTCGGCGACGTCACCGTGTTCGGCGGCAAGGACTACGCGATGCGCGTGTGGATCGATCCGGATCGGCTGGCGCAGAAGCGCTTGACGGTTTCCGACATCCGCGACCGCATCGTCGAGCAGAACGGTCTCTACGCCGCGGGGCGCATCGGCCAGGCGCCGACCGATGGGGGAGTCGAGCTCACGCTTCCGGTAGTCACGCGCGGGCGGCTGCAGACCGCGCAGGATTTTGCGGACATCGTGCTGCGCGCGGAGGTCGACGGCTCGCGCATCCTGCTCGGCGACGTCGGCCGGGTCGAGCTCGGGGCGCAGAGCTACGACCTGTTCGGGCGCATCGACGGCAAGCCCTCGGCCCTGATGCTGGTCTATCTTCAATCCGGCGCCAACGCCCTCTCGACGGCGGAGGGGCTGCGCGCGGTGCTCGACGAAGTGCGCCCCGCCCTTCCCGAGGGCGTGACCTGTGACATCACCTACGACACGACGCAATTCATCCGCGTTTCGGCCGAGGAAGTGCTGAAAACGCTGCTCGAAGCCGTCGGGCTGGTGCTCGCCGTCGTGTTCTTTTTCCTTCAGAGCTGGCGCGCGACGCTGATCCCGCTGCTCGCCGTGCCTGTGTCGATCGTCGGCGCCTTCATCGGCATGAAACTGTTCGGCTTCTCGATCAACGCCCTGACGCTGTTCGGCCTGGTGCTCGCGATCGGCATAGTGGTCGACGACGCGATCGTCGTGGTCGAGAACGTCGAGCGCTTGATGCGCGAGCAGAAGCTCTCGGCTCGCGACGCGACCATCGAGGCGATGAACGAGGTCGCGGGCCCGGTGATCGCCATCGTGCTGGTCCTGGCCGCGGTCTTCGTGCCCGTCGCCTTCCTCGGCGGACTGACCGGCCAGCTCTACAAGCAGTTCGCGATCACGATCGCCGTGTCGGTGGTGATCTCCGGCATCGTCGCCTTGACCTTGAGCCCGGCCCTGTGCTGCCTGCTCTTGAGACCAGGGGATCACGAGAAGAAGAAGAACTTCATTTTCCGCTGGTTCGACGCCGGATTCGCTCAGGTCACCCGCGCCTACTCGGCGGGCGTGCGCATCACGCTGCGCTTCGCGGTCATCGGCGTCTTGCTGTTCATCGGCTTGTGCGCGATCGCCTGGCATCTGTTCGAGACGCGGCCGACCGGATTCCTGCCCCAGGAGGACCAGGGCTTCTTCCTGTGCGCGGGCGCCCTGCCCGAAGGCGCGTCGATCGAGCGCACCGATGAGATCGCCAAGCGCGTCGAGACCTGGCTGCTCGCCCAGCCGGAGATCGAGCACATCAACCTGCTCGGGGGCTTGGGCATCATCTCTGGCCGTCTGACGAGCACGAACTCGTTCACGATGTTCGCGACCCTGGATCCGTGGGACGAGCGCAAGGGCAAGGACCAGGACGTCGAGGCCTTGATCGCGCGTTTCGGCCGCAACTTCGCCGCGGAGAAGGAAGCGCTCATTTTCGCCTTCAATTTCCCGGCGATCTCAGGCCTCGGCGTGCGCGCGGGTTTCGAGGCGCAAATCGAGGCCCGCAACGGCGCCAGCGTGCGCGAGCTGGCCAAGGTGACCGAGGAATTCCTTACCAAGCTGCGCGCGCGGCCCGAGGTCTCCGGGATCAACGCGAACGTCAACGTCGGCCTGCCCCAGGTCTACGCGGAAGTCGACCGCAACAAGGCGCTCGAGATGGGCGTGCCGATCGGCAGCGTGTACGACACCATGCAGGCCTTCCTGAGCCAGCTCTACGTCGACGACTTCTTCCAGCAAGGCCGCGTCTACAAGGTCGACGTCCAGGCCGAGCCTGCTTTCCGCCGCGCCGCGCAGGACATCGCGCGCTTCCACGTGCGCAATCGCGACGGCCAGATGGTGCCCTTGTCGGAGCTGGTGACGACGCGCTTCCAATCGGGACCGAACGTCGTCGGACGATTCAACGGCTACA
This sequence comes from Planctomycetota bacterium, assembly GCA_035490315.1. Lineage (GTDB taxonomy): Bacteria > Planctomycetota > UBA1135 > UBA1135 > JADJQU01. Next base: position 36,314 of record DATHET010000059.1, read on the forward strand.
ACGCCGTGCAGATCACCGGCGCGCCGCCGGCCGATCGATCGACCGGCGAATCGATCGTCGCGCTGCGCGAAGTGGCCAAGACCCTGCCCACTGGCTACGCGATCACGTTCAGCGGGCAGACCTACCAGGAGATCAAGACCGGCAACCAGGCCGGCCTGGTGATGCTGTTCGGCCTGATCGTCGTGTTCCTGGTGCTCGCGGCGCAGTACGAATCCTTCTCGCTGCCTTTGGCGGTTCTGCTCGCCGTTCCCTTGGCGGCCCTCGGCTCGCTGGTCGCGATCCGCTGGCGCGATCTGCCCTTGGACATCTATTCGCAGATCGGCCTGCTCACCTTGATCGGCCTCTCGGCGAAGAACGCGATCCTGATCGTCGAGTTCGCCGTGGTGCAGCGTCGCTCCGGCCGCCCGCTGCTCGATTCGGCGGTCGAAGCTGCGCGCATGCGCTTCCGTCCGATCATCATGACCTCGCTCGCTTTCATCCTCGGCGTGCTGCCGCTGGTGATCGCGCAGGGCGCGGGAGCCAAGGGCCGCCACTCGATCGGCACGGGCGTCATGGGCGGCATGATCGCCGCGACGCTCCTCGCCGTGTTCTTCGTGCCGCTGTTCTTCCGGCTGATCGAGGGCGCGAGCGAACGCCTGTTCGGCGTGCATCGCAAGCAGGAAGACGTTGAGCCGAGCGGCTGAGCTCGGGCTCATGACCCCTCCAAGTCAGGTCGTGGCCTGGTTCCTCGGCCGTATGACAGGCCAGGGGCGATTCGCCTTGTGCGCGCCCGCAGGCCGGGAGTACAAGAAACGCGAAACCGGCCGAGTCTTTACCCCCATTGGGGGAGAGCCCCGCCGGTGAGCGACTGGAACCGGAGCGAGCTTTCCCCCTCCTGGTTCGTGGAGCGAGACGATGGGTCCGACAGATCGAAATGATGGCGTTCCGGCAGGAACGCACGCTGAGACCGCCGCGCGACCGGCCTTGCTCGCGTCGATCGTCGACTCCTCCGACGACGCCATCGTCAGCAAGGACCTCGACGGCATCGTCACCAGCTGGAATCGCGGCGCGGAAAAGATCTACGGCTACCCGGCTGTGGAGATCCTTGGAAAGCCCTTCTCCGTGCTGCTGCGCGCGACGCACCAGGAGGAGATGGGGACGATCCTCCAGCGCATCCGCAAGGGCGAGCGGATCGACCACTACGAGACCATCCGGGTCAAGAAGGACGGCGGCCTGATCACGGTCTCGCTGACCGAGTCGCCGATCTACGACCAGGCCGGCAGGATCGTCGGCATCTCGTCGATCGCGCGCGACATCACCGAGCGCAAGCACGCCGACGGAAAGTTTCGCGGGTTCCTCGAAGCGGCCCCCGACGCGATCGTGATCGTCAATCGCGATGGCGCGATCGTGCTCGTGAATTCGCAGACCGAGAAACTCTTCGGCTACGCGCGCGCCGAGCTCATCGGCAAGTCGATCGAGATCCTCGTTCCCGCGCGCTTCCGGGCCAATCACCCCGGTCACCGCGGCAATTACTTCGCGGATCCCAGGTTCCGCGCGATGGGCTCGAACCTGAATCTCTACGGCCTGCGCAGGAACGGTTCCGAGTTCCCGGTCGAGATCAGCTTGAGCCCGCTCGAGACGGAAGAGGGCATGCTCGTCTCCAGCGCCATCCGCGACATCAGCGAACGACGACTCGCCGAGGACAAGGCGCGCGCGATGTCCCAGTACGCGCGCAGCCTGATCGAAGCGTCTTTGGATCCGCTGGTGACGATCAGCCCCGAGGGCAAGATCACCGACGTCAACGAAGCCACGATCAAGGTCACCGGAGTGCAGCGCGAGCGCTTGATCGGGACGGATTTCTCCGACTATTTCACCGAGCCCGAGAAGGCCGGCGCCGGGTATCGCGAGGCCTTCTCGAAGGGATCGGTGACCGACTATCCCTTGACCATCCGCCACAAGGACGGCCGCCACACGGACGTGCTCTACAACGCGTCCGTCTACAAGGACCTCGCCGGCAAGGTGCTCGGCGTCTTCGCGGCGGCGCGCGACGTGACCGCGCAGAAGATGGCGGAAGCCGAGGTCGCCGAGCAGCGCAAGCGCGAGCTGGTGCGGCTGGCGGAGCTGGAGCGCTTCCAGAAGCTGACCGTCGGACGCGAGCTCAGGATGATCGAGCTGAAGAAGGAGATCGAGGAGCTCAAGAAGTCGAGCCCGCGATGAACCAGGTCGAATCACTCGCGCAGGAGCGTGCGCCCGAGTTCGCCGAGTCGGACTACGTGCGCGCCGTGCTCAACATCCTCGACGACTTCGCGCTCGAGAAGCAGCGGCTGGAGGAGATGCAGCGCGCGGTGCTCAACATCCTCGAGGATCTCGACGTCGAGAAACGCCGCGCCCAGGCGGCGAACCAGATGAAGAGCGAGTTCCTGGCGAACATGTCGCACGAGCTGCGCACGCCCCTGAACGCGATCATCGGCTTCGCCAAATTGATGGTCCACGGCAGGGTCGGGCCCGTCTCGCCGCAGCACCAGGAATTCCTGGGCGACATCCTGGTCAGCTCGAACCATCTGCTGCAGCTGATCAACGACGTGCTCGATCTCTCGAAGGTCGAGGCGGGCAAGATGGAGTTCCGCCCGGAGACCTTCGACTTGCTGTCGCTGCTGAACGAGGTCCGCGACATTCTTCGCGTCATCGCCGCGAGCAAGCAGATCCAGATCCACGTCGACATCGATCCCAGCTGCCGAGAGCTGACCCTCGATCCGGCGAAACTGAAACAAGTCCTCTACAACTATCTGTCCAACGCGCTCAAGTTCTCGAATGAAAGCGGCCAGGTTTCCGTCGTCGTCCGGCCGGAAGGCGAGCGATCCTTCCGAGTCGAAGTCGAGGACAGCGGTATCGGGATCAAGCCCGGAGACCTTGGGCTGCTGTTCACTGAATTTCGCCAGCTGGACTCCGGTGCCTCGAAGAAATACCAGGGCACGGGGCTCGGGCTCGCGCTGACCCGGCGCATCGTCGAGGCCCAGGGCGGAAGGGTGGGAGTCAGCAGCGTGCCCGGCACGGGCAGCATTTTTTTCGCCGTATTGCCGCGCTCGAGTCAGGCCACGCCGCTGCCGGGAGCGAGCCACGGGGAGGACTGAACGTGCCGAGCCAGATCCCGATCCTGATCGTCGACGACAACGAGGCGAATCTCAAAGTCGCACGCTATGCGCTGATGGGCGAGGGCTTCGACGTGCGGTTGGCGCTCGACGGAGAGGCCGCGCTCGAGATGCTGATCACTTTCCACCCGCGGCTGATCCTCATGGACATCCAGCTGCCCGGGCTCAACGGGCTCGAGGTCACGCGACGCGTGAAGGCGGATCCACGGACGTGCGACATCGTGATCGTCGCAGTGACCGCTTACGCGATGAAAGGCGATCGGGAGAAGGCGCTCGACGCAGGTTGCGATGGCTACATCATCAAGCCGATCGACCCCATCCAGCTTCCGGTTCAAGTCCGGGAATACCTGGGCCACGTGGCCGAGATCGTCCCGGCGATCGAGGACGGCCCACGGCCAGAGACCGCCCAGCCGGCTCAGCCGACGACAGGCGCGCAAGAGCACGGCCCCATCCTGGTGGTCGAGGACAACCCGACCACGAGGAAGATGTTTCGCGTCGCGCTAGAGAGCGCGGGGCACTGTGTGCTCGAGGCTCCGGACGCGACGACGGCCTTGCGTCTCGTCCGGGAGAACAAACCCGAGCTGATCATCCAGGACCTGATCCTTCCGGATATGGACGGCATGGAGCTGGCGCGAAGCCTGCGCGAGCAGCTCGGCGACCGCCGGGTGCCCATCCTGTGCGTCTCGGGTTTTCTGTCGAGGCTCGACGAAGCCCGAGCGATGGAGGGCGGCTTCGCCCAGGTGCTGGTCAAGCCCGTCGATCCCTTGCAACTGCTCGACGTCGTCAGGATGCACCTGGCCTCCTCGCCGATCACCACCATGAGTTTCGGTCGCGGGCGCCGGCTGCTCGTCGTCGACGATGATCCGCTGCAGCTCAGGCTCGCCGAGGTCTGGCTATCGAGCGCGGGCTTCCAGGTCAGCACGGCGGTAGACGGCATCGCTGCCCTGGAACTCGCGCGCCGGGAGAATCCCGCCGCGATCATCAGCGACGTGCTCATGCCCAAGATGGATGGCTTCGCTTTCTGCCTCGCCGTGCGCCGCGACAGCCAGCTTGCGTGCGTTCCTGTGATCCTGAACTCATCCGCGTACGTGGAGGCCGAGGACCACAGTCTCGCCAAGCGTGTGGGTGCGAACGCACTGCTGCCCAAGAGCGATGGCATGGAATCCGTGGTGCAGGCTGTGGCCACCAGTTTGAGCTCGAGCCAGCCTGCTGCACCGAGCGAGCCCGCGGAGATGATCGAGGGTGAGCACACGCGTCGCGCGCTGTGGCAGCTCGAGCGCCAGGTCCGCCAGAACGCTCACCTGGTGCAGCGTACGACCATTCAAGAGGCGCAACTCGCCGTGCTCGCCGGCGTCGCCGAGTCGCTCGCAAGGCACCAGGTGCTCGACGGCGTTCTCGGAGAAGTCCTGGCGTCGTGCCTCGACATGGCCGGCATCTCCAAGGGCGCTCTCTACACCGTCGAATGCGACCAGCAGCTGGTGCTCAAACACCAGATCGGGTTTTCCAGTACCGAAGGCCCGCGACTTCGAAGCTCGTTCGGCTTCGAGGCTCTGTTCTTGGAGATCGCGAAGCGGCGGAAAGTCGTCCTGGTTCCATCGCCGGGGATTTCCGCCGAGGTTTCCCACGTACTGATCGTCGAAGCGGGAGCGACGTCGCTGCTCCTCGTTCCGGTGTTCTGGGCCGACACGACCTTCGGAATGTTGCTGCTTGGGGCCCGGACGGAGGACCTAACTGGAGAGGATGCATTAGCATTCGCGCGCGTGCTCGGCGCCCAGATGGGACAGGCGATCGGGCTTGCGCAATCCTTCGCGAACCTCACGGCCAGCGAGAAGCGCTATCGGACGCTCACGGAGAATGCGAACGATGCGATCTGCATCCTGAGCTCGGAGGGTGTAATCCGTGAAGTCAATCGACGCTTGACTGAAGTGCTCGGCTACCCCACGGATAGATTCATCGGTCGGCAGATCCGCGATTTTGCGCCCCTGGGACGCGAGCAGGAGATGGTCGAGCGGTTCCGCTCCACGGTGGCGAACGTCGGGAAGCCGGTGCGCCCCTTCGAGTTGCAGAAGAGCGATGGCGGAATCGCTCTGATGGAATTCTCGACCTCTGCGGTCGACATCGGCGGGGAGCAGTACTTCTTCTCGATCGGTCGCGACGTAACCGATCAGGTCCGTGCCCAGGCCCAGCTCATGGTCTCGGATCGGATGGCCTCGGTGGGCGCGCTGGCCGCCGGAGTGGCGCACGAAATCAACAATCCGCTCGCGGCGGTCCTCGCCAATCTCGATTTCGCGGTCAAGGATGCCGATCAGATCGCCAGCGAGTTCGGATCCTCGCTGCGCGTCTCGGAGCTCCAGGAATCCCTGCGCGACGCGCGCGAAGCCGCCGATCGCGTGCGCCAGATCGTCAAGGACCTGAAGATCTTTTCGCGCGCGGAAGAGGACAAGCGCGGCGCGGTCGACGTCCAGCGCGTCATGGAGTCCTCCCTGCGCATGGCCTGGAACGAGATCCGACACCGCGCGCGCCTGGTGAAACACTACGGCGTGGTGCCGATGGTCGACGCCAATGAATCGCGTCTCGGTCAGGTCTTCCTGAACCTCGTGGTGAACGCCGCCCAGGCCATTCCCGACGGCCACGCCGACACGAACCAGATCACGGTCACCACGCGCACGGATGCTCGCGGTCGCGTGGTCGCGGAGATCCGCGACAGCGGACCGGGCATTGCCCCCGAGGTCTTGAAACAACTGTTCACACCCTTCTTCACGACCAAGCCGGCGGGAGTCGGAACCGGCCTGGGACTGACCATCTGCCAGCGCATCATCCACGGCCTCGGCGGCGAGATCACCGTCGAGAGCAAACTCGGAGAGGGCACGCTGGTGCGCGTCTTGCTGCCGGCTTCGAGCGCTGCGGCCAGCGAAGAGCTTCCCGCTCGCCTGGTGCGGCCGCCGATCCGGCGAGGTCGCGTGCTCCTCATCGACGACGACTTGATGATCGGGAGCGCGGTGCGGCGAACGCTCGCGTCGGAACACGAGGTGCTCGCCTTGACTCAAGCCCAGGAAGCCCTGCGCCGGATCGCGGCTGGGGAACGATTCGACGTGATCCTGTGCGACTTGATGATGCCCTTGATGACCGGCGTGGAGTTCTATCAGCAGCTCTCGACACTCGATCCCGAGCAGGCCGAACGCGTCGTCTTCCTTACCGGCGGTGCTTTCACGGCCAATTCGCGGGCCTTCCTCGACGAAGTCCCCAACGCGCGCATGGAGAAGCCCTTCGAGGTCCAGAATCTGCGGGCGCTGGTCAACGATCGCATTCGCTGAGCGCGGACGGCTCAGCGCCGCCACGCGCCGCGCGAAGCGGCCAGCAAGTGCAGGAGCGTGCCGGCGAACAGCGTTTAGAGACCGAAGGTGCTGGCCGGCGTGCGCGGGTGGCCTGACATCGGCTCGAGCGCGAAGGCCGCGATCAGGAGCAGGCTGGAGGCCGCGATCAGGCTGCTCGCGATCCACTGCAGCCTGCGGCCGGCGATCGCCGCGAGCGGCGTGGCGTAGCTCGCGAGCGCAAGCTGCACCAGCGCGCTGGCCAGGATGTGGATGTGGCGCGAGAGGTACATCATGTGCGCGCCGTCGGACAGGCGCTCGGGGTGCGCGCGGAATTTCATGTAGGCCCCCGAGACCAGGAACGCGACCAGGGTGACGCTGCCTGAGATGAGGTGGAACTGGCGCAGGGCGTTCATGCGTGTTGCCGTTCGGCGACGATCGTCGTGAAGACTTTCTGCGTGTTCCCTGGCGCTTCGAAGCGCTCGTCGCGCCGCAGCAGGATCTTCCATCCAGGCAGCAGCTCCTCCAGCTCGCCGAGGCGGAACAGGTAGTGCTCTTCGGGATCGAACATGGCCATGAAGGTCGTGCCTTCGACGAGCACGTTGACGATCAAGCGGCCGGCGGGCGCGACCGCCTTGGCGAGTCGACCCAGGATCTCGACGGCCGTCCGCCGCTCGAAGAACATGAGCAGCCCGATCGCGATCACCGTGTCGTGCTCGCCGTGGATGACATGGGTCTTGCCGTCCGCGCAGATCGTGTCCAGATGCAGATGGTCCCTGGCTGCGAGCTCTCGGATGCGCCGGGTCGCCGTCGGACTGGCATCGACGGCGACAACCGCGGCGCCTCGGCGCGCTGCTTCGATCGAGAGGTTGCCCAGGCCGCAGCCGAAGTCGAGGACTCTGCCGCGTGTGAAATCCAGGGCGGCGAGCTCGAAGCCATTCAACGCGAATTCGTTCGCGGCGATCTGCCGCCGGAACTGGGCTTCGAAGAACTCGACGCTGCGATCCGCGGCCATTTCCTAGATCCAGACTCCGATGCCGAGATGGAAAACGACTTTGCTCAGGTGGTCGCGCTCGTCCGGCACGTCGTAGCGATCGAAGGTCCATTCCGCATGGACACCGGCGTCAATATACCAGTGATTCCCGATCGGGAAGAGCGCGCCGGTGCCGGCCTGCATGCCCTCGTAATCGCGCGTTCCCGTTTTCGTTTCGAGACCCTCGCCCCAGCGCAGGGCTGCCTCGACGTAGAGCGTGGCGTCGTCGTCGGAAGCTGGCAGTCGCTTGCGCAAACCGAGACTTCTTTCCTTGGCGGGCTCATCGTCGAAGCGGTGCTGGTCCACGCCTCCGATCAGGTCGATCACCGGCGTGTTGATCGAGCCGCGCAAGCCAATGCTGCGCCGCTCGAATTCTCCACTCCAACCGAAGAGCGTGTTCTGGCCTTCCGCGGCGACGTAGGTGCCGTTCTCGCCGAAGACCGCGCCGCGCAGCTCGAGCATCGCCAGGCCGTTCTTGGGCGACGAGCAGGCGGCGAGGGTCGCGAGCAGGAGCGGCGGCAACGGAATGCGGGCGCGCGTCACCAGGGTCTTCGGGAAGAAGGGCACCATGACCAGTCGTACTCGTCGCCGCGGCCCTCCACAAGGGCGCGCCGCGCCGCTCAGCGCCGGCTTCGCTGCGCGTGGTTCGCGGTGGTCAAGACGCTCCACTGCCAGCCGTCTTCCCCGAGCACCAGCTTGCCGCCGAGATGTGCATCCCAGTCCAGGAGTTTCTCGTCGCCGCGCCGGCGGTAGAGCAGGAGATGGCATTCGACCGCCGCGGATTGCTCGTCGGGCGCGAGCTCGATCGCCAGCTCCTTGGGATCGAAGCTCGCGCTCCACAGGAACAGGCCCTTGTCGTCGAGCTCGTTGAAGTAGGTCCAGGTCAGGATCGAATGGAACTCGTCGCGCGTGAGCCCCGAAGTGCGATCGACGAAATCCTTGGCCAGGCCGTCGAGCACGGGCTGAGCGCGGCGCGCGTTGAAGCCCTCGACCATTTCCTCGATGCGCCAGCGGATCTTCGTTTCCGCTGACGCGAGCGCGCGGTAGATGCCGCGGATCCCGAGCCACGCGATCGTGAGCCCGACCAGGATCAGCAGGAAATTGCGGAAGGTGCGCGCCATTCAGCGTCCGCGGCTCTTCTTCCTCACGGGTTTCGGCTGGGGCGTGTGAGGCGCGAGGTTGGCGAGCTTGTGCTCACCCGGAAATGCGACCTCGGGATCGAGCTTGCCGTCGCTGGCGCCATCGGCCATGTCGACCTCGGTCATCATCTGGCCGAGCTCCGCGGGAGTCAGCAGCCCCTTCTTGATGCAGACCTCCGCCAGGGCGCGAGCGAGCAGCGCAACTCGGCCCAGATCGTCCTCGAGCGCCCGGGCGCGCTGCGAGCCGCTGTTCGCCAGCCGCTGTCGCGCCACGCGCATCGCCTTGATCTTGACGTCCACGGCGCGCATGCCCTCGCTGGTGCCGTTGGATGCGAGAACACACGCGCGCAACAATCCTCCGAGCATGGAACCTCCTTGGTTCAGCGATCTGAGATCGCGCGCGACCATAGCACAGCCGCGGATGTCGGTACGGAGCCCGGCTCGATTCCGACACCCCCTCTCTCGTACGCTCCGCGCGCGAGAGAGGGGGTGTCGGAATCGAGCGAGGCTCCGTACCGACGGAGGTCCAAGCCCGCGCGTCAGGCGCCGGCGCTCAATCCGCCCAGGCCTTGACGACTTTCCCGTCGTGGAACTCGACGAAAGTCGTGCGCTCGGTCGCGGTGTGGCTTTCTGTGCCGACCAGGAAGATCACGCTGTTCGTGGACCTCTTGTCCTGGGTGTAGCACCACTTCCAGAGCTCCGAGCTGTCGTCGAGCTTGGTCTTGCTCGTCGGATCGCCGATCAGCGCGACTACGTAGGACTTGTCCTTGCCCGGCTCGATCTGCGCGAGTGTGTTCTGACTCACGAACTTGCCCGAGTTCTGGCTGCTCGTTTTCGAGCCGATCAGGCAACCCGGCAGCACGAAGCACATGCACAGGGCCGCGGACCAGGTGAGAGCTTGGAAGCGATTGGGATTCATGGGTTTCACCGCGAGGAGTTGGAACGGGTAAGGAACGCGCTCGAAATCCTAGCGACCGTTTCTTCCCTGCGGGGCAGGAGCCAGCGCGGATCGCGCGATCCTCTGTCACTGTCGTGCAAAAAGCGGCGCGAGCTCTCGGGCGACCAGTCGGTTGCCGGAGAGGCCCAGGTGGCAATCGAGCTTCCAGTACAGCGGCTCGGTCGCGGCGGCGAAGGAGCTGCGCAGGTCGAGGCTTTCGACGCCGCGCTGCGCGAGGTGGGCCAGCATCGCGTCCGCCATGCGCGTGGTGCTCTCCAGATCCGCGCGCGTCAGACCGAGAGCCGTGAGCATCTCGTCCAGACGCAGCGCCGGATCGTCGGGGGCGACTTCCATCCACGAAGGGATGTAGACGACGATCAGGCGGATCCCGCGCTCCAGGCACAGGGCCTGCATGTTGTCGAGCACTTCGCTCGCGGCGCGATTCGCGATCTCGAGCTGCTCGGGATAGGTCGAGAAATACCGCACCGAGGCCAGGCCCTGGGCCACGGCGCCCTTGTTGATCGCGCTCGCGGCCTTCACTTCCTCGGCGTAGACGGGCATGCCGCGCGGCCGCTTGCCTGCATTGAAATAGAAATGCCAGACCGAGAGTGCCTCCTCGAAATCGTTCCCGCCGTACACGCCGACGATGAAGACCGCCGGCGCGAGGTCGACGAAGCGCTCGAGCACGCCGAGGTAGTTGTAGAACGAGTAGGCGCCCTTGCCCGTGTTGAGAACCTCGATCGATGCTGGATCGAGCTGCTCGCCGCGGAGCTTCGCTTCGCTAGCCGCTCGATCGCGCAGCAAGCCTTCCAACAGATTGGAGTAGCTCTCCGCATTCGCGCACACGCCGTCGGTGTGCGAATCGCCGGTGACCAGGATGCGCACCGCCGGCCGCTGGGCCGCGGGCTCCGTGTCCTCGCGCATCCCGAACGAGTTCGTCTTGACCGCGAAAGCTCCACCGGGGTACTCGGCGAAGGGGATCTTCGAGTCGACGTTGGGTTGCCAGATGTCGCCGCACAGAGGATCGAACACCTCGCCCCGCGTGCGCACGAAGAGCGCGGCGGATTGCTCGTCGGTGAACGGCGGATAGAAGGGCAGGGAAACCCGGCCGTTCGTCCCGGGCTGCGCTCGCGCGGTGAGCCAGCCCGGGCCCGGTTTCCAGGCCGGAAGTTCCTTCGAGGTCCGCAGATCGATCGGCGGAACAGCGGGCTTCGAGCGCAGGCGCGCCACCAGCGGCACGCCGACGAGGTAGGTCGCGATGGCGACGAGCGCGGCGAGCGAGAGCTTCAGGACCAGTCGGTTCGTGCGCGGGTTCGAGCTGGCCATGCGGATGCGGCCAGGGAGCGGCGGCCGATGGGGAAGTCTAGCGTCAGCCGAGCGCGGGTCCTGTCCGCGATCGAGCGGCGGTTCCGGCGCAGCCAGGGATGAGCGATCCCGCCCTGGCCGTTCGCCCGTAAGATCCTCCCAGGAGCTTCCCATGGCCAACCGATCTTCCTTGCGGCTCGTGACGCTGTTCGCGGCGCTCGTGCTCGGCCTCATCGTGCTCGCGCGAGCCTTCCTGACTTCCGACGGCGCGGGTGGCGAGATCGAGAACGATCCAGCGCCCTCCGTATCGCAGCCCGCCGACGCCGCGGAGAGCGCTCCGCCGACGGCCCTGGTCTCCGCGAAGTCCGAAGCATCGGCCAGCGCACCGGTGGCTGCGCCGGCGACCGACGCGACAAGCGAGCGCGCCGCCGCGGCGACCCTGGACGAGCTCGACCTCGCCGATGCCGTGTGGGTGAGCGGCACGGTTCATTTTCCCGAGCACACGCCGATGGGCGAAGTCGTCGAGGTGATCGCCAACGGGAAGAAGTTCAAGAATCGCGAGATGCACCGAGCGCGGGTCAATCCCGACGGCTCGTTCCGCGTCGCCTTCGCCAAGGAGACGCGCACTGGCAGGCTCGCGATCGACGCGGACCACCTGTTCTTGCCCAAGCCGCTGGTGGTCAAGCCGGCCGATGCACCCAGTGGCCTCGTGCTCGAGCCCGAGCTCGGCGGCCGCATCCTCGGCGTGGTCATCCCGCCCGTGGGCGTCGCCGACGCGGCGAAGGAACTCGAAGGCGCAACCATGCAATTGTTCGGGTGGGATCCCACTCGGCGTTCCGAGGCGGTGAACCTCTCGGCGAAGCTCGACAAGGATCTGCACTTCGAGTTCCGCGGCGTCCCGCTGGTCGCGAACTGCAGCGTCAGTTGCCATTCGAAGTTCTGGCTCCCGGACCGCGGTGAAGTCGGCGTCGCCGCCGGCGTGGACACACCGCTCGAGCTGCGCCTGAATCGCGGAGTGCGCCTCGCGGGCAAAGTGCTCGACGCAGATGGGGCGCCCGTGACCGGGGCGGGTCTCAGCCTGCGCTGCGAGGGCTCGGGCGGCCGAGTCAGCAGCTCCCACGGCGAGATGGCCAGCCCGAAGGACGGCAACTTCGATCTCTGCGGCAAGGAGCCGGGCAAGATCACCTTGATCGCGCAGAAGAAGGGCTTCCTCGATGCCACGCAGGAGCTCGGAAAACTCGAGGACGGCGACGTTCGCGACTCGCTCGAGCTGCGATTGCAGAGCGGCGCTTCCATTTCCGGTCGAGTGGTCTGGCCCGACGGCACTCCCGCGGAAAAAGCGATGGTCAGCGCGGTCGCGCCCGCCAAGGAGAGCGGCGAGTGGATGCAGCCGCGCGATCTGCAATTCGCCGCCGCGGCCGACGGAAGCTTCAAGATCACCGGACTCGTCGCGGGCTCCTTCGTCGTGACGGCGTCCGGCACACCGCGCCAGGACGAGCCGCAGGAGGAAGCCGCCGCGGAGGAGCCCGCGCAGGCGGAGAAAAAACCCGCGAAGAAATCGATCGCGCGCGGACCCAAGTGGACTGCGAAACAGGAGGACGTTCCCGCGGGCAGCGACTCGCTCGTGCTCACCCTGCAATCGGGTTACGCCTTGAGCGGCCGCGTGGTCGACGAGGTCGGAGCTCCCCTCGACCGATTCCAGATCGTCGCGACGCCGAAGGAAGCCGAAGACGGACCGCGCACCGCGCTTCCCAGAGCCGTGCTCGGCAGCTTCCGCGACGACGGCGGCGCTTTCGTGCTCGAAGGCTTGCACGCGGGAGCGTGGAACGTCGTCGTCAAGGCCAAGGGCTTCACCTTTCCCGAGGAGGGTCTGGCCGTCGAGGTGCCGGACCGACTCGCGCTCGGCTCGCTGGTGGTCACCCGCGCGGCGGTGTTGCGCGGTCAAGTCCTCGCTCCGGACGGAACTCCGATCGCCAGGGCACAGGTCGAGATCGACATGGCCGACGACAGCCCGAGGGGCTGGCGCGGGATGGGCAACGACAAGCGCGTGCTCAGCGACGCCAAGGGCCGTTTTGAATTCAAGTCGGCGCCGAGCGGCGAATGCACGCTGCGCGCGACGCACGAGGGTCTTGCCCCGAGCGCTGCGCTGGCCTTGAACGTGGTCCCGGGACAGACGCTCGAAGACCTGACTCTGACCATGCGCCGCGGAGGCAAGCTCGAAGTCGAGCTCGCGAGCGGCGCCGGCCCGAATCGCTCGGGTCGCCAGCTCTCGCTCTATGGACAGTTCCAGGGCGGCGATTGGCGCCAGGCTACGACCGATGCCGGCGGGCACGTCACCCTCGAAGGTCTGGCGCCAGGCGATTGGCAGGTGACTCTCGAGCCCTCCCCGGACGAGCTCGAGGCCCAGGGCTCGGAGGGCAGTCGTGAGGACTGGATGCTGCGCAACTCCCTGATGAAGCAGGCTCGCGTGGCGATCGTCGAGGGCGAGACCGCGCACGTGGTGCTCGGCGCTCCTCCGAAGGCTCCGGTCGAGGTCCGTGGCGTGGTCCGCACCGGCGGCTCGCCGATGGCCGGCGCGGGAGTCCAGGCATTCCTCCACAGCGGCTCCGACGCTCAGCCGAAGTTCGCGCGCTGCGACGCCAAGGGCGCCTACCGCATGACGCTCGATCAGGCCGGGAGCTACTCGTTCGGCGCGAGCCGCGATGGGATGAACGCGTCGCAGTGGAAGAACGTCACGGTCCCCGACGGAGCGGGCTTCGTGCTCGACATCGACCTGCCCAGCGGCTCGATCGCCGGCCTCGTGCTCGGACCGGATGGAGCGGGACTCGCGTCGGCCTGGGTCAGCATCGAGCTCGAAAAGCCGCAGCTGACCTCGGAGCCTGTCAGCGGCTTCGCCAGCACGGACGACTCCGGCGCATTCCGGCTCGAGAACCTGCCCGCGGGTGTCTACACGCTCACCGCGAACGGCCAGGGATCGCACCGCACCGATGGCGCGGACGAGCTGGGCGCGGAGAGCGTGCACGGCTTGAATCTTTCCGAGGGCGGCACGCTGCGCGATGTCGAGCTGCGGCTCGCGCCCGGCGGATCGCTGCAGGGCGTCGTGAGAGGTCCGGACGGCAAGCCCGCCGGCGACGCCATGGTGTACGTGCTCGACGCCTCGGGCGAGAGGGTCGAGGCGACGGGCAGCGACGACAACGGTCGCTACGAATTCCGCGGAGTTCGCGCTGGCAGCTTCACGATCGGCGCGATGCAAGCGAACCAGCTCAGCGACCCTGTCGAGGTTCGCATCGTCGCGGGCGAGAAGACGAAGCTCGACCTGCAGCTGCGCGCCGGCGCGGAGCTCGTGGTCGAAGTCCAGGACCGCGACGGCACTCCAGTCGGCGCTTCGATCTCCGTCCAGGATTCGCGCGGCCGCAATCAGACCTTGATGCGCAGCGAGGCCAGCGCGGACAAGAGCTCGCGCACGGTCGGGCCACTCGCCGCTGGCGATTACACCGTCATCGCGACCAACCACGACGGCGGGCAGGCGAGCGCGACGGTCCATGTCTCCAGTCAGGAGACGAAGACCGTGCAGCTGAAGTTCGGCGGGGGATAGGCCCGCGCAGAGAGGGCCGCCGCTGGGTACTGCCCCGCATCGCTGTGCGGCACAGCGATGCGGGGCAGTATCCCGTTGCTACTTGGCCAGGTGACGCTCGATGTTCTTCATCTGCGCGTCCCAGCCCTGGCTGTTCATGCGGAAGGCTTCTTCCCGGCGCGCGGCAGGGATGTGGTCGAATCCCGATTCCATCAGAGTCAGCCGCGTGCCGCCCTGGTGGTCCTCGAGCCGGAAGGCGACCAGCGTCGTCGGCTCGCTCGAGTAATCGACTTTGGGATCGACGGCGTAGGGATGCCAGTGGAACGAGAAGAGGCGCTCGGTTTCCATCCGTTCGACCTGGACCTCGAGCTCGAGGTGCTCGTAACCCGCATGGGTGATCCGTCCCTTGACGTTTTTGCCCGGCGCGAAGTCGCCGTCGAGCTTGACCTCGAACCAGGAACCGAACTCCTTGGCATCGGTAAGCGCCTTCCATACGCGCGACTTCGGTGCGTGGAGCAATTTCGCCTTCTCGATGCGATCGATGCTTGTCTGTGCCATGGTTTTCTCCAGAGTGCCTCGAGGGCACTGGCCAGCGACGCAAGAATCCTTCGCGGCTATTCTGCCGCGGGAACCTCGGGTCGCGTGCCCCAAGCCTCTTCCAGGATGTCCAAAGCCCGATCCAGGGCCTCGCGCGGCACGTACAAATCCTGGTGCCGCATCACGTCGTGGGCCGCGCGGCCGAGCTCGGCCACGTCGAAATCCGGTCCGTGCTCGAGGCAGGGGATCCCCGCGGCGGACAGCAGGCCGCGCGCGAGCTCGATGGTCGTGGGTTCGGCGGAAGCGAGAACGCGTGCATAGTCCTTCGAAGGTGAGCTCATGCACGCCTTCTAGCTGGCCTCGAAAGTTTTGCCAGTGGTGGAATCACAGCGGATCGGAGTCGGAAAGCCCGGCGGCGCGGCTCGATTGAGGCCCCGCAATTCGAGGCTTGCGGGTAGGCTTCCGGGGGAGCCGCGCCATCCGACCCTGCGGCTCGAGTCCCTGGTTCCACTTACCCAGAAAACACCGATGCGCGCCACCTCCTTGTTTGCAGCCATCTTGACTCTTTTCGCCGCGCCCGCCCTCGTCCACGCGCAAGCCATCATCGCTGCACCGAGCGGGCTGAGCGGCACCGATCACGTGATCGACTTCGGTGCGAGCCTCTATCCGAACTTCACGCCGGTCACGAACCAGTTCGCGGGCGTCGCGCTGACCCATTGCCGCTATTTCACGACCGGCACCTACCTCAACTTGAACGGCGGCTTCCTGACCAACGATCCGATCGGCGGCCCCGATACGTTGACGATCAAATTCGCGGGCACGATCAAGGACCTGAGCTTCGTCTACCATCAGGTCGGCAACAACAACCCCTCGTATTTCCGGGCCATGCTGGGCACGACGGTCGTCGACTCGTTCAACATCGTCTGGAACCAGACACAGCCGAACAACTTTTTCGGCTTCACCAACATCGTGTTCGACGAGCTGCAGATCGATTTCGTGAACGATTTCAACCTCGACACGCTCGCGTTCAACGATGCGGGAACTCCGTCGGTCGTGTACTGCACCGCCAAGGTGAACTCGCTGGGCTGCACGCCGACGATCGGGTTCAGCGGATTCTCGAGCGCGACCGCGGGATCGGGTTTCACCGTCTCGACGTCGAACGTGATCAACAACAAGCCGGGCCTGTTCATCTACGGCAACACCGGGCGCGCCACGGTGGTGTTCCAGGGCGGATTGCGTTGCTTCAACGGTCCGGTCCGGCGCTCGGTGCCGATCAGCTCCCTGGGCAACCCTCCGCCGAACGACTGCTCGGGCGTCTATTCCCTCGACATGAATGCCTTCGCGGTCGGAGCCCTGGGCGGATCGCCGGCCCCCTACTTGACCGTGCCGGGCACGGTCGTCGACACGCAGAGCTGGGGACGCGACAACGGGTTCGCGGCGCCGAACAATTCGACCCTCTCGGACGCCCTGGAGTTCACGGTCGGGGCTTGAGAGCGATGGGGGCCCTGGGCCCCTGAAGGCAAGCACGCGCGAGGCCGGCCGCCTTCGGGGGGCCGGCCTCGCGCTTTTTGCCCGCGAGCGCTGGCGCTGAATTCCGGCGGGATCCGGTCAGGAGCGGGTCCCTGGCCAGTCTTCGGTGATTATTCGAGAAGTCATCCAACACTCCGCGGTGAGCGGGATTGAACTGGGCGCATGGATCCAAGCCATCCCTCGGAGCCCGGTCCGCGTCCCGACGCCCAGGCGCTGCTCGCCCACGCCGGCTGGATGCGGTCGCTGGCCTTCAGCCTGCTCGGCGATTCCGCGGCGGCGGACGACGTCGTGCAGGATGCGTCGCTCGCGCTCCTGCGCGCGCCGCCGGCGCGGGGCGTGGTGCTCGAGGCCTGGCTGTCGCGCCTGGTGCGCAACTTCGCCTTCCGCCGCCGCCGCACGGAAGCGCGCCGGGCCGATCACGAGGCGCTCGCGACGCCTCCGAGTCACCAACCCCCGCCCGCGGAGACCCTCTCGCGCCTGGAGCTGCAGCGCGCCCTGCTCGACGCCGTCCAGTCGCTCGACGAGCCCTACCGCACCGCGGTCGTGCAGCGCTACTTCGAGGGCCAGACCAGCGCGGCGATCGCCCAGGCTCAGGGCCTGCCCGCCGGCACCGTGCGCTGGCGGCTGAAGCAGGGCGTCGATCAGCTGCGCGAGCGGCTCGACGCGCAATTCCATTCGCGCGCAAGCTGGTCCGTGCTGCTCGCGCCCTTCGCCTTTCCGCCCGGCGCTTCCCTGTCCGGGCCCGGCGCGCTTTCGGGCGCTCCGTCCGCGTCTTCGGCAACACCGATTCTTCCAGGAGCCTTGGCCGTGAGCACTTCTCAAGTCAGCTTGACCGCGGCCGCGGTCGCGATCGCCGCAGTCGTCGTGTGGTGGAGCATCTCCGGCGCGCCGAATTCGAATCCGCCGGGCCCGGGCAGGGTCGCTCTCGCGCAACCGCCCGCGCAGATTCCCGAGCCGATTGCGAGCCCGGCGAAGAGCGAGCCTGATGCGCAAACGTCTGTCGATCGCGATTCGCAGCGCAACGCCGTGGCCGCTCCCGTCGCGGAAAAGCCGCCCGAGCAACCCGCGGCCGCGGTCAGCGAGCTCAAGGGCAGCGTCGATGCACGTTTCATCGACGAAAACGGCGCGCCCTGGAGCGGGGTGAGTCTCTCCGCGCGGCCCGTGCGCTGGCTTTCCACGTGGACGCCCGGGGAGCCCGTCCAGAGCGGCCTCGACGGCCGGGCCACGCTCGAGCTGGCGCTGCCCAGCCTGTCCTTCAACTCGAGCATGAAGGGTGAGCTGCACGTCGACCTCGTCGCTTCGCGCGCGGGCTGCGCCAGCGTCGCGCGATCGGCGACACTCCAGGCCGGGAAGATCGTGCATCTCGGTGACGTGGTCCTCGCACCCGGCGTGAGCATCGGCGGAAAAGTCGTCGACCAGAACGGTGTCGGGATCGCTGGCGCGACCGTAGGAGTCGCGGCTGCGGAGCTGACCGACAAGGAAGGCTACATGCGCCGCAAGGGCTCGGAGGCCTTCGAGAGAGCGACGAGCGTCAAGACCGGCGATGGGGGAGCCTTCGTCATCTCGGGGCTAGCGCTCGGGCCGCACCGCCTGTGGGCCCACGCCGAGGGCTCGCGGTATTCGTGGACGGAGCCGTTCACCGCGGCGCTCGACGCGGAGCTCCACGATATCCAGCTCGTGCTCACCCCTCTGCTCGCCACGGATCGCATCGCGGGACGGGTCGTCGACCCCGAGGGAGCGCCCATGGCCGGAGCGCAGCTGCGCTATGCCATCCATGCACAGGAGCACGCCCATGCGACCTCGATGGTCACGAACGAGAAAGGAGCCTTCGAGCTGGTGATCGAGTACGACGACACGACCGCCGATTTCACCGCGCTCGACAACGACGAGCGCTTCGGCCCGACGACGGTCAACGGCGTCACGCCGGGGACGCTCGACCTGGTGATCCGCCTGAGCACGAAGCGCCTGGTCAGCGTCCACCTGCGCGACAAGGATGGCGTCGGCGTCGATGCAGCCACCCTGGACGTCGAGCAGCGCGGTTTCAGCGCTCCGGTCACGGCGAATGTGCTCGCGAAGGGCGACTACGAGATCCCGGTGCCCGAAGATGCATTCAACCTCACGATCGAGGCGCCCGGATTCCGCAGCGAGCTTCGCCCCCGTCTCGTCGGTGCGACCATGCCCGCCGTGCTCGAGATCGTCATGCGCCGCGCACCGCAGGTGCATGGTCGCGTGCTCGCCGACGGCGCGCCGCTCGCGGGAGTCCTGGTGCGTTTCGCGCGCGACGACTCCGACGCCACCGACACGATCGACGGCTTCCGATACCGCTATCTGGCGCGCGAGCATTGGGGCCCTTCGACGAAGAGCGACGCCCAGGGCCGCTTCCAGTTGAGCTGCGACGTCGACGGCAAGTTCTGGCTGCGCGCGATCGCCGATGGCTGGGCTCCCGCGGAGCTCGGACCGATCGACGTGGCCGAGCTCAGTCCCGAGGTCGATCTCGACATCGCGCTCACCAGGGGCGGTGCGATCGAGGGCCGCGTGCTGCTGCCCGACGGCCAGGATGGCGAGGGCGCAATCGTCGCGATCAACCATGGCGATGGAGAGCCGCGCACGCGACGCGCCGGCGCGAATGGATTCTTCCGCTTCGAAGGCCTGACTCCGGGCAAGTGGCAGGTGCTCGCGCGCGATGTCGAGCTCGATCCCAGCCGGCACACCTTCGAGTCCACGAAGGACAGCAAGCCGATCGAATGGACCTGCGAGGTCAGTGCGGGCCGCACGACGCGCCACGATCTCGACCTGACGCACAAGTAGCGCGGCGCGCGCAGCCCTTGTCCGGGGCGGGGGCCGAGGCAATCATGCAGGCCGGATTCCGCCATGAGAGCTCCAGCCTCCGCCGACACGCAGCGATCCAAGCTCTGGATCGCGATCGGCGTGGTCGCGGCGCTGCTCGCTGCTTTCATCCTGTGGATCTATTCGTCGAGCGCGCAGCACGCGGACGCCTCGAGCGAGGCTCGCGAGGAAGCCACGGCTCAAGCAACCGTCCCCGTCCAGCCCGTGCCCGTCGCGCCGGCGCTCGAAGGACCGTCGCGCGCTCCGATCGAAGTTGCGCCGGCACCCGAGTCGGCTGCGCACACCGCGATCACGGATGAAATCGCTACGCGCGACGAATTGCGCGGCCGCGTGGTCGACCCGGCGGATCGCCCGATCGAAGGAGCGCGAGTCGCCTTGCGGCGCGGCGAGCTGCGCGATTTCACCGTGCTCGATCTCGAATTGAGCCGCGCCACGGAATTGCTGAGCGAGCTCACCACGGATGCGTCGGGCGAATTCCGCTTCCCGCTCGAGCGCGGTGTTCCCGTGGACGTGCACGTCGAAGCCGGCGAGTTCTGTCCGGCCCAGATTCTCGATCGCCACGCCGGCGAATTCGTGCTGGTCAAGCTCTCGGCCGGCTGTCGCGTTTTCGGTCGCGTCACGCGCGCCCGCGACGGAGTTCCGGTTGCCGAAGCCGCAGTGCGCGTGTTCCGCCTGGGAGGAGCATCGAGCCTGGCGCGCGCGACGCACACCGCCGGCAATGGCAGCTTCGAGCTGCGCTTCGCATTCCGCGACGACGTGACGCTCGAAGTCGTGCCGCTGGTCGAGCAATGCTCCGAGTGGATCCCTATCGAGCTGGACAGCGAGGGTCAGGCCGAGAGAAACGTAGTGGTCGCGGACGGATTCGTCGTGCAAGGAAAAGTCAGCGTCGCGGGAAGCGGAAGCTCGATCGCGGGCGCAGTGGTCGGCGAGGGCTGGACCTTCCGGCGCACGGCGGTGACCGACGCCAACGGTGAGTACCGTTTGACCGGTTTCGGCGATCCCGGCGAGAACGAGCTCTTCGCCAAGGCGCGAGGCTACGGCAGCGCCAAGCGACAGGACCTGCCCGGCGCCCTTGACGGCGTGATGCACGTCGATTTCGAGCTCCAGCCGGCGCGCCGCGCGCATGGCCGCATCCTGGATGCCGCCGGCGCTCCAATTTCCGGCGCGCTCGCCGCGGCGGTCGCCAGCGACAACGGCCCGCAGGGTCAGCGCACCGATTGGATCTCGAGCCGCAGCGACGCGGCCGGCAGATTCGAGATCGAGAATCTGACCAATGATCTCAGCCACGCGCTGATGCTCTCCAAGCACGGCTACGGAACGCGCGTCTACGACTTTCCGACGGACGAGCGAGCCACGGCCGACCTCGATCTGGGGACTTTCACCCTGAGCCCGCCGGCCTTGATCCAAGGTGTCGTCGAGGACGAGTCCGGTCACGGTCTGGCGGACATCGAGGTGATCCTCGGGGGCAACAACCAGGACCGTTGGCGCCTGGAGGACGAGAAACGCTTGCCGGGGCGCGGCATCGGCGATTGGTACACCGACTCGCGCGGCACACAGACGGACGCAGCGGGGCGCTTCTCCTTCGGGGAGCTGGCTGGGGGAACTTATTCGCTCCGCGCGCGACAACGCGGGCGGCCGGACAGCAAATCCGTGGGCGTCAACCTCGCCGAATCGGAGCGGAAGGACCAGGTCAAGCTGTTGCTGCTCACCGGCTCGCGCCTGCGCGGGCGCGTGGTCGATCCGGAAGGTCGGCCCGTCGCTGAAGTGTCCCTGAATGTGAACGCCAAGAAGTTGCGCGACCCGTCGAACTACTCCGGCGCGATGACTTCCGCGCGCAGCGATGCACAGGGCAGGTTCGAGTTCCTGGGGCTCGGTGCGGGGGAATACCAGCTGTTCGCAGGAGCGTGGAGAACCGCAGGGGCCGACTCCGACACGCCGCTGCTCGGCGTGACGCTCGACAGCGTCTCGACGGACGCCCAGGATCTGGAGATCGTGCTCCCGCGCGGCGCGACCATCCGTGGATCGCTGCACGATGCATCGGGCACGGCGCTCTTCGGGTACTCGATCACGAACAAGGGTCAGACCGGACAGAATCGGCTCATCTCGACCGATGCCAACGGCGAGTTCTGCTTGACGGTGCCCGCGGGCAGCTCCTGCGAGCTGGAAGTCCGCGGACCCGGCATCGCGGACTGGAACAAGGTGCTGCTCGTCGAGCATTCCGTCGCGGCGGGCACGCGCGGCTTGAAGCTGGTCCTGCCTTGACAGGTACCCGGTATTCCACCGCCATCTATTACATTCCCGCGAATGGAATAGATGGCGGTGGAATACCGGGTACCGGGCATGCAAGAAGGGCTGGCGGCTCTTCAGCCGCCAGCCCTTCGGAGTCAAACCCGTTCGCGCGTCAGATCACGGGCAGATCGTGTACTCCAACCCATTGGACAAGGTCGAGTTGTCCGGCGGAGGAATACCGTTGTCGCGTCCCCAGAACTGGCAATCGATGACCGTGCCGGCGACCGTCAGGTAGCTCTGCGGAAGTCCGCCGAGCGAGCCCACCGCGAAGGCATTCATGTCGATCGAGTAGACGCCCGAGCAGTCGTTCGGCGGGGCATTGCCGCCCGAGCCGAGCCCGATCGAGCGATGGACCGGAGCGTTCACGCAGAGGAGACCGAGCTGGAAGGGAACCGCGGCTTGCCCCGTGTTGCTGTAGAGCAGGAGTCCAGGCTTGTTGTTGATGACGTTCGTGGCGGACACGGTGAAGCCCGAGCCGGCAGTCGCGCTCGGGGTGCCCGTCGAACCGATCGACGGCAGGCAGGCGAGCGAGTTCAGCTTCGCGACGCAGTAGGTCGTCGGCGCCGGGCAGCCGTTGAAGATCTCCACGCTGGTGGTCGCCGTGGACGGAGCGTATCCGCCGACGATGTAGACGTTGCCGGTCGCCGGGTCGACGTCCGTGGCGAAGTTGCGGCGCGGGAGCACGAAAGCCGGTGCGAGCGACCAGGTGTTGGAGCCCGGATCGTAGGCATCGACCTGATTGCTGGGATTGGGCAGGACGCGGCCGCCGCCCAGGACCCACATCGCTCCGCCCTTGTTGACGGCCCGGGTTTCACCGGTCGCGCGCGGGATCGGAGTGATCGCCGTGACCGTGTCGGTGACTGTGTCGTAGACGCAGGAATTGGTGCTGTCGGTCGGGATGCCGGCGACGAGCAGGGATCCGCCGCCCACGTAGATCAGGTTGCCGATCGCGGCGACCGGGACGTAGCCCAGCTGCGCGGGGAGCACGGCGGTCTTCAAGGTCCAGCGCGAGCCAGCGGCGGCCGCGGGATCGAACTCCCAGATCTGGTCGGTCATCGACACGCCGATCGTGAAGCCGCCGAGCACGTAGAGCTTGTTGCCCACGACCGCGCCGCTGCCGGGAAGTGTGTTCGCCGGACCCGGCCACGGGTCGGTGGTCACGACGCTGAGCGTGTCCGTGACCGGATCGTAGCGGCGCACCGTCGGTGTGGAGGTCGCGGCGCCGGCGGCCGAGCCACCCACGCAGTAGATGTAGGGAGTGCCCGCGTCGCTCAGCACGCCGCCGGACATGTTGCAGACTTCATTGGTGGGGAAGACCGCGGTCATCGTCGCCCAGGTGTTCGCGACCGGGTCGTACTCGGCGGGACTCAACAGGTCCGAACCGACGAGATCCGAGCTGCGGCCGCCCATGACGTACAGGCGTCCATTGGTCGGGAACCAGGCTCCTTGGCCGCGCACATTTCCAGTGCCCGGGAAAGGGGCGCCAGCGGTCCATTGTGCGGATGCGGTGTCCGCAGTTGCGAGCATTGCGGAGAAGACTGTCGCGAGCGCGAAAGCGCTCCTGAAGAGCATCGATCTCATGAGTTGCATTCCTTGGCCTGAGGCGAGTGCATCAAGTGGGTCTTGAGGCGGGACGGGGGGAGCTATTGCTGCGCAAAAGCGCAAAGCCGGGTTCGATTGTTCCACTGTTTTCCAAGGCGGGAAGACGGCTTCCTCGAATTCGCGCCCGAAGCCCGGAGCGAACCGCCGCGGGCCTCGCCCTGGGGGCTCATCGAGGCAGGGGCAGCGCGGAGTTGCGCGACTGCACGCTCGGAAGCGACCAGGCCGTCGGATCGCTCCGCTAGAGTAAGGCGATGCACACGAATTCCTTCGCCGGTCGGACCCGATGGCAAAGGGTCAGCGGCTCCAAGCGCGCAGCTCTGCTCGGGTTGCTCCTCGCGCTGAGCGGATGCGCCACCGTCAACCCCGGAAAGCGCTTCGGGGACATCCAGCTCGACAGCCTGAAATCGTCCTATGTCGTGCGCCATGCGAAATCGACTCGCGACATCGACCTCTTCATCCAGGAATCGCTCGTGGAGCGCGGCGTCGTAGCCACGGCCGGACCGATCGAGAACAAGCCGAGCGACGTCGATTTCTATGTCGAATACGTCGACCGTTGGTCCTGGGACGTCTCGATGTTCCTGTCCGCGCTGACGATCCAATTCAAGAGCACCGCGGACGGCTCGTTGATCGCGACCGGGTCCTTCGAGCAGGGAGCTCTGCACAGCTTCCCCGATCCCAAGCGCACCGTGCGCGCGGTGATCGAGCAGATGTACGCCGCGAAGTAGGCTCTACACGCGCTGCGGGCGATCGAGCGACAAGTCGCGCGAGCGGCGCGTCAACCAGCGGTACGAAGCGATCGCGAGCACGATTGCGGCGGGCAGGACCAGGATCAGGATCAGGAGCCGCCAGAACGCGAAATCGATCACGTCCTTGGCGCTCTGGCGCGCGTCACCGACGGCTGCCTGCAGGGCGGCGGTGCGCTGATCGAGCGACTGCGGATCGAGCAGCTGATCGATTTTTCCGGCGAGCACGGTCAATCGCTCGGCGGCTGCCCCCGTCTCCGCCGCGGCGGCCTGGAACTCGGCCAGCTTGTGGCTCTCGGGCTGCGGCGCGCTGGCTTCGCCCGGCGGCGGCATGACCCGCTCGGCGACGGCTCCGATCGCTGCTGCCGTGGTCGTCAACGTGGCCGAGAGCTTGTCAGTCGCTTCCACGGTCTCGCGGAAATCCTTCAGGGTGACCTGCAGCTTGTCCTGGCCCTCGTCGAGGTCCTTGACGATAGCCGCGCGCTGCTCGGCGATCCCGGCGAAGAACTGATCGATGGCTTCCTTGCGCTCGGCGGCGAAATTCACCGGCAATTGCTCGGCGGCCTTCGAGACGCGGTCCGCGGCCTCGGAGACCTGGGACACGGAGCCCATGGCGCTCTTGATCTCCGGCGCCTGGAGGAAGCCCATGTACAGGCTCTCGGCCTGCCACTTGAGGATCGTCGGCATGCGCGTCAGCTGGTAGAAGGCGCGGGCGCCCAGCATCCGCGACTCGCGCACCTCGCGCTTGGCCGGGTCGAGGCCTGCCAGCGGGTCGAGCATCACCAGGGAGAGCAGGCTGCCCGACTCCGGCTTGGTCGCGACCACCTGCTGGCGGGCGACGGCGAAGTCCTCGAGGCGGACCTGGGAGACGTAGCGCTGGTCCGGGTGGGCCTGACGCCAGGCCTCGATCAGCTCGCGCAGCTCGTCCTGCTGTTTCTTCGTGTAGGCGCGCGCCGCGATGCGCCATGCGGCGGCTTCCTGCTCCTTGTACGTGGCCAGCAGATTGGCGGCAGCTTCTTCCCCGAACAATTCCGCCGTCGAGGGGGATTCGAGCAGGGCGCGCTCCAGCGTGACCAGCGTCAGCATGTCGGCGACGGAGACCAGCGGGTTGGGGTTGGCGGCGATCGAGATCGCGGCCGAGACGCTGGCCAGCTTGCGCTCATGGGCCGACCGCCGCGCGCGGGAGTTGTTGACGGCCACCTCGGGGTCATCCGCCGCCGGGTCGGCGCGCCGGGCCCCGGCTTCGTTCCAGCGTTGTCCGATCACCGCGCTGTAGGTGTCGGCGAACGACATGACCTCGGACTGGATCGCGTCGGGCGTCATCTTCCCCGGACCGATCCGCGAGTCCTTGATCTCGACCAGCGGCGATTGGAGGCGGTAGCCGAGCTGCTTGCAGCCTCCCAGGGGCATCAGGGCGGCGAGGACCGCGATCAGGCAAGACCCGGAGGCGCGGCGTCGAGGTGAACTTTGCATGCCGTACAAATCCGTCGTGGGGGAACCGCTCCGACGCCTCAGAAGCGCGGGTCGAGGCGGAAGGGGGTCTCCCTGCAACTTCGGGTCCAGTTCGGCGCCGGCCTGACACCCGGTGTCTTCCCCCTCGACAACGGAATGCGCGGGAGCGGATTCCTGGCCGTGGTTATCCTGGTCGGAGCGGAATCGTCCCTCCGTGCTCTCTCGGGAACTTCGTTGCTCCTCGGACCCCTGGAACCACACGACTCCATGATTGCTGACGATCATTCCGCGCGTCGCTTCGCCCGTTCGTACGGCCCCTTCCTGCCCGCGAGCGCCGGCATCGGTCTCGCGCTCTTGGCGCTCGGCGGCAGCGCGCAGGCCCAGACGTTCTCCGACAACACGACCCAGATTCCGATGGGCGCGCCGTTCAACAACTCCTCCACGGAGAACGTCGACTTCGCGGACATCGACGCCGACGGCGACTTCGACGCCGTGTGGGCCGACGGCGGAGATTCCGGCAACGACCAGAATCGACTGTGGATCAACATGGGCGGAGCCCAGGGCGGCACGGTCGGGTTCTTCCAGGACCTGACCTCGACCCAGATGCCCAACCTCATCGACGACAGCCGCGACGTCGATTTCGTCGACATCGATCACGACGGCGACCAGGACATCTACGTCTCCAACACCTCGGCCATCGCCAACCAGACCAACCGCTGGTTGATCAACATGGGCGGAGCCCAGGGCGGCGCGGCGGGATTCTTCCAGGACCAGACCCCCGCGCGCTGGCTCAACATCGCGGTCAACAACGGCACGACGATCAACAGCTCGATCGCGCAGAGCGTCAAGCTCGTCTCCGGCGGCTTCATCGACTGGTCCTGCGACTGTTCCTTCGCCGACCTCGACAACGACGGCGACATCGACCTGGTGCACTCGAGCTACGGCGGGATCTTCGGCGGCGACGTTCCCTCGCGCCTGTTCCTCAATGACTCGCAGGGCAACGTCGAGGAATTCAATCCCAGCCACTACCAGCTCACGGGCAGCCTGATGGGCAACGGCCACCCCGGGCTGTGGTGCGAGGGAATCCAGACGCACAACACGACCAATGCGACGGGTCAGCAGTGCGACATCGCCGACACGCCGCTCGGCATCGAGCTGGGCGACCTCGACGGCGACCTCGACATCGACATCCTGCAGGGCTCGCGCAACGACCTGCCGCGCATCTTCCGCAACAATCTGGTGGAGAACGGCGGCGTGTTGACTCAGTTCCGCGACGTGAGCTTCGCGGTGTTCACGCCGGGCTGGGCGCCGGGCGGCGGGCATTACGAGAACGAGATCGGCGACTTCGACGACGACAACGACCTCGACATCTACGGGCTCAACTGGGAGAGCGTCAGCGACACGACGTTCTTGAACAACGGCAGCGGAAACTTCGGGAGCAAGGTGATCTTGAGCGGCTCGGGCGCCGACGACAACGAAGGCGACTTCATCGACTACGACGGAGACGGCGACCTCGACCTCTTCGTGGCCAGCTTCACAGGCACCGATCGGGTGTACCGCAACGTGGGCGGGAGCTTGAACAACCTGACCAGCGGGGTCCTGCCGCCCGACTCGGCGACTTCGCTCGGCGACGATCCCTGCGACGTCGACAACGACGGCGACTACGACATTTTCGTCGCCAACGACTTCTTCGCCGCGAACAACTTCCTGAAGAACGGGAACAATGTCGCGGACATCACGGCGCCGCGCCTCGCGAACCTCGAGCAGGCTCCCAACCGCAGCGCAGGCCCGACGCCGACCGTGGTGCGCGTGCAGCTCTACGACAACTCGCCCTGGCCGATCGCCGCCTTCGACGTGACCCTGCTCGAGGTCAGCGTCAACGGCGGAGCTTTCACATCCTCGGCGATGCACTACGCCGGCGGACAGCTGTTCCGCGGCGAGATTCCCGGCGCTCTGCTCGGGACGATCGCGTATCGCGTCAGGTCCACGGACGAGCACGGCAACGTCGGCCTCTCGCTGACCAAGCAATACAACGCGACCGTCGGCAATTGCACGGGCACGCCCGTGACCTACTGCACGGCGAAGTTGAACTCGTTGTTCTGCGTGCCCGCGATCCTGTCGAACGGCGTGCCTAGCGCGAGCTCCGGCTCGGGCTTCGTCGTCCAGGGCAGCAACGTGCGCAACCTCAAGCCGGGCCTGCTGCTCTACGGAGTCAACGGCCGCGCCTCGACGCCTTTCCAAGGCGGCTTCCTGTGCATCAGCCCCGGCGTGCGGCGCTCGACGGCGGTCAATTCGGGCGGATCGCCCAGCGGAAACGACTGCACCGGCGTGTACTCGATCGACATGAACGCCTTCGCCGTCGGAGCCCTCGGAGGCACGCCCTCCCCCGCGCTGACCATCGTCGGAACGGTGGTCGACTGCCAGTTCTGGGGCCGCGACCCGGGCTTCCCCGCGCCGAACAATTCGACGCTGACCAACGCGCTCGAATACACCACCTGCCCGTGAAGGTCAGGGGATGAAGGCATTCCTCGGGCCTGGGGCGC
The DNA here is from genome assembly GCA_035490315.1 of Planctomycetota bacterium. GTDB lineage: Bacteria > Planctomycetota > UBA1135 > UBA1135 > JADJQU01. Next base: position 64,284 of record DATHET010000059.1, read on the forward strand.
GCACCCAGGCCAGAGTCTGCGACTTCGACGCGGACGGAAGGCTCGACCTGCTGGTGGGCAATTGACGCGTCAGGCAAACGCTCCACCGCGGCTATGTCTGGTGGTTCCGGCGCCTGCCCGCGCCCTGACGGAAATCGATTCCGGATCTCCTGGTCCATTCCAGTCCCGCGATCGCCGCGGTCGATAAATCATCGAGGAGATGGCGAGCATGGGATCCACGATTCTGCGTCAGGTCACCTG
>DATHET010000060.1:0-8328 GCA_035490315.1 Planctomycetota bacterium
TCGTCGTCGATCTGGTTGTTGGGGATCTCGCCGGCGTTGTGCCAGATCTGGCCCGAGATGTCGGGATGCGTCGGGCACAGCCCGGTGTCGATGATGCCGACGACAACTCCGCGTCCCGTGACGCCGATCTGGCTCCAGACCCTCGGAGCCTTGATCAGGTTGAGGCCGCAGGTCGGTGTTCCAGGCCCGACTTGGAGCGCGGGCATCGCCTGCAGCACTTCCTCACCGCGCGGCAGGTCGAGGCGCAGGTAGGCCACGTCCTCGCGAGCAGCGACGCGCTGGATCGCGGCCGTCGAGAGCCGCGCCGAAACGACGTTGGCGATCCACAGGGATTCGATGCGCTCGCCGACTTCACCTGCGGCTCGCTCGGCATCGAGGACTGCGAGCAGGCCAACCTGAGTCGCCTCCGCCTTGCCGCGCAGGATGGACACGACCTCTGCTCGGCGCGCGCGCTTGTCGCGATTCGCTGCGATCGCCTGGATGTCCTCTCTCGCAACCTGGTCGAGCAGGACGATGTCGACCGGCACGAGCTCGCCAGCCTTGGCGGATTGCATCTGCTCGACCAGTCCACCCTGCAGCTTGGCCGACTGCTCGGGTAGCTGCGCGCCTTGTGGAAGGCCGGTTGCCGGGATGGCGGCCAGGAACAGGAAAAGCGACTGGAGGATGGCGGTGCTCAAGGTTTCACCTTGGGTTCGGTCTGCAGGTGAGAGACGGACTTTGGATTCGCATCGAGGTTGCGAGGTGCCCGGGCATCACGTGGGAATACCCAGGTTAGCCGACCGTGCCACAGACGAGCTCGATTCCTCGAGCCGGAGGGAGCCTCAGCGGGATGAGCGATGAAAATCACTCAGCCTGGCCGAACCCATGGGCTCGACCAGGCTGAAATGAGTTGAGCGATTGTCGCCCGCGGTACTCTCAACCGTCCTTGATGGGCCCCTCCCCAATTTCCGGGTGGTCAGGCAACAGGGCCTCTTCGATCGAGTCGACCACGCCCTTGGCCTGTTCCTTCCGCTGTTCGTAGACGTTCCCCGCCGCGTTACCGGCGTGCTCGAGGAATCCCTCTTGCGGCTGCGCGGCTCCGGACTGCTCGACGACCTTACCGCCCGATTGATTGCCCCCGCCCGAAGCAGCACCGGCTGCGCCGCCCGAGGAGCCGGAGTAACCGTAATCGGCGCCGGATCCGCCATAGCCTGTGTTTCCACCGCCGGAGTACTGGCCGCCGCCGTAGGTGCTTCCACCCTTGGAGCCGCCGTAGTTCCCGCCACTGTTACCGCCGTAGTTGCCACTGCTGCCGCCACCGTACGTGCCGCCGCCGTTGCTACCACCGCCGTATGCACCGCCGCCCTGGTTGCCGCCGCCGTACGAAGAGCCACCCTTGTTGCCGCCGTACGAACTGCCACCCTTGTTGCCGCCGTACGAGTTCCCGCCCTTGTTGTCGCCGTAGCCGCCGCCGTTGCTGCCACCGCCGTACGACCCACCGCTGTTGTTGCCTGCGTATTGAGCAGCGCTTCCGTTGCCAGCGAGTGCGGTCGCCGTCCGCTTGCCGACTTCGACCAGACCGTCGGGATACGCGATCCCGATCTTCTTCTGGAAGTCCCGGATGGCCTGGATGGTCCGCGACCCGATCTTGCCGTCGACGTTCAGCGAGGCACCCTTGCGATTCAGCGCCGTCTGGACTTGTTGGACATCGTCCTCGGCGTTCTTCCCGCCTTGACCGACAGAACCGCTGATGTCGAAGGGCCGCACGCCGGTCAGCTTCGGCTCGTCCTCCGGCTCGATCGGCCGGCGAGCGTCCTGGAGATCTTCGCCACCGCCGCCGTCTTCCGACTCGTAAGGCTTCTCCTCCTTCTCTTCCTTCTCTTCCTTCTCGTCCGTGTAGGACTCTTCCTGGACTTTCTTGAGCTTGTCGTATTCCGCCCGCGTCGTGATGATGATCTTCACGCTCATCGAGGCGAAGTACTTGATCGCATCTTGGAGCGGCTGCGCCAGGCCGGTGTCCTTGCGCTGCATGAGGAAGTAGTAGGCGCGCTTGTCGTCGTCCCAGATGCAGTAGCCCATGGGCAGGAACTGCTTGCAGCCGGTGAGGTCCGTGAGCTTCGTCTTGTGTTGCGTCGAGAGGCGCGCGGCCACCATCAGTCCGTAGACGGGCGACGCCACGCAGATGAGCACGCCGCATTCCGTTTTCTTCGCTTTCTGGAGGCCCGCGGCGAGCTCCACGCCAATCGACTTGGCCAGCTTCACTTCGTCGGCTTCCTCCTTCGCATCCTCGGCTTCGGATTCAGCGCAGTCCTTCTTTTCCGCAGCGACCTCGACGCGCAACTTCGCCACTTCCTTGGTCACGTTCTCGAGGTAGTGGCAGACGTCGCGGTTGGCCGCGTGAGACTTCTCCGCTTTCAGCTTGCCCACCAGGACGGTCACCTGGGCCAGCGACTTGAGCACCAGGTCGTACTCGTCGTTCTCGACCTGCTTCGCGCAGTCCGAGAGCGCCCTGGACAGACCGTTGTCCTTGACTTTGTGCTTGGCGGCCATCGACTTCCAGGTCGACTCGCTCAGGTGCTTGGAGGTGTTCAGTTGAATGTTCATATTCGATCTCTGCGTGTGAGGTGCGGAAGGCTGCTTCGAGCCTGTTCACATGCAGATGAGGAGCCCCCCGCCGCCCTGCACATCGCAATCCGCCATTTCCCGAGAAACGGCCTTCCAGAGGCCGTGGAGGCCGTTTTCCAGCGTGAACCGCGCTCCCCCGCGCTCCTGAAGCTGGTCGAAGGACGGCCCGATCAGGTCCTGCGAGCACGGTCGCGGTATCCGCCTCGCCAGAGCACGGCCGCCGCGAAGATCGGGGCGGCGCAGGCGCTGACCACGACCACTGCGTCGAGCACGCCCCGCACTCGTGGCGCGTTCCACACCGCGGCCTGCAGCATCGACAACAGGCCATCGAGACTGACGGCGATCGCTGTGACGGTCGCGAGCCGCCGCTCGAAGCGGCGCGCGAGCAGGATCATCGCTGCGATCACGAGCAGGTCGAAACCGATCCAGGCATTGCGAATGGCGATGGATGGAAACCAGCGCGCGGCGTCGACCAGGCCGAGGGCGATCGTCCACGGAATCAACAGGATGGCCAGTGTCCACAGGACGAGGGCGGGTCCTTCGAGCAGCGTGCGGATGACGAAGCTCGACAGCCCGCCTCCGGCGAAAGCGCGCAGCGCATCGAGCACGGCGACAGACGTGGGCACTCCGGGGCCGTGAGTCAGGAACACCGGCTCCCAGGCGACGGGCGCGAGCTTGGACTTGAAGGCGTGCAATCCGGCGAAGTCGTACAAGGGCCGGCCGAGCACGCCGAGACGCCGCATCCATCCGGGCACTTCTCCCGCCAGGGGCACCAGGCCGAGCGTGACCCAGGTGCTCCCTTCGCTGGCCGCCTGCTGCATCACCGCGTCCACCAGCGCCTCCATCGTGCCGTTCGGCGCGCTGGGATCGCGGATCAGATCCTCGATGAACCAACCGGTGCGCGTGTAGACGGGAACGGCCGAGACGAATCCGACGACCTCGCCATCGCGTTCGGCTACGAAAGCGCGGCGCTCCTCCGCGAACGAGAAGGGTTGCACGTGGACGAGGAAGGCCATCGCCGACATGCGGCGCGTCCCGAGCCAGCGGCGGATCGTGCGCTCGATGCCGATGCGCGCCGGAGATCCCGGGTCGGAGAGTTCGCTGGCCGCGACACGGCGCACACTGACGCCCTTGCCTCGCGCGCGCTTCAACTGGTAGCGCAGGGACTTCGATTGCTGAGCCCTCGCCTGCCAGGTGCGCGGATCCCAGATCGGTTGGAGACCGACCTGCACGCTGACCTGGCCTGGAACTCCTGCCAGGCGCTGCTGCGATGCGAAGAAGATCGCGCGACGGCCTGCTTCGCGCGCCGCAGCCATGAAGCGCATGGCCACGGCTCCGCAGGCTTCCGCCGACGAGATCGGCGCCCCCGCGGCGACCCAGGCCGTGGTCGTGTCGGCGTAGGCCACGCACGCGTCCTCGGAATCCCACCAGTAGGAGAGTCCGTCCTCCAAGGCCTGGAAGGAAGTCGTGTTGAATCCGTGGCGGCGCAGCAGCCCGAGCACGCGCTTGCGCTCGTCGACGTTCGGGACCAGACCGCCAGGACCGACTTCGCCAGCTGCGATCGTCATGCTTCAGGACCCGATCCGCCGATCACCAGGTCCGCAGCGTGCCTCGCGCTCACTCGTACACGACGTAGTGCAGCGCGTTGGTCAGCGTCGTGTTGTTCGGCGCAGCAAAACCCGGGTCGCGGCCCCAGAACTGGGTGTTGACCAGGGTGCCCGCGACTCTCAGCGCAGGGCTCGGAGTGCCGCCGAGCGCGCCGGCCGCGAACGCGTTCATGTCGATCGAGTACACGCCCGAGCAATCGAACGTCGGAACCGGCGAGCCTCCCGACGTGAGCTGGAAGGAGCGTCGGATCGGCACGGCGATGCACAGCGTGCCGCCCGAGAAGGGGCTCGCGGCTTGCCCCGTGAGCGAGTAGAGCAAGAGACCCGGCTTCTGATTGCGCAGGTTCGAGCCCGTGATGACGAATCCGCTGCTGGCGCTCGCCCTGGGCAGCCCGCTCGACCCGATCGCCGGCACGCAGCCGAGCGAATTCGTCTTCGCGGTGCAGTACGCGATCGGAGTCGCGAAGGCACCCGCGCGCGCGATCGTGCGGTAGATGCCGCCGTCGAGCTCGACATACGACAAGGCGGGGAGCGCGCACTGCCCGCGCGTGTTGTCGCCGAAGGCCAGGATCGACCCATCGCTGAGCCGCGCGAGGCTGTGGTAAGCGCCTGCCGCGATCTCGACGACGGGAACGCCGGTCGGAAGCGCAGGCACATTGCATTGGCCGTGACTGTTGTCGCCCCAGGCAAGCAGCGCGCCGTCGCTGCGCCGCGCCAGGATGTGCTGGAGCCCGGCCGCGATCTCCAGGTAGCTGAGTCCCGCGGGAAGCGGCGGCACGTGGCACTGGCCCGCCGCGTTGTCTCCCCAGGCCAGGACCGAGCCGTCGCTCAGCCGCGCCACGCTGTTGAGGTAGCCCGCGGCGACCGCGACGCAGGAGACTCCCGGCGGCAGCGCGGGCACATTGCATTGGCCATTCGCGTTGTTGCCCCAGGCGACGATGGAACCGTCGCTCAGCCGGGCAACGCTGTGGAAGTAGTTGGTCGAGACCTCGGCGAAAAAAACGCCGAAGTTGGGCGTCGGAACATTGCACTGGCCAGACGTGTTGCGTCCCCAGGCCAGGACCGAACCGTCGTTCAGCCGAGCGACGGTGAAGTAATTGCCCGCTCCGACTTCCGCGAAGAATTTGCCGGCCGGAAGCACCGGTACGTTGCATTCGAAATCGTCGTTCTCGCCCCAGGCGATCAACGAGCCGTCGCTCAAGCGCACGACGTTGTGCGTGTAGCCGGTCGCCACATCCACCGGCGCGAGCCCGGCCGGAATCGCGGGCACGTTGCACTGGCTGTAGGTGTTCGCGCCGAAGACGACGAGCGTGCCGTCGCTGCGCCGAGCGGCGGTGTTCGAGGGGCCGGCCGAGATCTCGACGTAGGTGAGCCCGGCGGGAAGCGCGGGCACGTCGGTCTGTCCGAATTCATTGTTGGCGATCGCGACGACCGAGCCGTCGCTGCGGCGCAGGACCGTGTGCAGGCCGCCGCCCGCGATCTCGACGTAGCTGAGCCCCGGCGGCGGAGCGGGCACGTTGCATTGACCCCAGGCGTTGTATCCCCACGCGATCACCTGGCCATCGCTGCGCCGCGCGAGGGAGTGCGAATTGCCCGCCGCGATCTCGACGTAGGTAAGCCCGGCCGGCAGGGCAGGCACATTGCACTGTCCTCTGCTGTTGTCACCCCAACCCACGACCGATCCGTCGCTCAGCCGCGCCAGGCTGAACTGCCCGCCGCCGGCGACCTCGACATAGGAAAGGCCGTTCGGGAGAGCAGGGACGTTGCACTGGCCGTAAGCGTTGTATCCCCAGGCAACGACGGCCCCGTCGCTGCGCACGCCGAGCGCGTGGACTGCGCCGGCGGCGATGCTCGTGTACGTGAGTCCAGGCGGCAGGGACGGAACCGAGCACTGGCCGAAAGCCGTCTGCCCCCAGCCCACGACCGAGCCATCGTTGCGCCGCGCGACGACGAAGCGCACGCCGCAGGCGATCTCGACATGGGTGAGGCCCGCGGGGAGCGCGGGCACGTTGCATTGGCCGGAGTCATTGAATCCCCAGACCGCGACCGTCCCGTCCGCGCGCAGCGCCGCGGTGTGGTACGACCCGACCGAAACCTGGACGTAGGATTCGCGCTCCCAGCGCGAGTCGAACACCTGCGCGCCGCGGCCGACGAGCTCGGACTGGGCACTCGCCATGCAGGCGAGTCCGGCGAGTACGAAAGCGGCGGTGAGGGCGGGTCGGATCATGATTACGTCGGCTCCGAGGATTCGGGATCGATCGGCGGATTGCAGTGTCCCGCGAGCTTCTCCTTAGGGATAGATCACGAAGCGCAGCGCGTCGGTGAGTCCCGCGAAGTAGGGCGAGCTCAAGGTGTCGCGGTACCAATACTGTGCGTACACGACGTCGCCGGCGTTGAAGCTCCCCGCATGGCCCGCGATCCACGCGTTGAAATCCAGGCTGAATCTGCCGGTGCAAGCCGTCGTCCCGCCGGCAGTCTGCCCCAGCGTGCGCTTGATCGGCGGCAACAGGCACAGCGTGCCGCCCAGGAACGGCGACTTGTTGGGCGCCGTGGCGTAGATCAACAGCCCTGGAGCGTCGACTTTGATCGCCACGCCGTCGATCAAAAATCCGCTCGGCTGCGAAAGCGACGGCATGCCGGCGGACGAAATGTACGGAGTGCAGCCCTGCCCGCTCACCTTGCTCTCGCAGTAGGCGACGGGTTGAGTTTGCGTGCGGTCGTGCGCGAACAAGTCGACCACTCCGTTGGTGTCGCCCTGAACCAGGTCCGGAGCGATGCTGCAGAAGACGATGGTGCGCCCGTCGCCAGAAATCTTCGCGCTCCCCGAATTGCCGGCGGCGCTGTAACCGAAGATGTTCATGGACGCGCGCGTGACCTCGCCATTGCTGCGATCGACGACGAAGACATCGTCGAGCGGTCCGATGTCGAGATTGACGAGCTTCTTCGAGAGGGAATGGAAAGTCACGTAGCGGCCGTCATCCGAAAGCGACGGCTGGGCGCAGCTTCCGCCCGAGGGGACGCCCATGAAATTGCGCGAGACGAGCTGGACCGAGCCCGTGGCGCGCTCGAACACGAAGATCTCGAAGCCACTATTGACCGGAAGTCCCAGGTCCGGCGAGCTGCTCTCGAAGGCAACGAACGCGCCATCGCCGGAAAGCCCTGGATTGGTGAAAGCCCCGTGCGACGGCGTGACGCCAGCGGGCGTCCGACTGGCGGCCTCGGTTGTTCCAGTGATCATGTCTCGCACGAAGACGTCGATGCTCTGGTTGATGTCGCCTGGCCAGAGGTTGTTCGCTTGCGATGCGAAAATCAGGATCGATCCGTCGTCGCTGAGCCGCGAGGTCTGCGAGTCGGCGCTTCCTTGGACCCCGTTCGAGTCGACACTCGCGAGCACGGTCACGCCGGTCGAAAGCTCGCGCACGAAGACATCGGCATGACCATTGGTGTCGCTCGCGATCAGGTTGGTCGCCGTGCTCGTGAAGGAGACGAAGCGCCCATCGCCGGAGATGAATCCGCCGTAGCTGCTCCCGTTCGAGTCGCCCCCGACGCTTGCTTCGGAGACGCGCACGGTCGAGCCGTTCGAACGGTCGCTCAAGAAGATGTCGTAGAAACCATTGCCGTCGGCGGCGACGAGATTGTTGGCGTTGCTGGAGAACACGACGTAGCGGCCATCGTCGCTGGCGGTCGGGAACTCGCTGGGGCCGTTCGCTTGCACTCCAGCGCTCGACAAGCTCACGAGCTCGGTAGTCGAAAGCAGTCGATCGCGCACGAAGATGTCCGCAACGCCGTTGACATCCCCCACGACCAGGTTCGTCGCGCCGCTCGCGAATGCGACGATGCGGCCATCGTCGGAAAGTCCGAGCATGGGAAAGGAAGACGTGCCGACGTTCGCCTGCGCGCCCGCGCTGCTTCGCGTGAGGAGCTCGGTCGGCATCTGCGCCGCTGCAAGGGCCGCGAAGCACGGGAGGGTGACGAGCAGAGCGATCGTGCGTTTCATGGTTGGGGCTCCTGGATCGACTTGCGACCTGTCCCCCTCACCCTAGCTGGCTTTCGCTCGATGGCAAAGCCGGCTTCGGATCTGCTCGAGTCCCCGGCCACGGATGGCCCGAGCCGGCGG
>DATHET010000061.1:0-18992 GCA_035490315.1 Planctomycetota bacterium
CCCGCTCTTCGTGGCGCGCACGATCTTGGCCTGTTCGGCCCCGGCCAGGCCCTGGGCGTCGACAAACTCGCCGGCGGCCGCGAGCTTCTTGTTGAGCTCGAGCATGAACTGAATGTGCGCCTGGATGTCCTTCGGCGGCCAGGTGTAGATCGCCGGGCCCTTGCCCGCGTAGTGCATCATCAACATGAATTTCATCGAGTCACTCCTCTGGATAAATGGTTGGAAAGCGTTCAGAAGCCAGTCGGAGCAGGGTCGACGGCCTCGACATCGGATTCGGATTTTTCGGGCCGAGCATCGTCTGCGAACCTTGGCTGGCAGACAAGACGCTGGCGATCGGGTCTGGGAGCCCGTTCAAGAGTCGCCAGCTCGGCTGCGCGCGCTTCGGCGCCTTTGCAAGGGGCTCATGGGGACCGCTCAGCGCTTGCGCGTGTAATCGATGCGCAGGAGCTGTTGCTCCACGCCCTCCGAGCCGCTGCGGAACAGCGTCCAGGAGGCGTGGTCGTCGTCGACGAGCCGCGTCACGCTGCGACAGGGCTCGAGCTTGCCGCTCATTCCGTAGCATTCGCCGCGCAGCACCAGCTCGCGCTTCTTCGCGTCGTAGTCGCCGTAGAGCAGCATCGGCGACGGCGTCGTCGAGTCGGTCCACAGCGTGAAGAACTGCTTGCGCACCGCGCAGTACCCGTTGATTCCATGCCCGGCGAACGGCATGCCCATCAGGGTCCCGCGGAATTCGTCGAGCGTGTGAAAGTCCGCGTGTTTCGTCGTCACCAGCGTGGCGGCGCTGCGCTGCTCGCCACCCGCCGGGTCCGCGAGGACGATTACGGCGTCCCAGGTGCCGGCGCGCGCCTGGAGCAGAGCGTGCTCGGTCGTGGGCTGCAGTGCGGATTGAGAGGATGCGGGGCAGGCCGACTTGGCCTGTGGCTCGGGGAACGCCGCGTAGGCCAGGCAGACGGCGGGGAGGAGCAGGAGCAGGGATCCAAGAAAGTGGTGCATGGCATGGTCGGGGTTGAGGTTGGCGGATTGCGCGCCCCGCGGGGTGCGCTCGAGATGAAGTCGGGGCCGATCGGGCAAGCTCGACACCGATATTTCAGATTTCGCGGCCGCGCCCACGACTTGGAAATCAGCTCTTGACTCGGCGCGGATGATAGTTCACCATCTGGTTAACTATGCCATGTCCGCCGATAGCCTCACTCTGACGTTCTCCGCCCTCAGCGACCCGACACGGCGCGCGATCCTCGCTCGCCTGGCTCGCGGCGAGGCCACGGTCACCGATCTCGCCGCGCCTTTCGACATGTCCCTGCCTGCGATCTCGAAGCACCTCAGCGTGCTCGAGCGCAGCGGCTTGATCGAGCGGCGCCGTGAATCGCGTTTCCGGCCTTGCCGGCTCAAGCCGGCGCAATTGAAGGAAGCGAGCGAATGGATGGAGCGCTACCGGCGCCATTGGGAAGAGAGCCTCGATCGCCTCGACGAATACTTGACCGAACTGCAGTCCAAGAAACCGAAAACTCGCCAGCCCAAGACCTCGCGATGAAAAACCCTTCTACGAGCCCTTCTCCGACCACTCGTGAAATCGTGATCACCCGCACCTTCGACGCGCCGCGCGAGCTCGTCTGGGAAGCCTGGACCAGGCCAGAGCACGTCGCGAAATGGTGGGGCCCCAAGGGCTTCACCACGACCATCGAGGAATTCGACCTGCGCCCCGGCGGCCGCTTCAAGCACATGATGCACGGGCCCGACGGCACCGATTATCCGAACCTCAGCGTGTTCCGCGAAGTCGTGCCCTTCGAGCGCATCGTGTACACGCACGGCGGCGGCAAGCAGGGCGGGATCGGAGCGCACTTCGAGGCGACCTGGAGCTTCGAAAGCCTGGGCAAGAACAAGACACGGGTCACCGGTCGCTCGATTTTCGACACACCCGAGGATCGCGATTTCGTGGTCAAGGAATACGGCGCGATCGAAGGCGGGAAGCAGACGCTCGAGCGCCTGGCGCAGCACGTCGCGCGCGTCGAATCGGCCGGCGACGAGGTCGTGATCGTGCGCGATTTCAAAGCTCCCCTCGCCGAGGTGTATCGCGCCTGGACCGAGGTCGAGGGCCTCACGCATTGGTCGGGACCGAAGGGCTTCAAGGTCGTCTCGGCCAAGCTCGATCTGCGCCCTGGCGGGACTTTCCACTACGGGCTGCAGGCCCCCGACGGCTCGCCGATGTGGGGCAAGTTCGTGTTCCGCGAAGTGCGCGAGAACCAGCGGCTGGTGTGGGTCAATTCCTTCTCGGACCCCGCGGGAGGAACGGCGCGCCATCCCCAGCACATGGAATGGCCGTTGGAGATGCTGATCCAGGCCGAGTTCCACGAGAACGACGGCGGAACGACCGTGACGCTGCGCTCGCGCGCGATCAACGCCAGCCCGGCCGAGGTCAAGACCTTCCGCGAAGGCCACGACTCCATGCGCGGCGGATTCGGCGGGACCTTCGATCAGCTCGAGGCTCACCTCGCCTCGAAGTGAGCAGCCGCTGACGGCGCCAGGCTCGACTTCGACGGATGTCGGAGTCGAGCCTGGCTCGTTTACGAGGGCTGGAAGCTCAGCGCGCCTTCTTCTTGGCCTGGATGCGTTCGATCGCGAGGCGGTCGGCGGCGACCTGCGTGCTGATCGAATCGCGCTTGGCGATCTCGAAGACTTTCTTCAGGTTGTGCGGGATGCGATCGATGCGGCGCAGGGATTCTTCCTCGCGGTAACCGCCGGGCAGCAGCTCGACGCCGACGTTGATGATTCCGCCGGCGTTGATCACGTAATCGGGCCCGTACAGGATTCCGCGCTTGCGCAGATCGTCGCCGTGCTCAGGCGCGAGCAGCTGGTTGTTCGCGGCGCCGGCGATCGCGCGGCACTTGAGCTTGGGAATCGTCTCGCTGTTGAGCGTCGCTCCGCGCGCGCAGGGCGAGTAGATGTCGCAGGCCGTGTCGAGGTGCTTGTCGTCGGCGACGGCGTCGAAGCCGTATTGCGCCTTGAGCTCCTTCACGCGCGCCTCGTTGATGTCGCAGATCGTGACTTTCGCGCCGGCTTCCTTGAGCATGATCGCCAGGCGTCCGCCGACCGCGCCCACGCCCTGGATCAGGACGCGCTTGCCGGCGAGGTCCTTCGAGCCCCAGACTTCCTCGGCGATCGCCTGGACTCCGAGGAAGCAGCCGCGCGCCGTGTAGGGCGAGGGATTGCCCGAGCTGCCCGACTCGCGCGAGAGCCCGGTGACCCAGCGCGTCTTCGTGCGCACGATCTCGAGGTCGGAGATGCCGATGTTCATGTCCTCGGCCGTGATGTACGTGCCGCCGAGGCTGTCGACGAAGCTGCCCATCGCTTCGAAGAGGGCGCGGGATTTGACCTTCGAAGGCTCGCCCAGGATCACGGACTTGCCGCCGCCGAGGCCGGTCTCGCCCACGGCCGACTTGTAGGTCATGCCCTTCGCGAGTCGCAGCACGTCGAACAGGGCTTCGTCCTCGGAGACGTAGGGCAGCATCCGAAGTCCGCCGAGCGCAGGTCCCAACGTGGTGTCGTGCACGGCGATCAAGGCGTGCAGGCCCGAGGCCTGGTCGCGGCAGCGGGCGACCTTCTCGTAGCCGTCGACTTTGATTTCAGAGATTTCCATCAGGCGACCTTGCGCAGATTCCCGGGGTTGGGCGCCGCGTTCGCGGGCCCGGCAGTTTGAGAGGGGCAAGAGTCTACGCGGGCGGGGGTACGGAGTCAGGTGAATTCGTCCGGAGTGGTGCGACCCCGGTTCCGCGCGCACGGCGCGCGGAACCGGGGTCGCACCACTCCGGACGAATTCACCTGACTGCGCGATCGCCTACCAGACGACCAACGCCCCTACTCCTCGCTCTGCCCCGAGTCGGCCTCGGCGAGCGCGGTCTCGCCCTCGCCCTCTTCGCCCTTCTCCTTCGCCCCGATGTTGCGTGCGTTCTTGCACTTGGGGTAGGAGGAGCAGGCCAGGAACTGCTTGCCCCAGCGCGAGGTGCGCTTGACCATCGGCGCGCCGCACTTGTCGCACAGCTCACCGGTCTCCTCGGGCTTCTCGCGCAGCTCCTCGGGCAAAGGCTTGGCGTTGCGGCACTTCGGATAGCCGCTGCAGGCGAGGAAGGGCCCGCGCTTCGAGCCCTTGATGATCATCGGGCGCTCGCACTTGTCGCAGTTGATGCCCGTGGGCTTCGATTCGAGCGGCTTGCCGTCGTCGCCGACCGATTGGGTCGACTTGCACTTCGGGAAACCCGTGCAGGCCAGGAATTTCCCGCGCGAGCCGCTGCGCAGGACCATCGGCTTCTGGCACTTCGGGCAGACGTACTCGGTGGCGAGCACCTCGCTCTGCTCGCGCGGCCCGTCGACGCCCATCGCGTTCTTGCACTCGGGATAGCGCGAGCAGCCCAGGAATTTCCCGCGCTTGTTGTACAGGATCGCCATCGGCGCCCCGCACTTGTCGCACATCTTGTCCGACAGGACCGGATTCTTCTTCATGTCCTTCATCTCGACCTCGGCGCGGCCGAGATCGCCCATGAAGGCGTCGTTGAATTGCTTGACGACCACGCGCCAGTCGCTCTCACCGCTCTCGACGTGGTCGAGCTCGGATTCCATGCGCGCCGTGTAGTCGGTGTTGATGATGTCCGCGAAGTGCGCGACCAGAAGGTCGGTCACGACCTCGCCGAGCTCGGTGGCGCGGAACTTCCGCGCTTCGGAGAGCACGTAGCCGCGGTCCTGGATGGTCGAGATGATCGTGGCGTAGGTCGAGGGCCGGCCGATGCCGCGCTTCTCGAGCTCCTTGACCAGCGTCGCTTCCGAGTAGCGCGGCGGCGGCTGGGTGAAGTGCTGGGTCGCGTCGAGCGCCTTGGGCTTGTAGCTCTCGCCTTTCGCGAGGCTCTTGGGCAGTGCCTGTTCCTCGCCGCGATCGCCGCCGCCGAAGACACGTGTGTGCCCGTCGAAGACCTCGACCTCGCCCTGGGCCACGAAGCGCGCGTCGCCGTGCTCGAAGGCAGCCGTCGTGATGCTCGCCAGCGCGGGCTTCATCTGACTGGCGACGAACTTCTCCCAGATCAGCTTGTAGAGCTTGTACTGCTCGTCGCTCAGCGTGTCCCTGAGCTTCTCCGGCGTGCGCTCCACGTCAGTCGGACGGATCGCCTCGTGGGCTTCCTGCGCGCCCTTGGCCTTGGTGCGGAAGAAATTGGGCTTCTCCGGCAGGTAGGCGGGACCGTATTTCGCGCCGATGAACTCGCGCGCCGAGGTCAGCGCATCCGCGGAGACGCGCGTCGAATCGGTACGCATGTACGTGATCAGACCGACGGCGCCCTCGCCGGCGACCTCGATACCTTCGTACAAGCGCTGCGCGACCATCATGGTCTTCTTGGCGCTGAAGCGCAGCATGGTCGAAGCCTTCTGCTGCAGCTGCGACGTGGTGAACGGCGGAGTCGGCGGGCGCGTCTTCGGCTTTTCCTCGAGCTCGGCGAGCACCAGCGCGTCCTTGCCGATGCGCTCGAGCAGCGCCTTGGCGCGCTTCTCGTCGAGATTCTGGTCGATGCGCGTTTCGCCGAGACGCGTCAACCGCGCTTCGAAGTCCTGACCACCTTCGTGGAACTTGGCCGTGACGCGCCAGTACTCTTCCTTGATGAAGGCGCGGATTTCCTTCTCGCGCTCGACGATCAGGCGCACGGCGACCGATTGCACGCGGCCGGCGGAAAGTCCCTTGGCGACTTTCTTCCAGAGCAGCGGCGAGAGCTTGTACCCCATGATGCGGTCGAGCACGCGCCGCGCCTGCTGGGCATCGACCTTCGACATGTCGAGCTTGCCCGGCTTGACGAACGCGGCCTTGACTGCCTTCTCGGTGATCTCGTTGAAGACCACGCGGTGCATCAGCTTGGGATTGACGCCGAGCGATTCGGACAGGTGCCAGGCGATCGCTTTGCCCTCGCGGTCGGGGTCGGGCGCCAGGTAGATCGCCGGCGCCGCCTTGGCGAGCTTGCGCAGCTCGCTGATCACCTTGGCCTTGCCCAGGATCGTGACGTAGTCGGGCTCGAAACCCTTGTCGACCTGGATGCCGAAGCGGCCCTTGGGCAGGTCGCGCACGTGTCCCATCGAAGCGCGCACCACGTATCCCGCGCCGAGGTACTTGTTGATCGTCTTGGCCTTCGCCGGGCTCTCGACGATCACCAGGCTGCGACCCAGGCCGACGGGCGGTTCCGCGTTCGGATCCTCAGGCTCGTCGAGCTCCTCGGTCTTCTTGGCTTTCTTGGTCGTGCGTTTGGCCATGTTGAGTTGCGATCCGCAGGGCGGCGGCGGGGTCTCCCGCCCCGCATTGGGGGGCATACATAAGGTGGAGGATCGACCAGTCAAGCAGGCCGCCGGTGGCACCCCGCCGCGCGGATGCTCCCCCTGGACCGTTCCCACCATCGCTGTAACCTATTGATCGGCAATGATTTAGAAATGCTGCCCCAGTCCGGCTCCGCGCGGGCGCGCGCGTGCGCGAGGGCTGTGGCCTAATGCCGGACAGGACAAAGAGTTAGGGAGTCCCCCGCCGAGCAGCCTGATTATTCCAAGCGCGCGGGGCGCCCGGACCCCTTCACCGCCCGACGATGCGCCCTCCCCCCACTCCGGCCGACCTGCCCCCCCAGCTCCCCTGGGAGCGTGGCGCCGACCTGGACCTGGCCTTCGCGCAGCTGTGGATCAGCGGTCCGGATCCCAGTGTCGACGGCATGGTTCGGATCGAGGCGCTGCGGCGCAACGCCCAGGGCGAATTCGAGCGATTCGAGCGCTGGTCGAACCCCTTTCCGTCGCGCGCCGAGCCCGCCGCGAGCGCTCGGATGGTGCGCGAATTCGGAGTCGAAAGCGGCGATCTGGAGCGCGCTGCCAGCGGCGCCGAAGTCTGGGCGGACTTCGCGGCCTTCGTCGGCAACCGGGCTCTGGTCGTGCTCGACGCGGAGATGTTCGGCGCGTGGGCGGCCCACTTCGAAGGTCGCGCGCAGAAGGAACGCTGCGTGCTGGGTCTGTCGGAGTTCAGCGCGCAGTGGATGCCCGGACGGCAGGGAGTTTCGCGCGAGAACCTGGTGCGGCAACTGCTCGGGTCCACTCGCGCGCGCACACCGCCGGGAGCGATCAGCGCCAGTGATCTGCAATCGGCGCTGGCCGAGCTGGTAGCGCGCGTGCTCGAGCTGGAGCCTGCTGCCCTGCGCCTGGCCGCCGCGGTGTGCATCTGCACCGCACAGCGACTGCGCGAGGCCGACGTGCACGCGGCGCGCCGATTCGAGTTTTCGTTGAGCTTGATCGAGCGACCCTCGCGCTTCCTTTCCGGTGCGACGCACTTATTCGATGCCCAGCGCGCGCCGCGCGACGGCGGCTTCGGCCTGGGGCTCGAGCCTGAGGAGATGGGCGATCCCGCCGAGGCTGCGCGCCTGTGGATCGACGGGCTGGAACCTGCCTGGAGCCTGGGCGGCGATGCGCGCGACGCGACCGTGCCGATCACCACCGACGACGAGAAGCCCTTCGAGGCGCGCGACCTCGAGCTCGTCGACGACATCTTCCAGGTGCACCTGCCCGCGATCTCGGCCGAGGACGGCGAAGCCTTGCGCTATCGCGTCGGCCAGCACGAAGTCGCGCGGCAGACGGCCCAGACGCTCGGCGCCAACGAATTGTTGCTCGTGCACGCGCCGACCGGCACGGGCAAGACCCTCGCGTACCTCGTGCCCGCGATGATCTGGGCCGTGCGCCACGGCGTGCGCGTCGGCGTGACCACGTACACGCGCGCCTTGCAGGAGCAGGCGATGGACCGCGAAGTGCCCAGGGCGCTGCGCGCGATCGACCGCGCGACGGCTCTCGGGCCCAATCGACTTCCCTGCGTGCCGCGCGTGGCCCTGCTCAAGGGCCGCGCCAATTACCTGTGCTGGCGCGCCTTGAAGCTGCACCTGCCGACGGCCGAGGACGGGCACGAAGCCTGGCTCGCCTGGCTCACGCTGTTCCTGTTCAGCCTGCGCGACGACTCGGGCGACCTGGACCGACTTGCGATGCGCGCGGCTTTCGGCGTCGGCTCGCGCGAGCGCGAGAGCCGCGAGCTCGAGAGCCTGGTGCGCCAGACGCGCGGTCAGGTCGGCTGCTGCCAGCAGCGCGACGACCGGCGGACTTGCGGCGCCGAAGTCGCGCGGGCGCGCTCCGAGCAAGCCCACGTGGTGATCGCGAACCACGCCTTCGTGCTGATCAAGCAGGCTTCGTTCAAGCACGTCATCTTCGATGAGTGCGAGCACCTCCACGACCAGGCCCACGGGGTCTGGAGCCACGCCCTCTCGATCGAGGAGATGCGCCAGTTGTTCGCGCGCGTCCGACAGGACGGCAAGCCGAGCTCGCGGGCGCCCCTCGATCGCCTGGAGCGCGCTGCTTTCCCCGGGACCCAGGCCGCGACGGCACTCGAAGGCGCGGCGAACGCCTGCCGCGCTTCGCTCGCGGCTCTCGACGAGCTCGAGCGCGAGGTCGCCGCCTTCGTCGCCTGGCGCACGGCGAAGGAACGCACGCGCGACGCGCGCGACCAGCACGCCCTCTTGCGCGAATTCGTGCTGCACGGCGAATCGAAGGGGCTGATCGCGGCGCGAACCCAGCTTGGCGAAGCGATCCAGGCCCTGTCGAGCGCGATCGCGCAGCTGCTCGAGTGCATGGACATGCTCCCGATCCGCGGCTTGCCCAGGCTGCGGCGGCAGATCGAGCTCCTGCGCGTGGAGATCGACACGCTGGACGGCGACCTCGCCGCCTGGATGCCGCTGCAGGACGGCGCGGTGGTCTACAACGAGCACGCCTTCTACGACATCGAGCTCGACGCGCGCGGCCGGCGCGTTCTCGCGGCGCGCGTGCTGCTGCCCAATGAATATCTGGGCCGGCACTATTACCCCGAGCTGAAAAACGCCGTGCTGCTCTCGGCGACGACCTGGCTGCGCGGCGGATTCGAGAGCGCCAAGGGCTACCTCGGCCTCGACCGCGCCGAATCGCCGGCGGCCGACGAGACGCGCACGGCGAGCGTCGTGCGCTGCGTGCGCGCGCCGGATCCCTTCGATTACGCGCGCGTGCAGGTCGGCCTGCCCAACGACGCGCCGCCCTACTCCGAGCGCCGCGAAGCCTGGCACGAGTACGTGCGAAAGTTCATCGCGCACCTCGGCGAGCGCACGCGCGGCCGCATGCTCGTCCTGTTCACCAACCAGGAAGAGCTGCGGCGTTTCGGCGAGGAGCTCTCGGGCTTCTTCAGCGCGCGCCGCATCCCCTTCTGGTACCAAGGCATGCGCGGCGTGGCCAAGGAAGAGCTCGCGAACCGCTTCCGCGCGCGGACGGATGCGATCCTGATGGGCGTCGACACCTTCTGGTACGGCGCCGACTTCCCGGGCAAGACGCTCGAGTACCTGGTGATCGTCAAGCTGCCCTACGGCGTGCCCGATCGCTACCACCATGCCCAGTGCGCGGCCCTCGGCTCCGGCGCCCAGCGCCGCCGCATCTACCTGCCGCGCGCTCTGGCCAAATTCCGCCAGGGCTTCGGACGATTGATGCGGCGCGAGAGCGACCGCGGCTGCGTGTTCCTGCTCGATACGCGCGTCCAGCAAGCTCAGCACCGGCTGTTCCTCGAGGAATTGCCGCTCGCCGGCAACCTCGACGGCGAGGTCGAGGGCGCCTGGAAACCCGAGGGCGCGCGCGTCGTGCGCGGCTCGACCGACGAATGCATCCACGCGGCCCTCGCCCACATGGACATGCAGGCTGAGGTGCGCCGGCGCGGATTCGATGCTTCGTTCTCCGATGCGTCCGTGCAGGACGATCCCGTAGCCACGGTCGATCCCGACGAAGTCCCCTTCTGATGAGCAACGGCCCCGCGCTCGGCATAGAATCCGCGCCGATCGTGCGCAGCGTCCGATGCATTCCCAGGTGAACGGCTGACCGTGCGCATCCTGTTCCTGTCCCAGCGGGTTCCCTACCCGCCCAATCGCGGCGACAAGATCACGACCTGGCGCTTGATCGAGCGCATGCGCCGTTCGCACGAAGTGCGCGTGATCGCCTTCGCCCACGACGACGCCGATCGCGCAGCGGCGCGGCATCTTTCGTCGATCGGATTGCAGACCTTGGCCGTCGACCACGATGCGCGCTCGGCGAAATTGCGCTCCCTGCCCCTGCTCTTGACCTCGCGGCCCTTGACGCTCGGCGTCTACGGCTCGCGGCTGCTCCAGGAAGCTGTCGACCGCGAAGCGGCCTGGGCCGATCTCGCCTACGCCTACAGCTCGTCGATGGGCGCTTTCCTCGAGCCCCATCCGCGCCTTCGTCGCGTGATGCACTTCGCCGAGCTCGATTCAGACAAGTGGCGCCAGTACGCCGAGCGCAGCGCCCCACCGATGAAATGGATCTACGCGCGCGAGCAGCGCTGCCTGCTCGCTTTCGAGACGCGCGTCGCCCGCGCTTTTTCGGAGAACGTGTTCTGCACGCCCCTCGAGCAGCAGGTCTTCCAGGCCCAGATTCCGGGCGCGAGCTCGATCGTGCTGCGCAACGGAGTCGACACGGCCTTTTTCCAACCGAGGCCGGCGGAGGCACAGCCGCGCCACCTGGTGTTCACCGGCGTGATGGATTACCTGCCCAACGTCGACGGCTGCGAATTCTTCGTGCGCGAAGTCCTGCCTTCGTTGCGGGCGCGCTATCCCGACGTGCGCTTCACGATTGTCGGCTCGAAGCCGACCGCGGCGGTGCAAGCCCTCGCTCGGGAACCCGGCGTGACGGTCACCGGCTTCGTCGAAGACACGCGCAGTTGGCTGGCGAAGGCCGCGATCTCGGTCGCGCCTCTGCGCATCGCGCGCGGAATCCAGAACAAGGTGCTCGAAGCCCTCGCGATGGGCTTGCCCGTGGTGGGCACGAGCAGCGCGACCCAGGGCATCGAAGGCGTCGACGGGCGCGATTTCATCGTCGCCAATTCCGCGCAGGAACAGGTCGCGGCCATCGCGCGGCTTTTCGACGCACCCGAGGAGGCTCGCGCCCTCGGAGCGCGCGGCCGCGCCTTCGCCCTCGGTCGCTACGATTGGGAGCAAGTCCTCGAACCGCTCGACCGGCTGCTCGAGCGCCTGTCACCGACATGAGTCACGAAATCCTCGGCCGCACCTTCGATCAATGGGCCTGCGACGGCCGCGACGCCGGCATGGAATTGGAGCACGGCAACGTCGCCGCTCAAGTTATCGCGCAGCTCGACATCCGCCCTGGCGAGCAGATCCTCGAGCTGGGCTGCGGGAACGGCTGGGCCACGCGCATGCTCGCGAAATCCGCCGCGGGCGCGACCGCAGTCGGTGTCGACGTCTCGCCGAAAATGATCGAGCGCGCCGAAGCACTGCACAGCTTGACGATCCGCGCGCGCTATGAGATCGCGACCTTCGAGAGCCTGGGTTTCAAGGACTCCAAGTTCGATCGCTTGTTCTCGATGGAAGCCCTGTACTACGCCGTCGATCTCGAGCGCGCCTTGAGCGAAGGCCTGCGCGTGCTCAAACCCGGCGGCCGCGCCGACGTCGTCGTCGATTTCTACCAGGAGAGTCCTTCGACTGCGGTCTGGCCGTCGAAGGTGGGGCTCGCGATGCACTATCTGTCGATCGCGCAGTGGCAAGCGGCCTTCGAGCGCAGCGGATTCGTCGACGTCCAGACTCGGCGCGTCCACGAGTCGCAATCCGCGCGTCCAGTCGATGCGTCCCACGCCGAGAGCAAGGCCGCCGGCAGCCTGTGGCTCAGCGCCCGCAAGCCCGGCTAGTCCCCGCTATTTGCGCAACAGGTCCAAGGCGGATCCCGCCCACTGCTCGATCGGCCAGGGCCAGAAGCCGAGTGCAAAAGTCGCGAGGGCCGAGCCGACCGCGAGGGTCATGACAACGCGCGAGCGGACGGCGGAACGCTCGGAATGGGAGTGCCGGAAAAGCACGCTCAGCAATCGCAAGCATGCCTGAGCGCCTAGCCATGTGTTGACCGCAGCGACGAGCACCAACCAGCCCATGCCGAGATTCCAGGCCTCCACGCAGACGCGGTAGCGAGCGTAGAACCCGAGTGTCGGCGGCAAGCCCGCGAGGCTAGCAAAGAGCAGGATCGCCGCGGCGCCGAGCAGCGGGTGTTTCCAGCCCAGACCGCGCAGGTCCTTGAGTCGGTTGGAACCGGCGAGGCTTTCGAGGCGCATCAGGACGGCGAAGGCTCCCGCGCTCATCAGCGCGAGGCTCGCGAGGTACAAGAGCGCCGAAGCAAAACCCGTCTCGTTCAGGCAGGCGATCCCGATGCTCGCGAAACCGGCTTGCGCGACCATCGTCCAGGCGAGGAGGCGCTTCACTCCGGCCTGGCGCAAGGCCGCGAGGCTGCCGATCGTCATGGTCGCGGCAGCCAGGAGCGCGAGCAGGGCCCCGAACTTTCCCGCGTAGTGCTGCAGCAGGCGCGAGGCCTCGTCCTGCACGAACAGCGCGGAAAGGAAGCGCATCAAGGCTCCGAAGCCCGCGACTCGGACCACCACGGCCAGGAAGGCCGCGACCGGCGACGCCGATCCCGCGGCGACGTCGGGAGCGCTGAAGTGCAATGGCGCAAGCGAGATCTTGCACGCGAATCCGGCGCTGACCAGGAGCAGCGCGAGTGCCACCGGGATTGGGTCGCTCGCGAGCTGCCGGGCAAGCCCTTGCGCGTCTACGGTAGCGGCCCCCATGCGCGCGAAGTCGAGTGTTCCCGTGAGTCCGTACAGGAGGCTCAGGCCGTAGACCGTCAAGGCCGTCGCGAAGCCGCTGAAGACGAAGACCTTCATCGCCGCCTCGGCGCTCGCGGGTCGGTGCTTGTCGCAAGCGACGAGCGCGCAGCTCGAAAGCGACACGATCTCGAGTCCGAGCACCAGGAGCAGCGCGTGGTTCGTGCCGACCATCAGGAAGCCGCCCAGGCAGGCGCACAGGAGCAGGAACGCGAGCTGCGGCTCCAGCGGACGGCGCTCGCGGCCCGAATGCATCCACGCCAGCACGACGACGGCGCAACCCGCGCTCATCAACAAACGGAAGAAGGTCGAGAAGCCGTCGACCTCGACGAGGGCGACCACGCGCATCGGCTCGTGCCCCCAGCGCGCGATCAGCAGCGCCGCCGCGCTCGCGAGCCCGGCGAGGCTGATCCAAGCCGCGGCTTGCGGCCTGCGTTTTCCGAACAGCGAGTGCGCGAACAGCGCGCAGAAGGCCGCGGTGACCAGCGCGATCTCGGGCGCCACGGCCTGCACGCTGTCGATCCAATACTCCCTGGTGTTCATGGACCGCGCAGGAGCATGACGAGCTGGGCCGCGCTCGGGCCGAGCGGCTCGAGCAGCAGGGAGGGGACCAGGCCGAGCGCGGCGCACGCCGCGACCAGGAACAAGGCGCAGACCATCTCGCGCGACGTGGGCTCGGCCGCCCTCGCGCCCGGGAGCTTGCGCATCTCGAGGAACAGCCGCAGGAATCTCCACACCAGGCTCAGCGCGAGGAAAAGGCCGATGATGGCCCCGGCTGCGCCGATCCAAGCCAGGATCTTGAAGCGCGGGTCGGATGATTGGTAAGCGCCGGCGAGCGCGGAGTTCTCGGAGACGAAGCTCGCGAAACCCGGTGCGCCGAATGCGGCGCACAGACCGAGGATCGCGAGGATCACTTGCACCAGCGAAATCTTCCTCGCCGCGCTGCCGCCTTGCGCGGTGCGATGCATGCGCTCGAACAGGGCCCCGCCGGTGAGCAGCAGGGCCGCCGCGGACAAGCCATGCGAGAACAATTGCAACGTCGCGCCTTTCACGCCCGCTTCGGTCATCGCAGAGATACCCAGCAGCACGAATCCCATCTGACTGACCGTCCACGAGGCGACGAGCCGTCGGAAATCGGTCTGGCCCAGGCTCACCAGCGCGCCGTAGAGGATGGCGGCCGCGCCGACCGCGCCCAGCGCAAAGGAGAGCTCGCGGAACGAGTCGGGCAGGATCGGAAAGCAGACTCGCAGGAGACCGAAGGCGCCGAGCTTGGTCAGGATTCCCGCAAGGCAGATCGACACGGGCGCCGGCGCTTCGGCCGTCGCATCGCCTAGCCAGGAGTGCAGCGGCACCAGCGGGATCTGGATCGCGAAGCCGAGGAAGAGACACCAGAAGCACCAGCTCGAAAAATTCATTCCGAGCAGGACTCCGCCGCCCGCGAGGTTCGCGCCCGTGAGCTTCCCGTTGCGCGCCAGCTCGATCAGCGTCGGGGCCGAGAAGGTGCCGCTGTCGAGGCGCAGCGCAATCACCGCGGCCAGCACCAGGAGCAGACCCGCGAGCGTGAAGCCGTGGAACTTCATCGCCGCCTGCTCGCGCCCCGCGCCGCCCCACACGCCGATCAGGAAGAACATCGCCACCAGCGCCAGCCCCCAGAAAGCGCAGAGCAGGAAGAGATCGAGCGAGACGAACACGCCCTGGACTCCGACCTCGAGCAGCAGGAGCAGCGAGAAGTACGCCTTGCTCGCGCGCGCCGCGTAGGAGCTCGCGACCGCCGCGACGAAGAACGACAAGGACATCAGCGCCACGAGGGCGAGCGAGAGGCCGTCCACGCCGACGTGGTACTGCGCTCGGATCGATCGGATCCAATCGATGCGCTCGGCGTGCTGGAATTCCGCGCTGGCCCAGGAAAATGTTCCGCAGCACGCGAGGCAGGCCAGGACGAGCGGCGCGAGGGTCGCGGCGAGGCTCAGTCCCTTGATCCACGCCTGGAAGCGCTTCGGCGAGGAGATCACGGCCGCCGCGCCGATCAAAGGCGCGAACACGATCCAGGAAAGCAGGTGGGACGGCATGGGCTAGCCGAGGATCAGCAAGGCCGCGGCCGCGATCAGACCGAGGAGCGCGAAGGCCAGGTACTGCTGCACGCGGCCCGTGTTCGTCAAGCGCACGAGGGAGCCGGTCATCACGGTCGCAGCGCCCATCGCGCGCACCGCTGCATCGATCGCGCGATCGAGGCCCGCGAACAGCCTTCCGAGCCAGCGCACGAAGCCGATCAGGACAGCCTCCGATGAATCGTGGCGGCGACGCCGCTCGCCTGGTTGAAATCGAAAGTCTGCATCACTCGCGCAACCGGTCGATCGCACTGGGTTTCTGCGTGCGGAACGTGCGGACCACCTGCTGGATGATCGCGATCCCCACCGCGGCTTCGGCGACGGCGATGACGATCACGAAGACAGCGAACACGCGGCCGTCGATCCCGTCGCCTCCATCCGGTGTGAAGCGTGCGAAGGCGACGAGATTGAGGATCGCGGCGTTCAGGATCAGCTCGATGCCGATCAAGACGTGGATCAAATTCCGCCGCGCGATCATGCAGCAGAGGCCGATCGCAAACAGCGCCACGGAGACGCACAGATAGGCCTGGAGCGCCATCAGCTCGCGTCCTCTCGCCGTTGCGAGATCGAATGGGCGGCGACGAGGGCCACGACGAGCAGCAGACCGGCAACCTCGAAGGCGACCGCGTATCGATTGGGATCGACCAGCGCGACGCCGATCCGGCCGGCGTCTCTCCTGGGCCGCGATGGAGAGTAGGCGATGGCAATTCCTGGTTGGCTGGAAGCCTTCGCCGCAACCATCGGCCTCCTGAAAGCGCTGACACCTCCGCAGCGCCATGCCACCAATCCGCACAGCGGCGCGAGCAGGAGCAACGCGACCAGGATGCGGGCGAGACTGCGCTCCGTTGGATCGGGCGGCGCGAGCATCGCCCCGAACAGGAGCAGGGCGAGCACTCCGCCGGCGCCGACCAGGACCTGCATCAGAGCCAGGAAGTCCGAGTCGAGCAGCAGGAACAGACCGGCGCTCGAAAGCAGCGTCACGAGCAACGCGAAGCAGCTGCGCACCAGCGACCGCTCGAAGAGACAGACCAGTGCGCCGCCGACCGAGAGCCATGCGAACATCCCGAACGCGGCTCCCTGCTCTCCCGCGAAGCGAGCTCCAACCCAGCACGCGCCTGCGAGCAGGATCGCAAGCAGCGCGGCTGCAATCCTGGATCGCGCCTTGCTCATGCGGAACTCCACAGGGCCGCGCGCGCCCATTCCCAAAGGGCCGCGCCGATCAAGAGCACGGGTCCCAGCGGAACCAGGACTCTCCTGCTGATCTCCATCGCCCTGTGAAGACGCGCATCCGGTCTCGCCTGCAACCACAGCAACACGAAAACCCCGACCATCGTCTTCCCAATCAAAGTGGCCGCGCAGGCGAGCTGGAACATCAACCCGCCGATCGCGATGCGCGTCTGCGTCGAGCCATCCGCCAGCTGCGCATGGTTGAAGAACCCCGGATCCTCCCCGAGCGATCGTCGCAGGCTCCAGGTCAGCGGGCTCTCGAAGCCGCCGAAGAAGAACGTGGCCGCCAGACCGGAGAGGAGGAACATCCCGCTGTACCTCTCGATCGGCGACATCGATTCGCGTCGGGCCCATCCGAGAGCAGCGACCAGGAACAGGATCGCCGCGGGCAAGGCGAAGGGACTCTTCCCGAGGAACCAGCCCATGCCGAACCAGTCGGACTGCAGGCGACTCGCTTCGATCAGGTTCAAGCTGCCGCCGGCGATGACCGGCACCAGCAAGGCCACGCCGAGAAGGATCGCCCAGCCGATGTCCGCCGAGGCGTCGCTGACGATCGCGGCCAGGGCGAGGCAGGCGAGGATCAGGACCAGCCCCAGCTCGATGTCGGCAAAGAACACATGCGGCGCCAGGGGATAGGCGGCGATCGCAGCCAGCGTGGCGGCGAATGCCCAACCCTGGGCAGGCGTGCTCGGGAGCATCCGTCCAGAGCTGACGCTTCCCGCGAGCCTGGCCTCGATCCGCCGGCAGATCCAGGCATGGATCGCCACGCCCGCGATCGCGACAGCGGCGGTGACCGCTGCAGCGAGCAGCACCGTGGCCCAATCAGGCAGGCGCGACGGCACGAGGGCGCGCAGGAGGTCCAGGAACGCGTTGCTTCCGGAGCCGGACATCTACTCGCACTTCCGCACGTAGGCCCAGCCCAGGAACAGGATCACGATGAACACTCCGCCCATCAGCAGGCCGAAGGCCCCGATGCCGAGGCTCTGCGCCGGGCCGCTGTTGTGCAGGCAGTCGCGCAGCACCAGGGCCCACGGGATCAGGAGCACCATCCCGGTCGCGAACAGGACCTGCCTCGGCAGTTGCTGACACTCGCCCCGAGCGCCAGGCTCGACTTGCCGATCGCCGAATCCGCGCGTAAGGGCAAAGACGATCCCGGCCCCGGACAGGACGAGCACGATGAGGTAGTCGAATTGCATCTCGGGCCGTCGCGGATCGGGCGCTGTGACGGCACCGTACCGAACCAAGTGCGGGATATCGCGAGCGATTTCACGCTCCCGCCGGTCACCTGGGCGCGCTGCGCTGGTCGAAGTCGCGGGCGGACCGTTCCGTCCGGAGATCAGCGCCGGTGCAGACCCAGGATGAGCAGGACGCCTCGGCGGAGGACGATCTCGACGACCCGGAGCCGGCGTCCTCGCCCGAGCCCTGGGGCTTCTGGCCAGCGCTCCTGGGCGCAAGTGCTCTCCAGCTGGCCCTCACCTGGTTCCTGAACGCCATCCCGCCGCGAACGGGCGAGGCCGCGAGCCTGCGCTGGCTGCGCGCTCTCACCGAGCATCCTTGGAGGTCCCCGCTCGGACTGGCGCTGGCGTGGCTGGGACTGGCGCAACTCGTCAGGGCTGTGTTCAATCGCGCAAGGCGCGCCTAGGCATGTGGCGCAATTGGGGTTACGCTGATGCTCCGGTTGGGCAAGACCGGTTTTCCACGGGCGGGCCACCCTGCTCCCTCTCCGCCAGTCCCCGCACCCTCGGATCTCGATGTCCAACCCTCCCTTCCACTCGGTCGTCTACGGACCGATCAAGACGCGCCGCCTGGGCATTGCCCTGGGCATCAATCCGGTCCCGACACCTACCGGAAGCTGCCTGCCCGACTGCATCTTCTGCAAGACCGGCCAGGCCGACGCCGTGCCGATCGTCACCCGGGTCAATTCGGCGCCGAGCGCTGGCGTGATCGTGACCGCGGCCGCCCGCCGGATCATCGCCATGTCGAAGGCGCCGGAGAAGCTCGACTGCATCGTGATCTCGGGCAACCTGGATCCGACCCGGCACCACCAGCTCTTGACGATCACCGAGAACCTGCGCGACCTGCGCAACAAGTGGTTCCCGAAGGCCGACCTCGCGATCCTGACCGACGGCTCGAACCTCGAGCCCGCGGATCACCGCCGCGCCCTGCAGATCTACGACATGCCGATCCTGCGCTTCGAGTGGGGCACCGTGAAGACTTTCACGGCCATGACCGGGCGCAAGTCGGACGACCTGAAGACCCTGGCCACGCACCTGACCGGGATGGACCGGTTGATCCTGTCCTCCACCTTCGTGCAGGGCGGTCCGGACAACTCGGTCGATGCCGAGGTCAAGATGTGGATCAAGCGCGTCGAAGAGCTGCGCCCGAAGGAAGTCCAGATCCAGACCATCGACAACCCGAAGGGTCGCGCCTCCAAGCCGCGCGCCGTGTCGGTTGCGCGCCTGGAAGAGATCGCCGCGCAGCTGACCGAGAAGACTGGCATCGCCACCACGGTCCTGGCCGAAGAACCGCTGACGGTCTAGGCATGGCCCTCGCGGAGTTCCGCGGAGTCTCGCACCAGTTCGGAGAGCGGTTCGCGCTGCGCGCGTTCTCGATCTCGATCCAACCCGGCGAGGTGTATGGATTGCTCGGCCCCAACGGCGCGGGCAAGACCACCGCGGTGCGCATCCTGTGCGGCCAGTTGCGGCCGACCGAGGGCCAGGCCCTGGTGTCGGATGTCGACGTGGCGAAGGATCCGCTCGAGGCGCGCCGGCACATGGCCTTCGTCCCCGACGGCGCGCCGCTCTACGCCCACCTTTCGCCGCGGCAGCATCTCGAGCTGGTCGGCCGGCTGTTCGGCCTCGAGGAAGCGCTGATCCAGAGCGAGTGCGCGCGCCTGCTCGAAGCCCTGGGTCTCGGGGGCCGCGAGAACGATCCGG
>DATHET010000062.1:0-28348 GCA_035490315.1 Planctomycetota bacterium
GTCAGGTGAATTCGTCCGGAGTCGTGAGCCTCGCCTCGCCTGCGCGCGGCGCAGGCGAGGCGAGGCTCACGACTCCGGACGAATTCACCTGACTCCTAGACGTCCTCGCGCAGCATTTTCACCAGGCGGCGCCAGCCCCACCAGAGGAGGGCGAGCAGCAGGACGGCGGAAGCGGCGGTCACTTGCCAGTTGTTGATCAGCTCTTGGCTCTTCGCGCCCAGGACCGCGGCCATCACGGCGAAAATCAGACCATTCGCGGCCGAGCCCACGGCGATCGCAAGCGTCGCTGACGTGCGCGACAATCCGACCAGTCGCGAGGCGAAACTTCCGGTGACTGCGCCGGAAGCGGGCAGGGGCAGGAAGACCCATAGCATCACGCCGGTCCAGGCCATGCGCTTCAGCTTCGGAAACTTCGAGTAGGCCTCGTCCGTCTTCTGGTGCGTCTTGATCAGCCATGCGCCGAGACGCGGAATCCGCTCGAATTGCGGCAGGAACGTATTGAGGACCAGCGCGATCAGGAGATCGAGGACGAAGATGTTGTACGAGATGCCCCACGGACCGAAGCCGTAAGGATTGTCCGCCTTGGCGCCGACGAAGATCAGCCACTTGCCGACGATCTGAGCGGAGGCGGCGACCGCGGATGCGCGGCCCAGCGCCCCCCAACCTTCCCGCCAGACCAGGACAGCCAGCGAGACGATCGCCAGGGTGACGCAGGCCACCGCGAACACCCGAAACCGGTGACGCTCCTTCGGAGACTCAGGCACGGGAACGGTCATCGTGGTGGCAAAGGCGGCGCGCTCGAAAGCGGCCGGACATTCTGAGCCCTTGCTTCGCCCAGACAAGTGCGGAGACTCATTCGCGATCATGTTCCAGCGTGAGGACGGTCCGCTCCAGGTCGGCGAGCTCGGCGAATCCGTGCCCGGTCCTCCGTGGATCCTGGGACGGCGCGGAGTTCCCTTGGTGGCTCCTGAGAACACCATGGCCTCGCTGAACGGCGCGATGGAGATCGGCCTCGACGGTGTCTCCTACGAGCTGCGAGCCTGCGCCAGCGGCGAGCTCGTGCTGCTCGCCGACCCGACCCTCGATCGGACCAGCGACGCCCACGGGCTGGTCGCGACGCGGACTTTGCCTGAGCTCGCCGGAGTCGACGCGGGTTCCTGGTTCCATCGCCGGTTCGCCAGCGAGCCCCTGGCGCTGCTCGAAGAGGCCCTGGCCCTCGACGGTCCCGCGCCGGGCGTCAAGCCGATGCACGTGATCGAGCTCGCGGCGCCTCAGCTCGTCGAAGAGCTGTCGCGGGTGCTCGAAGGCAGCGATCGGCGTCTGTCGGTGCGCGTGGCTTCGCGCAACCGCGCCGTGTGCATCGAAGCACGCGACCTGGGATTATCGGCGATGCACCTGTGCGCCAGCGCCGACCACGACGAGCTGGCCTTCGCGCGCGACGAGCGCATCGCCGCCGTCGGCGTGCACGGCGGCTGGCAAGGGGCGGCGGCGAGCGAGAGCTGGCCCTGCGAGCGCTGGGCTCTCGCCGTCGACGATCCCGACCTGCTCTTGCGCTGCGCTCGCGCGCCGGTGCTCGGGCTTTCGACTCGCGAGCCGCTGCGCGCCTTGGCGGCCCGCGCACTGGCGCGTTTCGCTCCCGAGGACGAGGGAGGCTGGCCGATCTCGCCGATCGAGCTGGCCCTGGGCAGCTCGAATGCGCTGAATCCATCCGGCTCCACCGCGAGCGGGGAGTGGGCCGGCGCCTGGAGCGTCGAGGCCAGGCTGCGCAACCCTTTCGGATGGCCGGTCAGCGTCAGCCTGGGTCTTTCGATCCGCCGCGGTGCCTTCGACGTCGAAGGCCTGCCAGCGCAGCTCGAGCTCGCTCCGGGCGAAGAATCGAAGATTTCTTTTCGGCTGAGCGGCGGCTCCTGGAGCCCCGGCGGCGATCCCTTGCTGGTCGCCGCAATGCGCTGGCAGCGCGGACCGGGCAGACCCGAGGAGCGGATCTTCTTCGACACGCCGCTCGCTCGCGTGCGCCGCGCGCGACTCGACTCGGGCGCGCTGCGCCTGATGCTCCTGCGCGAGCGGCCGGGCGATCCGCCGGCGAGCGTGACGGTCAAAGCCCGCCGCGACGCGCTGGCGGTCACGATCGAGACCGCGGGCGGCTTGAGCGATGCGGAGCTGCTCGTCAACCTCGAAGGCGCGCGCTATCGCGGCGGATCTCGCCTGCAGCTCGAGCTTCCGCGCGATGCTCGCTCGCGCGCGAATGGGATCGCTTTTTCCGTCGGCCTCCATGGGCGCGAGGGCAAGCAGGAGCGCCTGCGCCGCTGGGCCGGCGGACTGCCGGACGAATGGGAGGGTGGGGCGCCGGGCCGGCTGGTGCTCGAACAGCGCGCCTGATCCGCCGCTGCGCACGGTCCGCGCAACAGAACGATTGCAAGGCCGCGCGCCGGCTGCTCCACTAGCGCGGTCCAGCTCGAGCGGGAGCGGATCGGTGCTGGTGTGCTGCCCGGTCTTCAAAGCCGGTTGGGTTCCGTGAACAGCGGGACCGGTGGGTTCGATTCCCATGCGCTCCCGCCATTCCATTCGAGTTCCAAAGCCCGGCCCGATGGTCCACGCGCGAGTCTCGACTTGATCGTTCGGCCCTATGAACCCGGCGACGAGGCCGCGATCCTGCGCGCGCACAACCAGGTCTTCGCGCACGTCGACCCGACCCAGCCGGCGAAATCCCTCGCACTCTGGCGCTGGCAATTCGCGCGCAATCCGGCCGGATCACGGATCGTGATCGCTCTCGACGACGAAGGACGGGTTCAGGGCCAATACGCCGGCCTGCGGCAGCGCGTGCACTCGGAAGTCGGCGCCGTGCACTTCACGCAATCGGTCGATTCGATGCACACGCGAAGCACGAGCCCGGGTCTTGCGCGGGCCAGCGCCTTCGTCCGCGCGGGAGAGGAGTACGCGCGACGCTTTTGCGGCGCCGAGCCCGAGCTCGACCAGGTCATGTTCGGCCTCGCGATCCCCAGCGCCTGGCGCGTCGGTTCCAGGCGCCTCGGTTACGAGCACCTGCGCACGATTTCCGTGCTCGCCGCGCCTGTGCTGGCCGCCGCGGAGGAGATCGGCGGCAACTGGAGCGTCGAGAGCGCGGATCGCTGTCCGGACGATGTCGCGGAGCTTTTTTCCACGCTCGTTCCTGATCGCTCGCTGATCGGTGTGCGCGACGCCGAGACCATGAACTGGCGCTTTGCCGAGCATCCCGAGCATCGCTACCTCTTCGGCGTGGTGCGCGAGCGCGGCCGGCTGCGCGCGCTCGGCGTGTTCCGCCGCGGCAGTTTCGCGGGCCTCGAGGGCGGACTGGTCTGCGACTGGCTCGCTCCCGCCGCGGACGAAGACGCGCAGCGCGCGCTCGCCGCTTGGTTCGGCGCGCGGACTCGCGAGAGCGGAGCTGCGCAATGGATCGCGCTCTTCCCCGACACCGCGCCGGAGTGGCTCGCCTTCCAGCGCCGCGGATTCCGCCTATTTCCGACCGAGTACATCCTGGCGACGCGCAGCTTCCGCGCGCCCTTCGATCGCGACTACCTGTTCTGGCGCTGGTTCTACACGCTGGGTGACACGGACCTCGTCTGATGGACGACTTCGAGATCCGCGCCCTGCGCCCGGGCGACGAGCACTCGCTGCTCGCCACGTTCAACCTGGTCTTTGCCGCGGGCAATCCGGGCTTCACGCCGCGCACGATCGAAGAGTGGCGCTGGGCTTTCGAGCGCAATCCCGCCGGCCAGCGCGTCTTCGTCGCCCTGCACCGAGGAGAAGTCGTCGCGCAATACGCGGCCCTTCCGCAACAGGTGTGGGTCGACGGGAATCGGCATGTCTTCGCGCAGATCGTCGACTCGATGGTCCATCCCGCGCACCGCGCGCACGGCGATCGACCGAGTCTGTTCCTGGAAACAGCGCGCGCGTTTTTCGCGGAGTACGGCGGCCCCGACAAGGACTGGGTCCACTACGGCTGGCCGATCGGCAGGGCCTTGAGCCTGGGCGAGAAGCATCTGGAATACGGCACGCTGCGCACGCAACTCGTGCTGCTGCGCGAGCTCGATGCCCAGAGGTCAGGATCCGCGCCGTCGCGATCGATCGAGATTGCGCAGCTCTCGCGCTTCGACCACCGCGCGAAGTGGCTGTGGGATCGCTGCGCCGACAGCCTGCGCGCGAGCGCGATCCGGGACGCGGCTTACTTGAACTGGCGCTTCGCCGACCATCCGCGCCAACGCTACGCGATGCACGCCGCGCGCGATGAATCGGGAAATCTGCTCGGCTTGTGCGTCGCGCGGCCCGCCGATCTCGTGCAGAAGGACCTGTGGTGCATCGCCGAATGGCTGGTTCCGCCCGGCGAGCTCGAGCTGGCTCAGGCGCTGCTCGAGACGACGACGGAAGCTGCGCGCCAGGCCGGCGCGCGGGCGATCGCCTGGATCTGTCCGGAGTGGTCGGACTGGCATCGCTGGTTCCAGGACCAGGGTTTCCTCGCCCATCCGACGCCGTACCGCACCGTCGCGCGAGCCTTCCAACGCCGCTTCGATCTGCACTGGTTGCGCTCGAGCTGGTGGTACCAGTGGGGCGATTCCGACCTGGTCTGATGCGCTCCTTGGACGCGCGCGCGGACTCGTCTGGAATAGAAGTCCGCGCGCAAGCTATAAGAGATGCGTGGAGGCCTCTTTCCCGGTGACCCGAATCGATTCGTTGCGCAGCCATGGGCTGCGACCTTGGATCGTCGTTTTCGCCTGGCTGGCGGCGATCTGTTTCGCGAGCGCGAGTCCGCTCCTGGCCCGCGCTCAAGTCGACGTGGAAAAGCCGCTCGTCCAGCCCGCCGCGGCCGAAGTCGTGCACATCAAGATCTCCGGGCCGCTCGACGAGGGTACTCAGAGCTTGTTGCGCCGCGCGATCGAGCGCGCGAAGTCCGGCCCGGGCACTCTGGTGATCGAGCTCGACACTCCGGGCGGTCAGGTCGAGCTGATGTACAAGCTCGCTTCGCAGCTCGCGGACGCGAACAAGGACGGCGTGCTGACGATTGCCTGGGTCCACGACCGTGCCTATTCCGCCGGCGCGCTGGTCGCCCTGGCCTGCCAGCGGATCTACATGCGCACCCAGGGCGTGATCGGCGCGGCCTCGGTCGTCGAAATTCGAGACGGCTCGATCCAATCGATTCAGGATCCTGACGTCGCCGCGAAGTGGAGCGCCGCGGTGCGCTCCGAATTCCGCGCCTATGCCGAATCCCACCACCGGCCTGCGGCCCTGGCCGAGGCCATGGTCGACCGCATGGTCGGCGCCAAGCAGGTGCGCACCAGGGATGGCGAGCTGCGCATCGTCACGGTGGGGGAGTTCGACGAGCTGCGCGAAGGGGACAGCGGTGTGCAGTTCGTGAAAACCATCGCCGATCGCGGCAGCCTGGTCGCGCTCAGCGGCACGGAGGCTGTTCTCTTCGGACTCGCCGACGGCATCGCCGATTCGCTGGACGCGGTGCTCGCCATGGTCGGGATGGGCGGAGCGACTCTGGTTCCGATCGAGCGCGCTCGCTCCGAAGACCTCGCCACCTGGCTCTCCGCGGTCAACACGATCCTGATCGGCATCGGCGTGATGGCCTTGATCGCCGAATTCAAGACGCCGGGCTTCGGACTCGCGGGCGGCGTGGCGATCGTCTGTTTCGCCCTGGCCTTGTTCGGGGATTACCTGGTCGGCCTGGCCGATGTGCCGCACCTGGTCGCGGTCGGGCTGGGACTCGCGCTGGTCGCGGTTGAATTGTTCCTGCTGCCCGGCGCGATCTGGCCCGGAGCGATCGGCGCGATTCTGGTCGTCGGCGGTCTCGCCTTCGCACAGATGGGCTCGGGCTTCTTCTCCTCGCCCTTCGGTCGCGAGATCGCGCTGGACAGCGCGCTCGAATTGATGGCGGGCATCGTGGTCGCGATCGGTCTCGGCGCCTTGATCTCGCGCTACCTGCCACAGACTCCGCTGGTCGGACGACTGGTGCAGGGACCGACCCCGGCCTTCGCCGGCGGAGCTCCCGCGCGGGAATTCGTGCGCGCACCCGAGCTCGGCGAGCAGGGCGTCGCGCTGACGCCGCTGCGCCCGGTTGGCAAGGTGCGACTTTCCAAGCACGGCGACGAAGTCGAGGCGCGCTCCTCGGGCCTCGTGATCGACGCCGGCACGAGCGTGCGCGTGGTGACGGTCGAAGGCCTGCGCGCCGTGGTCGAGCCCGATGCGGAGCGTGGCGCATGAGCCTGGCCCTGCCGATCCTGCTCATCGCCCTCGGCATCGTGTTCGTGTTCGCCGAGGTGTTCTTCGTCAGCTTCGGGATCCTGGCCGTGTGCGCCGCGGCTTCGTTCATCGGCGCCTGCGTCAGCGCCTTCGCGATCTCGACCCAGGTCGGCGTGTACTTCCTCGTCGCGGTGGCTCTGCTCGCTCCGGTGGCGGTGCTGCTCGCGTTCCATCTCTTCCCGCGCTCGCCGCTCGGTCGCCACTTCGTCGCGCGCGGCCTGTCCTTCGATTCGCAGAAGAACTACGAGGAGCGCGATCTCGCGATCCTCGGTCATGCCGGCGTCGCCGAGGGGCCGCTGCGGCCCGCGGGGATCGCGCGCATCGGCGGCCGTCGCGTCGACGTCGTCACCCGCGGCGAGTTGATCGACCACGGTGAACCCATCCAAGTGCTCGAGATTTCCGGCAATCGCGTCGTCGTCGGACGCGCGGCTCCGGTGTCGGCACAGCCCGCCCCATCGCAAACAGAAAGGTCCTGATGCTTTCGCTCCAAAGCCTGCTCGTCGATCCCGTCGCCTTCGCCGTCGTGCAATCCAACTCTGGGCTCCCCGAGGGCTGGTGGAAGATTCCGGCGCTGGCCGTGCTCGGGATCTTCCTGCTCGTGTTCCTGTTCGTGTTCATCCGCTACGCGAACCTGTACGTGCAGTCGGTGCTGGCCAAGGCCGGCGTCGGCCTGTTCGACATGTTCGCGATGAGCCTGCGCAAGGTGAATCCGGCGCAGATCGTCAAGGCGCGGATCATGCTCGTGCAGGCGCGCATCCCCGACGTCGACCGGCGCGATCTGGAAGCTCACCTGCTCGCCGGCGGCCGCGTCGAGCGCGTGGTGGTGGCCTTGATCGCCGCGGACCGCGCGGGAATCCCGCTGACGTTCCGCACCGCGGCGTCGATCGACCTCGCGGGCCGCGACGTGCTCGAAGCCGTGCGCACCAGCGTCACGCCCAAGGTGATCGACTGCCCGAACCCGGCTTCGGGCAAGAGCGAGATCGCCGCGGTCGCCAAGGACGGCATCCAGGTGCTGGCCAAGGCGCGCGTCACCGTGCGCACGAACATCGCGCGTCTGGTCGGCGGCGCCGGCGAGGAAACGATCATCGCCCGCGTTGGCGAGGGCATCGTCTCGACCATCGGCTCCAAGGACACGCACAAGCAGGTGCTCGAGAATCCCGACCACATCTCCAAGACGGTGCTCGCGCGCGGGCTGGACGCGGGCACGGCTTTCGAGATCGTCTCGATCGACATCGCCGACGTCGACATCGGCATCAACATCGGCGCCCGGCTGCAGGCCGACCAGGCCGAGGCCGACAAGCGCGTGGCCCAGGCCAATGCCGAGAAGCGCCGCGCGATGGCCGTCGCCGCCGAGCAGGAATTCCAGGCCCGCGTGGTCGAGAACCGCGCCCTGGTCGTGCTCGCCGAAGCCGAAGTGCCCAAGGCCATGGCCGACGCTCTGCGCAAGGGCAATCTGGGCGTGATGGACCTGTACCGCCTGCGCAACCTCGACGCCGACACGAAAATGCGCGGCTCGCTCGGCGAGGGCGGCCCGCAGAAGCCCGGCGAATGATCGCAGCGGCGGAACAAGGCCTGGCCGGCGTCTGCGCGGGAATCGTCCTTCCCGCGGAGGACAACAATTTCGGCGCGCTGATCAAGTTCGGGGTCCTCCTCGTGATCTTCATCGGCCCGGCGATCCTGAAAGCGATCCAGGAATCGGCGCGCAAGAAGCGCGAGCTGGCCGAGCGCGCCGGTTCGCAATCCGCGACGCTCGAGCCGCGCTCCGAAGCCGTCGAGGCCGTAGACGAGGACGAGCCCGAGGCGCAGCCTGCAGGGGAACTCGCACCGAGCGGACGCGAGCAATGGGAACGGCTGATGCGCGGCGAGAGCGCCAGCCCGCCGCCCGTGCTTCCGCCGCCGATTCCGATCGCGACCCCGCGCCGGCCGCAGCGGCGGATCCTGACCGATACGCGCGCCCTGACCGAGGAGGAGGCCCTGACAGAAACGCCGGCGATGACCGACGTGCGCCCCGTGATCACGGCGATGCCGGAGACCAGCCTCGAAGACCCGACCGGCTACGACGGCACCCACATCCCCAAGGGCAGGGTCGGGACCGAGTTCGCCGAGTTCGCTCCTCAGGAAGGCCTCGCCTCGGATCGCGAAGGCGGACCGACGAAGCGCATCGGCGGTCGCGCGACCTTCGGTGGCAGCGACGCTTTCCAGAACCTCTCCGAGCGCGGCGCGCAAAGCGAGGTCAGCAAGCGCGAGATCGGCGGCCAGGGCTTCGACGTCTCCGAGGGCCAACCGCGGAGCTTCGCGCGCAAGCGCATGACGCGCGCCCAGCTGCGCCGCTCGATGCAGCTCGCCGAGATCCTCGGGCCGCCGGTGGGCTCGCGACCTTTCGAGTCGGGCCCGACGCGGCCGCTGGGCTGGTCCTGATCACCGAGCCATGCCCGCGAAACGACAGCACTGGCTGATCAAGTCCGAGCCGGACGTCTTCAGTTTCAGCGACCTGCTGGGCCTGCCCCAGCGCACGACGACCTGGGACGGGGTGCGCAACTACCAGGCGCGCAATTACCTGCGCGAGATGCGTCGCGGCGACCTGGTTTTCTTCTACCACTCGAGCACCGAGCCGCCGGGGATCGCGGGGATCGCCGAGGTCGCGCGCGAAGCCTACGCGGACCCGACGCAGTTCGATCACGCGGACGAGCACTTCGACGCGCGCTCGAAGCCCGACGCGCCGACCTGGGTGGCGGTCGACCTGCGCGGAGTCGAGGCCCTGCCGCGGCTGGTCGCGCTGGAGGAGCTGCGCCAGGAACCCGCCCTGGCCACTCTGCAGCTGCTCCAGAAGGGCAGCCGGCTGTCCGTCCAACCCGTCCAGGAGCCCGCCTGGAGGCTCATCAAGGCCCTGTCAAAGCGGAAATCGAGACTCTAAGGCGTGGCTTTTCAGGCACTTAGGCCAAAATCGAGAGGCCGGTTTCTCAGCGCGAGGGCCGCTGGCTAGGCTGGCGCCTCTTCCAACGCGGGGAAAGCCCCCGAAACGACCCGCCCGACCGAGACCAGGAGAACGCATATGACCCAGAACTTCGAAAAGCTCGGCCAGACCTTCGAGGCCGCTCGAGATGACATGGCGAAGGCCGAAGCCGGTAACAAGGCCGCCTGCGCC
This sequence comes from Planctomycetota bacterium, assembly GCA_035490315.1. GTDB lineage: Bacteria > Planctomycetota > UBA1135 > UBA1135 > JADJQU01. The sequence continues at coordinate 9,425 of DATHET010000062.1, forward strand.
CGAGTTCGCAAGACCATGCAGGACATCAAGAACCTCGCTCAGGAGATCCGCAAGGAGATGCTCGAGCTGCGCGACGCAGGCGGCAAGCCCGCGGCTCCGCCGGCCAAGGCTCCCGCGAAGCCGGGCGGCATGGGCGGTCCGGGCGGCGGCATGGGCCGCTAGACGCGGCCAACCGACCTCGCACCACGAGTCAATCGCCGTCCACGCGCGCCCTGGCGCGGGTGGGCGGCGAATCGCTCGACCATGCGGCGCCCGCGGGCTCCAGCGTCCAGCGTGCGACCACGTCCGAGCGCCGCAGCTCGCGATAGAGGTGCGGGAAGAGCTGTCCGCCGCGTGAAGTCTCGTAGCGCAGCGCGGCCCCTGCGGCATCGGCGTCGATCTCGAGCAGCACCAGCTCGTCCACGGGATCGAAGTGCGCTTTCAGCGTGGCGTCGACCTGGGATTCGAAGGACAGGTGCACGAACCCCTCGCTCGCGAGCGAGGCCGGCCGGAAGCTCTGCGCCGGGCCTTCGAGCAGGTCTGCGTCTTCCCGGCGCAGCACGTGGAACAGCCGCAGCGGCTCGCGGCGCCCCCAGATCTCCAACGCGGGAGCCGACTCGTCGACGAGACCCAGGCGCTTCGCCTGGATGGAGAGGGTGTCCAGCGCCCGCCGCGCCGCGTGGCTCAGGCACAGGGTCTGCGCGTTGACGTACAGGTCGACGTGGGCCGCGAGCACCTCGTCGGATAGCTCCTGCGCGTGACGGCGCATCACCGCCCTGGCGCGTTCGGGATGAGCGCGCGCCCAGGCGATCGAGCCCTCGATGGCCAAGGCTAGGCGTTGCGCGAGCTGCGCGCCGCGCGATTTGCGGAACAGGATGCCGCCGAGCGGCAGGGCGCAGCCGAAGGCCGCTTCCCAGCTCGATCCCAGGTCCTCGACGCAAGCAAGTCCGCGCTCGCGCCAGGTGAAGCGGCCTTCGTGGATGCACACGCCGTAGTCGGCGCGGCCCGCTTCCAGCGCGGGCATGATCTCCGAGAAGACCGCCTGCTCGACTTTTGCGGGGCCGTGGAAGAGCTGGAACAGCAGGCTGGCCGTGGTCCATTCACCCGGGCAGAGGACCCTCGCCGTTGGGCCGAGCGGCGGCGCGTGCTTACGCGCGAGCAGCAAGGGACCCACGCCGAAGCCCAGGGCCGAGCCCGCCGAGAGCACCGCGGTCTCGCGCGAAAGCCGCAGGGCCGCGTGGAAGCTCGCCTTGGCAGCATCGAGCTCGCCGCGCGCGAGCCGCTGGTTCAATTGCTCGACGTCGTGCAACTCGAAGTCGAGGTCGAGCCCGCCCGAATCGGAAGCGCGCTCCAGCAGGCCCGCGAACGCGAAGGTGTCGTTCGGGCAGGGCGAGATGGCGACCCGCAGCCTCTCGCTCAAGCGACACCGCCGCCGCGCGCCAGGACGGACAGGCAAAGCTCGCGCGCGCCGGCGAGGGCGCGCGGGATCGACCAGTGCTCGCTCGTCCGATCGCCGACGGCGTTGGAGATCCCGCGCACGATCGACAGCGGCACGCCGGCGAGGGAACAGGCCATGGCCACCGCAAAACCCTCCATGTCCTCCGCCCGCGCATCAGGGAAGCGCGTGCGCCGCTCGCGCGCTTCGGCGGGCGAAGCCGAGGCGGCGCAGGTGGTCAGCAGCAGCGGACCGTCGCGCAACTCGAGCTCGAGCCGATCGAAGACCGCCGCGCGCGCGGGGTGCAGGCTCGCGGGCCATTGCGGGAAGCCGAGCTCCGGCGGGGGAAGGTGAGCGGCTCCCTCGCCGACGCCGACACCGGTGACCGACACCATCGCGAACTCGAGCGCCGAGCCCAGGGGGTCGCGCGAAAGGTCGTAGGCCCCCGCGATTCCGACCAGGATCACGCGCGACGGCGTCAGGCGGCTCAACAATTCCGCCGTGCGCGCCGCGGCCGCGATCACGCCGAAGCCGCAGGGTGCGACGATCGCCGTGGAGCCGAGTCCGCCCAGGTCCTCGAGCCGCGCCAGCTCCAGGGCAGTGGGCACGAGGACCAGGGTCGGTGCGCCGGGGTTGGTCTTCACGCGTTCGAGTCTGGAACCGGACCTGAGGCCGCGCAAGCTGGAGACCGCCGTGTCCAGCCATCCAGGCCAGCATCTGGCTAAGCTCTGGATCTGGCGCCCGATCCAACCGGCCCGTCCCGACCGCTGCCTGCGGCAATCCGATCATGAAACGACGACTCCTGAATTCCTCCCTCGGCCTCGCGGCGTTGCTCGCGGCCGCCTGCGCCGCGCACCGGCCCTCGACGACCGTGGAGGTCGCGCCGGCGGCGAAGCACGAAGCCGTCTCCGAGCCGCGTCTTGCGATGGTCGATTCGCGCTCAGGGAGCGCCACGATCGTGCCGCGCGAGGCCCGCGAGCCCCAGGCGTCGCAGCGCAGTCCCGTGGCGGCGATCGCCGCGCCGTCGCGCGGAACAGACGACGCCCAGGTCATCGCGACGCTGATCGACCTCGCGCGCCGCGACAACCATGTCCAGGATCACTTGCGCCACCTCTGCCTGGCGATCGGGCCGCGGCTCACCAGCTCGCACAACCTCGCGAAGGCTCAAGAATGGGCTCTCGAGCAGTTCCGCTCCTGGGGTCTCGAAGCGAAGCTCGAGCAATGGGGCGAGTTCCCGGTCGGCTTCGATCGCGGCGCCTTCCGCGGCAACATCGTCGGCGATCCGACGCCCTTCGAATTCACGACGTCCTCCTGGACCGCGGGAACCAAGGGCCCGACGCGCGGCCGCGTGGTGTTCAAGCCCGAGACCCTGGATCAGCTCGCGGAGGTGAAGGACCAGCTCTCCGGCGCCTGGCTGGTGTTGCGCGTCTACGAGGAATCCGCCGACCGCCCGAAACCGGACAAGGAAGAGCGCGAAGCGGTGGCCGCGGCAATCGAAGCCGCCGGCATCGCCGGGGAGATCCGTTCCTCGGGCCGCGACCTGGTGCTCACCGGCGGAAATCAGCGCGTGGCCTGGGACAAGCTGCCGACCGCGGTGCGCGTCAGCTTGCGCGGCAGCCAGTACAAGGACCTCGTGGCTCGCGTCAGCGGCGGCGAAACGGTCGAGGTCGAGTTCGACATCGACAATCGCTTCTACGAGGGCCCCGTTCCTCAATACAACGTGATCGCCGACATCGTGGGCAGCGAGCACCCGGACGAGTACGTGATCGTCGGCGGCCACCTCGATTCCTGGGACGGCGCGCAGGGCGCGGTCGACAACGGCACGGGCTCGGCGACCACCCTCGAAGTTGCGCGGTTGTTGATGGCGGCGGGAGCCAGGCCCAAGCGCACCATCCGCTTCGCGCTGTGGAGCGGCGAGGAGCAGGGGCTCTTCGGCTCGACAGGTTACGTGCGCGACCACGCCGATGAATTGGATCGGATCAGCGCGGTCTACATCCACGACGGCGGGACCAATTACCTCTCCGGTCTCGGCGTGACCTACGAAATGGAGCCGCAGATGCGCCAGATCTGCGCGCCGCTGTTCGACTTGAACCCGGAGCTGCCGTTCAAGCTGCGCGTCACCGACGGATTCCAGTTCTCCGCCGACTCCGACCACGCGCCCTTCGCGCAGAAGTCCGTGCCGGGCTTCTTCTGGGATCAGGACGGGAAGTCGGACTACAACCACATGCACCACACGCAGTACGACACCTTCGATACGGCCGTGCCCGAGTATCAGGAGCACTCGGCCCTGGTCGCGGCGATCGCGGCGTACAACACGGCGAACCTGCCCTCGCTGCTCGACCGCGGGAACTTCAAGGCGGGCGAGCCGCGGCGCATGGGCGTGAACCTCAACGGAGCGAAGCTCGGCACCGTCAACAAGGGCGGCAAGGCCGAAGCGGCCGGCTGGAAAGTCGGCGACATCGTGCAATCGATCGACGGCGTCGCGGTCACCAAGCAGAGCGAAGTGACCAACGAGCTGCAGAAGGGCGGACCGCGCAAGGTGTTCGTCCTGCTGCGCGGCACGGAGACGATCGAGACGGTGCTCGACTACTCCGACGATCCCGAGGAAGCGGCGCGGGCCGAGCGCAGGGCGATGCGCGAGGCTCGCAAGCAGGCAGCGGCGAAGAAGTTCTGGTGAGCAGCCTGCGCCAGCGGCTGGCGCTCGATCGTCCGGAGCTGCTCGCCTGGGCGATGTACGACTGGGCGAATTCGGCGATGGTCACGGTGGTCGTCGCCGCCGTGTTCCCGATCTATTTCGCCGAGGTCGCGGCCCGGGATCTCGATCCCGGCGTCGCGACGCAGCGCTTCTCGCTGGCGACCACGATCTGCATCCTGATCGGCGCCGTGATTTCTCCGTTGCTCGGCGCGCTGGCGGACGTCAGCGCGATCAAGAAGCGTCTGCTCGCGGTGTTCATGCTCGTCGGCGCCGGCGCATCGGCCGCGATGTTCTTCATCGAGCGCGGGGATTGGCTGCTGGCTTCGCTGCTCTTCGGAGTCGCCAACATCGGCGCCACGGCGAGCTTCGTGTTCTACGACTCGCTGCTCCCGCACATCGCGCGCAAGGAGGAGATCGACCGCGTGTCGACCTCGGGCTACGCCCTGGGTTACATCGGCGGGGGCATCGCCCTGGCCCTGGTGTCGGTCGTGATCCTCCAGCCGACGCTTTTCGGATTGCCCGCGAAGATCGGCGACGACAGCGCCGGCGACACCCTGCCGGTCCGGCTCTCCTTCGTGTTCGTGGCCCTGTGGTGGATCGTGTTCTCGATCCCGATCTTCCGCCGAGTGCCCGAGCCGCCACGCACGTTGGAGGCGGATGAGGCGGAGCGCGCGGCGCCGCTGCGCACGGCGCTGACCCGCCTGCGCGAGACGTTCAGCGAGCTCGCGCGCTACCGACAGGCCATGCTGATGCTGATCGCCTTCCTCGTCTACAACGACGGGATCGGCACGATCATGCGCATGGCGACGACCTACGGGAAAGACATCGGAATTCCCCGAGGCACGCTGATCGGAGCCTTCATCGCCGTGCAATTCATCGGCGTGCCCTGCTCCTTCGCTTTCGGCGCGCTCAGCGGTCGCTTCGGCGCCAAGCGCCTGGTGATGTTCTCGATCGTGGTCTACGGCGCGATCTCGATCCTGGCCTGGCAGATGAGCACGGCCTGGCATTTCTGGGCCCTGGCCATCCTGGTCGGCCTGGTGCAGGGCGGCGCCCAGGCCCTCTCGCGCTCGCTGTTCGCGAGCATGATCCCGCGCCACAAATCCGGCGAGTTCTTCGGTCTGTTCTCGGTCCTGGAGAAGTTCGCAGGCGCGCTGGGGCCGGGACTCTTCTATTTGACTGCACTGATCACCGGGTCCTCGCGGCACGCGATCCTTTCGGTGGGAGTGTTCTTCATCGTCGGCGCGTATCTGCTGTCGAGAGTCGACGTGGAAGCCGGCCGACGCGCGGCCAGCGAAGCCGACGCGGATCTGCGCGTCTTGTGATGTCGAAGACTCTGCGCGGAGCGACGAGTGTCGCGGGTGGGGGAGAGGTGCGCGACGCGCGGCCGAGCGCCTGGCGCGGCGCGAGCCTGATCGCCATCGCCTTTCTGTTGTTCGGCGGCACGATCGGTGGCGAGTACGTGTTCGACGGCGTCAAGCTCGTGCGCGACAACCCGCTGCTGACCCCCTTCGAGCCGCTGCGCATCGCGCGCATGGACTGGTGGGCCGGCAGCGGCGAGCCCGGTGGTTTGTACCGACCGGTGTCGCTGGTGTGGTTGGCTGGCTTGCGCGCCCTCGCGGGCTCCGCTCCGTTCCTGATCAATTTCGCCAATGTCGCGCTGCACGGTCTGGTCGCGTGGTTGCACTTCGCGCTGCTCTGGCGACTGCTGGCGGGCCGGCCCGGTGCCGCGGCGATCGCGTGGATCGCGGCCTTGATCGCGCTCGTTCATCCGCTGGGGGTCGAGGTCGTCTGCGGCCAGGTCGGCGCGGCGGATCTGCTGGCGAACTTGTTCCTCATCGGCGCCGTGCTCGTCGCTCGAGGAACATCCGCTTGGAGATTCCTGCTCGGTGCAGCCCTCGCTGCCCTCGCCGTGCTGTCCAAGGAGTCGGGAGTGGCGGTGATTCCCCTGGCGGTGCTCTTCGAAGCCCTGCGCGTCGAAGCCGACGGAGCTTGGAAGCGGCGCGCGGCGCGTGCACTCGCCTGGTCGATGCTCGGAGTCGGACTCGCCCTCGTGTGCCGATACGCCGCGATCGGCTCGCTGACGAGAGTCGACGATCCCGTGTTCGCAGGATTCTCGTGGTTGGCGCGCGCCGCGTCCGCCTGCGCGGCCTTCGCGAGCTACTCCTTGCCTCTGCTCGTGGCACCCTGGCGTCAGATCGCGGTGGTCAGCCACCTGGACGTCCTGCCCGCGAGCGGCTTCGGCGATCCGCGCGCCATCGCTGGAGTCCTCGCGATCCTCGCTCTCTCGATCGCGCCGGTTTTCGCCCTGCGCCGCGGTCGTCGCGACATCGCCTTCGGTTGCTGGTTCTTCCTCGCGGCCTGGCTGCCGACCTCGAATCTGTTCTTCTCGACTGGCGCGATCGCGGCCTCGCGCTTCCTCTACGCGGGATCGATCGGGCTGTGCCTGCCCCTTGCCTGGCTGCTGTTCGAGGCCTGGTCTCGATCCAAGGCCGCGCGCGTCCTCGCGGTGGTGCTCGCGAGCTGGTTCATCGTGGCATTTGGCGTCGTGACGTTTCGCGAGAGCTCCAGCTGGCGCTCCGAGCGGGAGCTTCTGGAAGCACAGGTAGAGCGCGCGCCTGCTTCGGTGTACCCGCTGATCGATCAGGCCTCCGCGCTCAGTGCGAGCGATCCCGCTCGCGCGAAGCAGCTTTTCGCGCGCGCCGCGGAATCACAATTGCCGCGAATCCCGGGCACGGAATTTCCCCCCGAGGATCTGCTCGAGTCGGTCTATCTGGCGCGCACCGGCCTCGCGCAATTGGAATCGAAGAGTTCCGATCCCCTGGCGGCCGAAGCCAGCTACCGCACGGCCGAAGAGCTCGCGGAACGCGGTCGCGAGGCGCGCAAGACCCTGCCGTTTCGCGGAGACTGGAACAGGCATCGCGTGTTCGCGCTGCAGCATCTGGCGGCGTCGGCGCTGGAGCGCGCGAAGACCGCGACCGATGCGACGCTCGCCGTGATCCTGGCGGAAGCGCAGCGCGCGCTCGACGCCTGTGACCTGTGCGATCCGGAATCGAGCGAGTCCGTGCGGCTGCGCTCGATCCTGATGCAGCGCCGCGGCGATCCGCTGGGACGCCGGCGCGTGATCGAGGAAGCGTGGCTTGCGCGACCATCGGATCCTCTGCTGCGCATCCTGTGGGCCAACGAGCTGCGACAAGTCGGCCGGACGGAAGAGGGGCTCGCGCTCGAGGTCGACGTCGCGACCGAGGTCTTCGATGATTTCGATCGTCGCCGCAGTCTCGCGATCGCGAAGGAGGGGCTGTCGAGCAAGAATCCGGCCACGGTGGCCAAGGCGCGGGCCTTGCTGGAACGACTGGCAAGTCTGCGCGGAGCCGATCCTGAAACGCGCGCGATCGCGAAGCAAGCTGCCACCTACGGAGTCAGGTGAATTCGTCCGGAGTCGTGATGGTCATCTCCGCGCCGCGTTCGCGGCGCGGAGATGACCATCACGACTCCGGACGAATTCACCTGACTCCGTACTGTAGCCGACGAGCTCGACGTAGCCGCGGCCAGCGCGCGTGCCGCGGACCTCTACGGCGCCTTCCCAGTAGCGGAAGGCTCCGCCCAACTCCTGATCGGCGAGGGCCGGCTCGAGCTCGAGATCAAGATTCAGACGCGGGCACTGCAGGCGCCAGCGCGCGGGGTACACGGCCTTGCTGCGCGGGCTGGTCCAGGTCGCGGATTCCGTGAGCACCACGTCGCTCGCGGCGAGAGGCTGGCTCGAACCTTGGGCGTCGACGAACGAGCCGGAATTGAAGGGATCCAGGCTCCCGTCCGCGTGGCGCAGGCGATACCACATGAGCTCGCTGCCGTCGTCGAGCTGCAGCGCGAACCAGTCCCAGCCGATCCGCTCCTTGCCCAGCTCGCCGCTCGACCACTCGCGGTCCATCCACGAAAATCCACTCACTTCGAAGGTCGCGCCATCGACGCCGACCGCGCCCGATGTCTCGAGTCGCGTGAGCGAGTAGTAGTAGGACGCATTGCCCGCGCCCGCGGTTTTCTGCGAGAGCCCCCGATCTCCCTGCAGCACCGGTGGCTTCGCGCTGGTGAGGGAGAAATCGATCGAGAGCTCGCCTTCGCGCGCAGCCACGTGAATCGGCAGCCCATCGGGGCCGAAATCGCAACGCCAGTCCTTCAACCAGATGCTGACGGGATTGGCATTTGCTCCCGCGATCGCGCCGCTCTCGCGCGCGAATCGCTCGAAGCTCGTGAACTCTTTGCCGTCGATGTCGCTCAGCGCGAAGTGGGCCATCCACACGTGGTCCGCGGCAAATGTCGAGCTCCGCTCGGGCGACTTCGCAGCCAGTGCCGAGCGGAAAAACGTCAGCTGGTAGCCGAAGCGACGACCCGACTCCGCGGCCAGATTTCCCGTGAAATACCACCACTCCGTCTTGAAACCATCGTGAGCCGCGTGGTCCCTGGGAAACTCGAATTCGCGCGGAGCCTCGGCGCGCAGGAAGCCTTCGCCGGAATTCGCGCCGAGCAAGGACGCGACGTCGAGTGAAGCACGCGCCGGCTCGCGCTCGCGTTCCGACGAAACCAACCACAGCGCGACCAGCGCCAGAGCCAGGCCGGCCGCGATCCAGGGCATGGCGAGCATTGCGCGGCGTCCCACGTCAATCTCCGCGCAGGGCCAGGGCCGGGCGCATCCGCGACATGCGCCAGGCCGGCCAGGCGCCCGCGAGCAGCGCCGAGAGGATGGTCAGGACAAGCGCCGAAACGAACAGCCAGGGATCGATGGAGAGATCGAGCGACCAGCCGAACGAGCGCTTGTTGATCACCAGGATCAAGGTAATGGCCACGGCGAGCCCCAGGGGAATCGCGACCAGGCCCGCGATCGCGCCGATCAAGCCGGTCTCGGCGATCACCAGTCGGCGGATTTCTTTCGGCGTCACGCCCTGGGCGCGCAACATGCCGATCTCTCGCGCGCGCTCGAGCTCCAGCGAGAGCAGGGCGCTCAGGATGCCGACGAAGGCGACCACGCTCGCCAGCAGGCGCAGCACCGAGGTCACGCGGAACGTGCGGTCGAAGACTTCCAGCGAGGTCTCGCGCAGCGAGCGGTTGGAGCGGATCACGACCTGCTGATCCTCGGGCACCAGATCGCGCAGCTGGGCCACCAGGGCTTCGGTCTCGACGCCTGGCGCGGCGAAAATGTCGAGCGAAGTCACGCCGCGGTCGTCGAACCAGCGCTCGTAGGTCGGCCGCGACATCAGCACGAAGCCGCGGTCGCTCGCGAAATCCGTGCGCGTGGCCGCGATCTCGAACTCGTGCGGGCCGCGGTCCGTCGACAGGCGCAGCTTGTCCCCGCGCCCGACGTGGTTGTGGTAGCCGAAAGCCTCGGTGACGATCACCGCTTCGTTCGTGTCGAAAGCGCGCCAGACTTCCTCCGCCGGCCCGTCGATGAATTGGAGCGACTTGCGCAAGCGCGCGTTGGCGCCGAGGGTCTCGCCGTGAATCGTCCGTCCGTCGAGCTTCACCTCGAATCCGCGGTAGGTGACGACATCCGCGACACCCGGCGCATGGCTCAGCGTCTCGATCAACCCAGGATCGAGGGTGCTGTCGTTGTGGCTGTTGACCAGAGTCGGCGCGGTCGCGTAGACGTCGGCCTGGAAGGAGCGCGTCAACCAGGCTTCGAACGTCGAGCGGAAGCTGTCGACCATCACACCCATCCCGATCGTCGCCGACACGGCCACGGCGAGGGCGGCGATCGCGACCGAGGTGCGCGAGAGGTGCAGCTCGATGCCGCGTGCGGCGTGTGCGCCGAACATGCCGAGAGCTCGCGCGAAGATCGGCGTCGCCAGGCGCGCGAGCAATACGGTCAAGCCCGGCGTCCACAGTCCCGCGCCGACCATCAGGAACAGGAGGCCGACGAAGCTCGGCACGATGCTGTTCGCGCGGACCAGGAACAGCGCCAGGGCGATCGCGAAGCACAGACCTCCTGCCCAGGCGAAGCGCACGAGCATCGCGCTCCAACGACTTTCCTGGAAGGAGCTGGCCAGAGCGAGGCGCGGTCGCTCGCGCGTCGCTTCGAAAGCCGGCGCGGCGGCGCCGAGGAAAGTCGCTCCGATGCCGAGGGCGCATGCTTGCAGGACGATGCCCCAATCGAGGTGCACCTCGCGCACGGAGACGACGAAGTAGAGATCGTTCATCGTCTGTGAGATCAGGACCAGCAGGCCGCGCGCGAGCAGCGTCCCGAGCACCAGTCCCAGCGCCGTGCCGATCGCGCCGAGCCACAGGGCCTCGGCGGAAATCGTGCGGAAGATCTCGGCGCGCGTCACGCCCAGGGTGCGCAGCGTCGCGATCAATCCGCGCCGCTGCACGACGGAAAACGTCATCGTGTTGTAGACCAGGAACACGCCGACCAGGAGCGCGAGCATCGACATCGCGCGCAGATTCAACTGGAAGGACTCGGTCATCGCCTCGAGGCCGCGACCGCGCGTGCCCGCGGGCTCGAGCGAGGCTCCGGGAGGTAGCAGGGCTTGGATCCGCGCGACGATAGCAGCAGCGTTCCCATCTTCCGGCAGGGCGAGATCGATGTGCGTCAGCCTTCCGGGAGCGTGGAGCAGCTCCTGGGCCGTCGCGACATCGACCACCAGCAGATTCTTCAGCGCGAGTTTCGCGCGCGGACTTTCGGGGACGATCAGGCCGAGGATCTGCACCGTCCCAAGCTGACTGCCGACGCGGATCTCGACCTGGTCGCCGCTGTGGATCCCGAGCTCGCGCGCCGTGTCGTCCGACAAGAGACCCGTGCCCGGCACGCTGAGCAGCTCGAGCGAGCCCAAACGGGTTCCCGCGACTGCGAGATCGGAGAGCCAGGGCCGCAGCTCCGCTTCGCTGAAGGGGTCGATGCCGAACACGGTCCAGGCCGTGCGTTTTGCGCCGCGCGCGACGACGGCGCGATCCTGGACCAGGGCCTGGGCCTCGACGACCGGAGCCATCGCGACCTGAGGCTCCGCTTTCTGCAGGCGCGCGAAGAGCTGCTCGGGAAGACCCTCGCTGCCCGCGCGGATCTCGTGGGTCGCGCTGCCGATCAAAGCCTCGGTCGAGAGCCGAAACCCGCGCAGGCTGGACGCGCTGGCCAGGTCGATGCCTACGACCATCGCGACACCGAGGCTGATGCCGAGCACCGAAAGTCCGATCTGCCAGGGATGCCGGGCGAGGCCGCGCAGGCTGGCGAGCGAGACCAGCGCAGTCACGGAACCGAGGCTCCGATTTTTCCGTGGGCGACGCGCAGGGTCCGATCGGCGATGGCCGCGAAGGCGGGGTTGTGCGTGACCAGCACCAGCGTCTTGCGCGCCGGCCGCAGCAGCTCGCGCAGGAGCGCGATCACGCTGGCGGCACTCTCGTCGTCGAGATTCCCGGTCGGCTCGTCGGCGAGCACGATCTCGGGATCGTGGGCCAGGGCGCGCGCGATGGCGACGCGCTGCTGCTCGCCGCCGGAGAGTCGATCGGGGAAGGAATCCCAGCGATCGGCCAGTGCGACGCGCGAGAGCAGATCGCGCGCGCGCTCCTCCGCGGCCTTGCCGGTGCGGCCCGTGAGCTCCAACGGGAAGAGCAGGTTCTCCCCGACCGTCAAAGTCGGGATGAGATTGAAGAATTGAAAAATGAAACCGAGGTGAGCGCGCCGCAGCAGGGTGCGCGCTTCTTCGCTCGCCTTGCCCAGCTCGTGGCCGAGCACGTGGATCTCGCCGGAATCGGCGAGGTCGATGCCGCTGATCAGATTCAACAACGTCGACTTGCCCGAGCCGGAGCGGCCGAAAACCACCACGAATTCGCCGCGCTGGATTTCCAGGTCGAGTCGGTCGAACACGGCGCGCAGACCCGCGCCTTCGCGGAACTGCCGCGTGACGCCGCGCAGGCGGATGATCGGCTCGGCGGGATCGGCCGGCATCGAGTCAGTGGCCTTCCGTTTTCGCCGGCGTTCGCAGCGCTTTCAATTTTTCTTCGAGCTCGCGCACTCGGGGCTCGTCCTTGCGCGCTTGCGCGAGTCGAATCAGGCCTTCCAGAGCCTGGGTGGTCGACGAATCGACTGCCAGCGCGCGCTCGAAGTGCTCGCGAGCTTCCTCCGCCCTGCCCGAGCGCTCGCAGGCCACGCCGAGGTTGATCAAGGTGTCCGCGCGCGGGCTGGTGAGCTTCGCGCGCCGCACGAGGATCTCGCGCGCTTCGTCGTAGCGCTCGAGCTGCAGCAGGGCGAATCCGTACAGATCGAGGGCCAGCAGATGGCGCTTGTTGGCCGCGACGATGCGCTCGAGAATCGGCGCCGCCTCGGCGAAATTGCGCGCGTCGAGCAGGGCATTGGCGATCAAGAGCGGCTCGAGCTCCGAAGCGCCGTCGCGCGGCGCCGTGAGCTCGCCGGCGTCCAGCGGACCTGGCATCGAGGCGAGCCACGTGCCGCTCGCGCCGTAGCCGAGCTGGCGCAGATCGCGCACCAGGCTGCCTGGAATCTCCGGCGCCGCGGTGGCGTAGAGCGAGGGCCGCGAAGCCACGCGATCAATCCCCGTGCGCGCTGCATCGACGGCGGCTTTCGGCTCGGGGAAGAGATCGTGGACTTCGTGGGGATCGCGCGCGAGGTCGTAGAACTCCGGCCGCGAGCTGTGCAGGTATTTGCCGGCGGGAGCGATCCAACCGGAGAGGGGACTCCAGCCGTAGCTGAGGAAGCCCGAGTAGGACTCGCAGTACACGCCGCGATCCTTCGGCGGACTGGCGTCGTAGAGACTCTCGCCGTCGATGCCTGTCAGCGGAGGCAGGCCGAGGGCCGCGGCGAGGGTCGGTGCGATGTCAGCCAGGGTGACGAGATCCTCGGCGACTCCGGCGCGGCGCTTGTCGGGATAGCGCAGCAAGAGCGGCACGCGCATGGTCGCGTCGTAGCAGTAGGCCCCGTGCGTCGGCTCGCCGTGCTCTCCGAGGCTCTCGCCGTGGTCCGAGGTGATCGCGAGGAAAGTCTGCTCGAGAGTCCCGTCGCCAGCCAGACCATCGATCCAAGCCCCAAGCGCGGCATCCACGCTCGCGATCTCCCCGCGGTAGAGATCGCCGTGGGCCTGGGCCGCGAATTTTTCAGGAGGCGCGTAGGGCACGTGCGGCTCGTAGACATGCACCCACAAGAAAAAAGGCCGCGCGGGGTCGCGAGCACGCATCCAGGCCTGCGCAGCAGCAATCGTCGCGGTTGCGGAGCGCTCGACGTAGTGGCTCGAATCCTGCTGCTCCGGCCGCGGCGGCTGGTCGTACACGTCGAAGCCCTGGTCGAGGGCGAAGACTCGGTCGAGCACCAGGGCCGAGACGAAGGCCGCGGTCTGCACGCCGGACGCTCGAGCCTGCTCGGCCAGGGTCAACGCCGAGGCGGGCAGGGGACACAGGCCGTTTTCGCGCACCGCGTGGCGCGGCGGATACAGACCGGTGAGCATCGTGGCGTGGGCCGGCAAGGTGAGCGGCGCCACGCTGCGAGCGTTGGTGTAGCGCAGGCACTCGCGCGCCAGTCGATCGAGGAAGGGCGAGACGTAGCTCGGCGCGCCATAAGGCGACAGGGCGTCGGCGCGCGTCGTGTCGATCGTCACCAGGATCGCGCTCCGCTGCAGCGGGCTCGCCGGTCGGTCACAGGCCGCGCAGCAAAGCACGGCGGCGAGCAACCAGAAGAGCGGAAGGCGAGCGGATCCTTTGAATGGCATCGCCCTGCATCTTAGTCTCGGCCGGAATGGAGAAGAAGCTCAGGGCAGCGCCGAACGCCGATCCCGAGCTGCTCCGCCGCGTGCTGCTCGAGCGCTTCGGCCACGCGGATTTTCGCGGCCGTCAAGCGGAAGCCGTCGACGGTGTGCTCGCCGGACGCGACGTGCTGCTGACCATGCCGACCGGAGCGGGGAAATCCCTGGCCTACCAGTTTCCAGCGCTGCTGCTCGACGGCGTGACCCTGGTGATCAGCCCCTTGATCGCGCTGATGAAGGACCAGGTCGACGCCCTGCAACGCCGCCGCATCCCCGCGACCTTCGTCAATTCGTCGCTCGACGGATCCGAGCGCCGCCGCCGGCTCGAGCAGGCTTGCCGTGGCGAGGTGTGTCTGCTCTTCGTCACGCCCGAGCGCTTCCGCAGCCCCGAATTCCTGGGCGTCCTGCCGCGCCTGCGCATCGTGCGCATGGCTGTCGACGAAGCCCACTGCGTCAGTCAATGGGGCCACGATTTCCGGCCGGATTATTCCCGGCTTGGCGAGTACCGGAAATGGATCGGCGACCCGCCGACCATCGCGCTGACCGCCACGGCCACGCCGAAAGTCGCCGCCGACATCGCCCGCTCGCTCCTTCTGCGCGATCCGTTGATCATCCGCACCGGCATCGAGCGCCCCAATCTTTTCCTGGCCGCGACCAGCGTCGACTTCGAGGAGGAGAAGCTGCCGATCCTCGCCGAGCGCGTGACTCAGCTTCGCGGTCCGGGGATCGTGTACTCGACGCTGATCCGCGATCTCGAGCGACTGCATGACGACCTGCGCCGCCGCGGAATTCCGACCCTGGTCTACCACGGGAAGCTCGAGCGCAACGAGCGCCGCTCGATGCAGGAGCGCTTCATGTCCTCCGACCGCGCCGTGGTGCTCGCCACCAATGCCTTCGGGATGGGCATCGACAAGGAGGACATCCGCTTCGTGCTGCACGCGCAGATGCCGCGCACCCTCGAAGCCTGGACGCAGGAAGTCGGCCGCGCGGGCCGCGACGGAAAACCCTCGTGGTGCGAGCTGCTGTACTTCGGCGAGGACGTCGCCTTGCAGCAGGAATTCGTGAGCTGGGCCAATCCTTCGCGCGAGTACGTCGTCGGCGTCTACGAAGTCCTGCGCGGCTGGGGCGAGCGGCTGGCGACCAAGGACCTGTCGGATCTTCAGGGGGAATTGCTGGTCAAGAACCGCTCGGACAACCGCATCGCGACGGCGATGAAATGGCTCGAGGTGCTCGGCGTGACCCAGGGCGACTTCGAGACCCGCGATCTGCGCCTGGCCAAGCCGCTGGACCTCGACGAATTGCCCGCGTCCGTCGGCAGCCCGGAGAAATTGCGCGCGGACCTCGAGGCCCTGCTCGGCATGGTGCAGTTTGCTTCGCGCCGCGAGCGCTGCCGCCGCCAGACGATCGCGCTGCACTTCGGTCTCGAGCCGCCGGAAGGCGCTTGCGGAGCTTGCGACGTGTGCACGGACGCCGCGGCCTGGCGCAGCTCGCGCATGGACGGCTAGCTGGCTCCCGCCGAAGGCTTCGCGAGCAGCAGATGATGTCGCAGCTCGCGAGCGGGCAGGCGCTCGGCGAAAAACTCTTCCGCGAGGCTCTCGAGCAGCGACTCGGACTTGGATTCCTGGACCAGCGCCACGATGCACCCGCCGAGCCCGGCGCCGGTGAGCCGCGCTCCGAGCGCACCGTACTTTCGAGCGAGCTGCACGAGACGCTCGAGCTCGGGATGCGAGACCTCGCAGTCCTCCTCGAGGCTCTGCTGCGACGCATCCATGGCCGAGCCGAAGCTCGCCGCATCGGCGGCGCGCAGGGCTTCGCAGGCCCGATCGACGCGCGCGCTCTCGCTGACGATGTGGCGGAAGCGGCGCAGCAGCTCATGGGGCATGGCCTTCGATGCCATGGCCAGCAGCTCGTCCACGGAGAACTGCGCGAGCAGCTCGCGGTAACTCCCGCGCTGCCCCACGTTCCCGCGCTGGCGCGCCAGCGCGAGCAGGGCCGCTTCGCTGGCCGCTCGCCGCGCGTTGTAGCTCTCGCGCAGCGAGCCCGATTTGTCGGCCACGACCAGCGAATCGGCGATCACGAAGCGCCAGCTCTCGGGCACGGGGATCGCTTCGACGCGCAGCGGAGCAAACTCCACGCGCAGCGCCTGACCCTCCTGCGCCAGGAGACTCACGGCCTGGTCCATGCCGCCGGAATTCGTGCCGACGTAGCGCTCGGCCTCGGCGCACAGCTCGGCCAGTTCCAGTCGCGGCAAGCTGCGCTCGTTGGCCGCGAGAATTGCCAGGGCGCTGGCCACGAGCAAAGCCGACGACGACGAAAGGCCGGCCGCTTCGGGAACCGAGCCGTCGACGACGCCGTCGAAGCCGCGCAGAGGACCGAGGCGCGCCACCAGCCGTTGCACGGCCGCGCGCGGATAGTTCGACCAGTCTCCCTGCGGCGCGCGCGGGATCTCCGCGGCCGCTTCGAACTCGAGCGGGGGATGGGCCGGGTTGGTGTTGGCCAGGCGCACGCGCGCGTCGTCGCGCGGCCTGAAATCGATGCGCACGTCGCGCTGGATCGCCATCGGCAGGACGGCGAGGTTGCAGTAGTCGATGTGCTCGCCGATCAGATTGACGCGGCCCGGGGCGCGGACGCTCGACTCCAGCGAACAACCCAGCTCCTGCCTGGCGCACAGCCTCATGGCCTGCCCGCGGCCGTCGAGCACAGGGGCGCTCATCGCGGTCCCACGACGAGGCCTTACTTGTCGCCCTGGTCTTTCCGGACCTGCTCTTTCAGCCAGTTCGCCTCGATCTCGAGCGCCTGGATCGACTCGGGCGGAAGGACCTTGTCCTTGGGGATCTCGGCGGAATTGCGTTGAGCGCTCAGGACCGCCTGGACGGAGTGGAGGCTGGT
Organism: Planctomycetota bacterium; assembly: GCA_035490315.1. Taxonomy (GTDB): domain Bacteria; phylum Planctomycetota; class UBA1135; order UBA1135; genus JADJQU01. The sequence goes on from DATHET010000062.1 coordinate 26,154, forward strand.
GAGCAGCTGAGCCTTGCTCTTCCCCGCATGCTTGCCTCCTAGGAGCTCGTCAATCGACTGGGTGACGACTCCGGCGTCGGAGCCAGCGATCCCCCCGCCGCCGACGTAGTTGAGTTCCAGCAGCGGCTCGACAGGTTCAAGCACCTCCGGAGCCACCGCCGGGTCGCTGCGCCCCACAGCTGCAGGGTCAGGGGCGGGTGGCGGGGTCACAGGGGGGGCCGTAGAACCGGTCCCGGCTGCCGTGCCGGGGGTCGCGGCCACGGCCGATGCGGGATCCGGTCCAATTGCCTGATTCTCGTGGCCTGGGAGGCGCTTGCTCCACCAGATGCCTCCGGCAACCGCGGCCACGGCCAGGACCAACGCGACGATCACCAGGCGGGGGTTCATGCCCGGAGTCTACCCCGATTCATTGTAGAGGGAGTGTGGCGCCAGACGCAGCGACACGACGCTTCGAAATGCAACTTCGAATCCAACTCGCTGCTTGCGGGAATTTGCGGGTACCGTTCACAATTGAGCTGCTGGCCGTTCCCCCTATTTGGCCAGGCAACTTCCCCGGCGGCGGTCTGTCCCCCGTTCGCTAGAACTTTCACTCTCACTCAGGAGCACGGTCTTTCATGTCCCCTCGTTCATTCTTTCAGACGAAAGCTGCGGCCTCATCCGCATTGTCGGCCTGTACGCCGAAGGCGCTGCGATACCTCGCCGCCCTCGCGCTCCTGGCAACACCCTCCCTCGCACAGGTCAAGCTGAGTCAAGTCATGGGAGCCGGCGGCAATAGCCAGTCGCCGATCCTCAATGACTACATCGAGATCTACAACTCAGGCGCTCCCCAACTTCTGACTGGCTGGTCCGTTCAATACGCGTCCTCGGCTGGTGCGACCTGGACGGTGACGGCCCTGCCCGCCATCACGCTGGGCACCGGTCAGTACGCGCTTGTCCAGGAAGGCCTGGGCGGCACCGTGCTCCTCACGCAGGCGCCTACCCTTCCCCTGCCCGACGCCAGCGGCACGATCGCCATGAGTGCGACCGACGGAAAGGTAGCCTTGGTCAGCTCTACGACGGCCCTGGTCGGCGGTACGCCCACCTATACCGCGAACCCGACCCTGGTCGACATGGTCGGCTACGGGACGTTGGCGAACTGGAACGATTCCGCAGCCGCCGGCGGGACTTTCCTCGCCGCGAACAACGCGCCTGTTCCCTCTCCCGTCAATGCGATCTTCCGCCGCCTCTGCGGCGGTCAGGACACGAACGTGAGCAAGGATGACTGGGCGGTGGGCTTCGTGTCGCCGCGCAACTCTGCACTTGCGGCCACCAACGGGATTACGGGTGTGGGTTATGCCCTGCCCCAGACTCTCGAGGAGTTGCAGACGACGAGGCTCGTCGCAACACCGTTCCGCTGCGGAACTCTCAATCTGGGCCTCGGCACCGTGGTGAGCGTGAACGCTTCCGGCCTCGGGGCTGGATCCGTCGCCATGCTCGACGACGGCGTGGCGCCCGATGAGATCGCGGGCGACGGCATCTTCACGGGGAATGTCACCGTGGCCGCCGCGACCCCGGTTGGCACGTACAACCTGCCAGTTTCCGTCAGCGACGGCGGTGGCAATACCGGCAACTTCTACATCTCGCTGGTCGTCACGCCCGCGCTGACGACTCCCGACAACGACAACTGCCTCAATGCGGTGTCGCTCGCCATTCCGTCTTCCACGTTCGGAACGGTCGACGGCGCGACGATCGAGTCCAACCCGATCGTGAGCTCCAGCGGATCGCCAAGCGCGGGGATGGCCTCCACGCGTCGCGGGGTCTGGTACAAGGTCGTCGGCAACGGCGACACCCTCGTGGCCTCGCTTTGCGGCACCTTGCCAGTGTTCGACTCGGTCATGTTCGTCTTGACCGGAACCTGCGATGGTTTGAGCATCGTCGCCAATGACGACGATTTCTGTGCCTCCTTCGCAGCGTCCCAGGTCACGTGGTGCTCGCAGCTCGGCACGACCTACTACATCTGGGTCTCGCACTTCGATCCGGGCCCGAAGACCAACACCTTCACGCTGAACATCACGGACACGGGTGTCTGCTCGACGCCGTTCCTCTCGCCGATCTGCCTCGGCGTTCCCGGTCCCTACACGGAAGTCGAGCCGGGCTTCGGTTACGCGAACAATGATGGGTGCGGCTCTTCGGCCAACCTGTTCACGAACATCGCG
>DATHET010000063.1:0-39967 GCA_035490315.1 Planctomycetota bacterium
GGCCCTGATGCTCCTGCCGCTGCCTTTGATCGCGATCGGCGGATTCACTTCGCTCGCTTTCAGCGGATCGCTGTTCACGATCCAGGTCGCCTTCATCCTGTCGCGCTCGTGCGAATTCGCCACGGCCAAGCCGGCGCGCGAGACGCTGTACACGGTGGTCTCGCGAGCGGAGAAGTACCAGGCCAAGAGCTTCATCGACACCTTCGTCTACCGCGGAGGCGACCTGATCGGAGCCTGGGGCCACATGGGCTTGATGGTCCTGGCCCAGACCATTCCCTCGCTCGCGGCGGTGCTCGTGACGGCGGACCGCGAAAATTCTGCATACAAGGTGGTGGCGGCCATCGCCGTGCCGATCGCGATCGCGTTCGGCATCACCGCCTGGACCCTTGGCCGCCGCCAGGAAGCTCTGGTCAAGGCTTCGCGCGCCATGGAATCCAAGGAAGGGCCGGTCTAGTCACTGGCCCATGTCCCTCGTACTCGACGATTTGCGCGTGGATCAGGAGCTTCCGAGCTGGGTCGAATTGCGGCGCACGGAGAATCGCCGAGCGGGTCAGGAGCTCGCGCTGGTGCTCCAGGCCATGCACATCGAGCACGGCGTGTTCCAGCAAAACGGCCAGACGATCCTGGTCGTGCGCGCCGAGGACGCGGAGCGCGCCAGCACGGAGTGCGAGCGCTATGAACATGAAAATCAGAACTGGCCGCCGCGCGGCGAGGCGATCGGCAATCTCTCGGAAGGATTGATCGGCGCTTTCGGCTGGATCGCGATCTTCTCGGTGGTCGAGATCCTGGTGCGGACACGCGCCCTGGGCCTGGACTGGCTCGGCCGCGGCCGCGGGCTCGCGAGCCTGGAAACTTCCGGCGAGGCCTGGCGCGCGATCACCGGGCTGTCGCTGCACGTCGACCTCTCGCACTTCCTGTCCAATCTCCTGTTCGGCGCGCTGTTCACGATGCTCGCTTGCGAGCTGGTCGGCGGCGGGCTCGGTCTTTCGATGATCTTGATCTCCGGCGCCCTCGGCAATTACGCCAACGCCCTGCTGCAAGCTCCCGACCACGCTTCGGTCGGCGCTTCGACGGCGGTCTTCGCCGCGCTGGGGATGCTGGTCGCCTACCAGTGGCGCCGCCGCCATCAATTGCGCCAGAGCGCCTTCCGCCGCTGGGCGCCGCTGTTCGCGGGCGGTTTCCTGCTCGCGAGCCTGGGGCTCACCCCGGGCGAGGCAGATCACGGGGCGCGCCTGGTCGACTACGGCGCGCACGCCACGGGGTTCATCATGGGCGCGCTCGCCGGCGTGGGCCTGTCCTTGTTCCGCGTGCGCCAGCTCGCCAACCCGCTGCTGCAGACTTCAGCGCTGGTCCTGGCCCCGGCCTTGTTCCTCTGCGCCTGGTGGCTGGCATTCTAAGATCGTCGCCGCATGGCGATGAATCTGGAGGAGCTGCGCGCCGCGATCGCGGCTGGCGAGGGCCGCGAAGTCGAGTTCAAACGCGGACTGCCCAATGACCAGAAGACGGCGCGCAGCCTGTGCGCCTTCGCCAATACACGCGGCGGATTGTTGTTCATCGGCGTCGGCGACCACGGAGAGCTGATCGGGGCGCCGCACCCGGAATTGACGGCGAAGAAGCTGCGTCTGATCGGCTCCGAGCACATCGTCCCGCCGATCGCGCCGCTGATCGAACGCGTGGTGATCGAGGGCTTCACGATCATCGCGGTGCGCGTCGCGGCCTCGCGCTCGCGCCCCCACGCGGTGCTGCGCGACGCCGGCGTGCGCGAGATCGTGGTGCGCTCGGGCTCGTCGAATCGCGCGGCATCGAAAGCGACCAGCGCGGCCTTGCGCACCACGCGCCGCTCGCGATCGATCCTCGACGCCTTCGAGCGCAGCGTGCTCGACTACCTCGCGAGCGTCAAGGAATCCGATCCCAACGGCGGCGCGACGGTTGGAGAGTTCGCGCGCGAGCACAATGTCGGCGTGCAGCGCTCCAAGCGGGCCTTCCTGCGCCTGGAGCGCGAGGGCTTCGTGCTCGGCTTCGGAATCGGCAGCGGTCGCCGGTTCAGGACGCTCTGAGCGCGGTCATTTGCGCTTCACCGCGCGTTTTTTCTTCGGCGTCGCTGCGGTCTTCGGTCGCTCGCCGCGGATTTCCGCAGGCGTTGCTTCCCGCGCCGGGCGCGCGGGCCGCCAATCCTTGGGCGGCGGCTGGCCCTTGATCTCGAACAGGAAACGCGAGGGACTGCAGGCGACACGCGTGCCGTACTTCGAGCGCTCGGCGCAGGACGTGATCGTCAGGTGTCGCTGGGCGCGCGTGATCCCGACGTACATCAAACGCCGCTCCTCCTCGATCGTGTCTTCCTCGACGGCGCGCTGGTGCGGCAGGATCCCTTCTTCGACGCCGACCAGGTAGACGCGCGCGAACTCGAGACCCTTCGCGGCGTGCAGGGTCATCAAGGTGACGACTTCGCGCGTCTTGTCCTTCGAGTCGTCGTCCTTGCGGTCCTCGGCATTGACCGCGAGCTCGTCGAGGAAAGTCTCTAGCGATGCGCCCTTGACGCGCTGCTCGTGGTTGCGCGCGAAGTTGGCGACTTCGAGGACGGCGGCCCAGCGATCGGTCTGGGTCTTGGGATCGGGGTAGAGCCGCTCGACCTCGCCGCGATATCCGACCGCATCGATGACCCTGAGCACCAGGGCCTGCAGCGAGATCAACTGGGCGCGCTCCATCGCGGTGGCGAGCAGGCGCTGGAAAGCCAGGATCGCCTCGAGAGCTCGCGGATCGAGCTTCTCGATCTCGCCCGCGCGCGCCAGAGCCGCTGGAACCGAGATCGCATTCTCCGTGGCGAACTCGAGCAGGCGATCGATCGACGTCTTGCCCACGCCGCGCGGCGGCGTGTTGATCACGCGCAGCAGCGAAACCTCGTTGTCCGGCTGGCGGCACAGGCGCAGAAACGCGAGCACGTCGCGCACTTCCTTGCGGTCGAAGAAGGACATGCCGCCGACGAGGACGTAGGGCATGTTGCGCGCGCGAAGCTGCTGCTCGAACAAGCGCGGCTGCGTGCCGGTGCGGAACAGGATCGCGAAGTCGGAGAGCTTGGCCTTGCCGCGGCGCACCAGCTCGTTGATCTCCAGGACGACGCGTTCCGCCTCGACGTTGTCGTCGGCCATGGTCATCGCGAGGACGGGATCGCCGCTGCCCAGGAACGACTGCAGAGTCTTCGCATGCCGTTTGGGGTTGTTCTCGATCACGCGATTCGCCGCGCCGAGGATCTGCGAGGTCGAGCGATAGTTCGTCTCGAGCCTGACTGTCGTCGCGCCGCGGAAATCCTTCTCGAACGAAAGGATCTTCGTGACGTCCGCCCCGCGCCAGCCGTAGATCGACTGGTCGTCGTCGCCGACCACGCACAGATTGCGGTGCGCTCCGGCGATGGCCTTGACGATCTCGTACTGCGGAGAATTCGTGTCCTGGTACTCGTCGACCATCACGAAGCGGAAGCGCGCGGCCAATGCCTTCTTGACGTTCGGATGCTCGCGCACCAGGCGCACGGCGTTGAGCAGCAGATCGTCGAAGTCCATGGACTTCGCGCGCCGCAGGTGATCCTCGTAGCGCTGCCAGGCGCGGCCGATCAGCTCCTCGCGATCATCCGCGGCCGCCGCGGAGAAGCTCTCGGCCGTTCCCAGGCGATTCTTCTCCAGCGAAATGCGCGAGTGCAGGGCTCCCGGCTGGATCGAAGTCTCCGCGACGCGCAATTCGCGCAGAGCGCCCTTCAAGGCGCCGAGCTGATCCGAGGAATCGCAGATCGCGAAGTCGCGCGGGTAGCCGAGCAGCTCGGCGTGCTCCTTGAGCAGCTTCAAACAGAAGGCGTGGAACGTTCCGACCGTCAATTCCGCGGCCTTCTGCTTCCCGACCAGCTCGGCAACGCGCTCGCGCATCTCGCCCGCGGCCTTGTTCGTGAACGTCATCGCGAGAATCGCCCGCGGCTCGACACCGGAAGCGAGCAGGTGCGCGATGCGCACGGTGATCACGCGCGTCTTTCCGCTCCCGGCTCCCGCGAGCACGAGGACCGGCCCCTCGGTCGTCAAAACGGCGCGTCGCTGCTCGGGATTGAGCTTGGCGAGGATCGGAGCGAGGTCTTGCATGCGCCGGATCGTCGAAAGTGCGGCGCCGAAATCCGCCGCTCAGCCCACGCGCCGGGTCATGCGGACGAAGGCTCCGCGCAACATCGCGTGCAGCTGGACCGCGGCCGCCAGCTGCTCTTTCGAATCGTCGTCGGCGTGCCAGACGAGATCGATCGCGCCGTCCTCGTAGCTGAGTTTCGGGTGGCGCGTCAGGCCTGTGATGAGCTCTCGCAAGGCGGAGTCGAGGACTTCAGCGGCCAGGGTCTCAGGCGAAGACCGCACGAGGAACTGCTTGTCGAACTCCGGTTGCCCCACATCGACTCCGCCCATGCCGATCAGCGCTCCAGCGCGCGTCAGGAGATTTTCGCGCTGGACGCTGAAGCTGCCCGCGGGCCCGGGGCCGAGCGTGCGCACCTTGACCCAGGTCTGGGTCGATTTGCCGACGCGCACCTGGTACGTCGAGATGTCGAGCTGCATGCCGCCGACCTGACCGCTGATGTGGAGCTCGCCGCGCCTGAGCCAGCTCGTCGGCTCGCTGCTGAGCTTCAAGCGATTCTCGATCGCGAATCGGTTCCAGGCCTCCTTGCGCTTCTCGTTCTCACGGGCCTTGTGGCGCACGACGAAGACCAGGACGGCGATGGTGACGAGCAGCGGCGCGACCAGGATCGCCATGCGCGTCCAAAGCTCGGTGCTGGCGATCGGAACCATCCGGGGATTGTGCGCGCCGCGCGGGCCGCGGGCAACGCGCCCAGGTGGCTCTGGAGCTCGAATATGTATCCGTGCAGTCACCCTGGAGAATTGCCCTGGCGCCGCAGGTCGCCATCCGCCATAGAATTGAGTGGTGATCGACTTCCGCTGGTTTGCGCTCGGCGCCACGAGTCTGCTCCTGGCCTCCGCGTGGATCGCGGCCGGTGACGGCAAGGCCGAGGCCGTCCAGTTCGACGAGAAGCAGATCGCGATCATCGCGAAGATGACCGGCCTGGGGACTCCCCCGCCGGATCCGACCAACGCCTTCGCCGACGATCCGCGCGCGGCCCAACTGGGCAGGCGGCTGTTCTTCGAGCGGCGGCTTTCGGGCGACGGGAAATTCAACTGCGCCCACTGCCACGACCCCGCCAAGGGCTTCAGCGACGGCAAGCCCATCGCGGAAGCGGCGGGGCGCACCGAGCACAACGCTCCGGGCCTCATGAACGTGGCCTTCCAGCGCTGGCTGTTCTGGGACGGGCGCGCGGACACGTTGTGGTCCCAGGCCCTGCAACCGATCGAGCATCCGCTCGAGATGGGCGGCAACCGCGTCGCGCTGGCGCGGCTGCTCGCGCAGGACGAGCGTCTGCGCGCCGAGTACGAAGCCGTCTTCGGCGCCTTGCCCGACATGGGCGGATGGCCCGACGCGGCCCGACCCGAGCAGGGCGACACGCCGCTGAATCGCGCCTGGCTCGCGATGTCGGAAGCCCAGCGCGACGCCGCGAATCGCGTCTTCGCCAACGCCGGCAAGTCGATCGCCGCCTACGAGCGCCGTCTCGTCGGCGGCAATTCGCCCTTCGACCGCTTCGCGCGCGGCCTGGCGAGCCGCGACGAACACGACCTGGGCGCGATCGGTGCCGCAGCCCAGCGAGGCCTGAAGCTCTTCATCGGCAAGGCGGGTTGCCGCGCCTGCCACACCGGAGCCCTGCTCTCCGACGGCGAGTTCCATGACCTGCAGTTGCGCCCCCTGTCCGGCGGCGAGCGCACGGACTCGTCCCGCCTGGAAGGTGTCGAGCGCGTGCTCTCCGACCCCTTCAACGCGGCGGGCACCTACTCGGACGCCCGCGAAGGTCCGGCGAGCGAGCACCTGCGCTACCTGGCCCGCAACCCCGACCTGTGGGGCGCGGTCCGCACGCCCAGCCTGCGCAACTGCGCCCTGACGCCTCCTTATATGGATCAGGGTCAGCTCGCCGACCTCGATGCCGTGCTGCGCTTCTACTCGACCCGCGAGGGGGCGGCGCCGGCCGGCCACCACCAGGAGACGGTCTTGAAGCCGCTCGAGCTCAGCGCGGCCGAGCTCGGCGACCTCAAGAGCTTCCTCCAGACCTTGACCGACCCGCCCCTGGCGGCCGAGTGGTGCGCGCCCCTCGATTGATCGTCCTGGTCCTCGGTCCGTCGCTCGATCGGCCAACTCGAAGCTGACAATCGATTCACACGGCCTTGGCACGGCGGATTGAGGGGTAGCATGGGAGGAGAGGCTTCCGCCCCGATCTCCACCGAGCCCCGCACAACGGACTCTCTCCCCATGATGATTGGATCCATTCGCAGTGTGTTCCTGGCACTCGCCGCCGCAACGGCGCTGGGAGCCTTCCTGTTCGCTCACGAGGACGACGGCAAGGTGCTCGATCGCCAGCGGCCTTACACCGGACCGGGGTATCACTCGCCGCTCGGAGTCAATGGCGCGCCGCTGCCCTCCTTCATTCCGGCCTCCGTCAACGGAGGCGCCGGCTCGTACAGCTCGTCGCCGTTCACTTCGATGAACGTCAAGCTTCTGTCATGGCTGCCGCTGAACACCTGGGGCGCCGGGCAGAACAACGGGAACTCGGGCTGGGGCTACGTCTCACCCTCCGGTCGCCAGTACGCGATCATGGGACTCTACGGCGGCACCGGTTTCGCCGAGATCACGACGCCCGGCCAGACCGTCAACGTCGGATACGTCGCGGGGCCGGCGAGCCTGTGGCGCGACATCCGCGTGTACAAGCACCCCGTGCTCGGTGACTTCGCGTACGCGGTCAGCGAAGGCGGCGGCGGCATCCAGGTCATCAGCCTCAGCGGCATCGACAGCGGCAACGTCACCCTGGTCAACACGGTCACCACGGGCCCGGCGCCGACGGCGACCCACTCGATGGAGATCAACCAGCAGACCGGTTTCCTCTACCGCTCCGGCGGCGGATCGAACGGCCTGCGCATCTACGACCTCAACGTGACGCCGAACGCGCCGGTGTACGTCACATCCTGGACGACGCGCTACACGCACGAAGTCACCCTGGTGAACTACACCTCCGGCCCGCTCGCGGGCAAGGAGATCGCCTTCGCTTGCGGCGGCTTCAACGGTGGCTACGGCAACACGGGCATCGACATCCTCGACGTCACCAACAAGGCGAACATCACCAACGTGACGGCGACGCGCCTCTTGTGGCCCAACGCACAGTACGCCCACCAGTGCACCTTGTCCGCCGACAAGAAGTTCCTCTACATCAACGACGAGCTCTACGTCCCGAACAACGGCGGTCCGACGATCAACATCGTCTTCGACATCCAGAATCTCGGCACATCGCAACCGGTGCTACTGGGCACGTTCACGAACAACAACCCGGCGATCCCGCACAACGAATACACCGCCGGCACCACGCTGTACCAGGCTGCTTACCGCAGCGGACTGCGCGTGTACGACCTGGCGCAGAGCGCGACCAACCCGCCTGAAGTCGCCTGGTTCGACACCTACAACGGGTCGGACGCTCCGAGCTTCAACGGTTTGTGGAACGTCTACCCGTGGCACCCCAACGGTGTCGTCACCGGCTCGGACCTCGAAAGCGGACTGTTCGTCTGGTGGGTCGGCAGCCCGCTCTTGTCCTTCGCCTTCCCCAACGGTCAACCGGCCGCGATCTCGAACACGGGCGCCTCGCTGCGCGTGCAGATCACCGAGAGCTCGCCGAACGTGATCTCGGCAGGCACGGAGTTCCTGTGGTACCGCACCACGGGCAACTGGACATCGTCACCGCTGGTTCCGCTGGGCGGCGGCCTCTACGACGCCAACTTCCCCGCGACGGCCTGCAACACGGTGTTCCAGTACTACATCGCGGCCACCAGCACGAACAACATCGTCTGGTCGAGCCCCGAGGACGCGCCGATTTCCTTCCACACCACGACGGCCTCGGTGTGCACGACACCTCCGGTCGCGTACTGCACGGCGAAGCAGAACTCGCTCGGCTGCACGCCGGCGATCTCGTTCACCGGCACGAGCCCGTCGGTCTCCGCGGGCAGCGGCTTCACGGTCCAAGGGTCGAACGTCCGCAACCTGAAGCCGGGCTTGATGATCTACAGCCTGACCGGCCGCGATGCGTCGCCGTTCTCCGGCGGAACCTTGTGCGTCGCAGCGCCGGTGAAGCGCTCGCAACCGCTCAATTCCGGCGGCAACCCGACGGGCAACGATTGCTCGGGCGCCTACACGCTCGACATGAACACGTTCATCGCCGGCAACACGGGAGATCCGGGTCTGCAGGTGGTCGGCAACACCGTCCGCATGCAATTCTGGGGACGCGATCAGGGCTTCGCCGCGCCGAACAACGCGACCTTGACCGACGCCCTCGAGGCGCAGATCGCGCCTTGATCGGGTGAGTCGTCCGGCTGTCGCTCCAGCGGCATCCGGGCTCTGAAACCAATGCGGCGCCGCGAGGACTGTGGTCCTCGCGGCGCCGCTCGCTTGGGTGATCCGTACAATCGGCCATCCGCGGGAGCGCGGCACGTCCCGCCGGCACTCCCAGCCAACTCTCGAATCTCGGAGGTCACCGTGACATTCGTCGTCTTGCTTCTGGCCACTCTCCCAAGCCCCCGGCAGATTCCGCAGTTGCACTTCGAGCGCGCCGAGCTGTCGCACGAGTTCTTCAGCGAAGGCGCGGCGGCCGCCGACTTCGACCGCGACGGGCACGTCGACGTGGCTTCGGGACCCTGGCTGTACCGCGGCCCGGACTTCCAGAACCACATCGAGCTCTACCCTCCCACGCCCTTCGATCCCGCCGGCTACTCGGACAATTTCTTCGCCTGGCCAGTCGACGTCGACGCCGACGGCTGGAAGGACATCCTGTTCGTCGGCTTCCCCGGCACGAAAGCGGAGTGGCTGCACAATCCAGGCAAGACCGATCAGCTGTGGACGCGCCACCTGGTGCTCGACGTGGTCGACGACGAGTCGCCGCAGTTCGTCGACATCGATGCCGACGGCAAACGCGATCTGGTCTGCGCCAAGGACGGCCGGCTCGGCTGGGCCAGCGCCAACCCCGCGGATCCGAGGGCGCCGTGGATCTGGCACATCGCGACGCCCGACATGGGCTTCCAGCGCTTCACCCACGGCCTGGGGATCGGCGACATCGACGGCGACGGCCGCCTGGACCTGATCGAGCACACGGGCTGGTGGCGGCAGCCCGCGCAGCTCGGACCCCTGTGGCAGCGGCACGAGCACATGTTCGGCGATCGCCAGGGCGGGGCCCAGATGTACGCCTACGACGTCGACGGCGACGGGGACAACGACGTGATCACGTCGCTCGCTGCCCACGGATTCGGCCTGTCGTGGTTCGAGCAGCAGCCGAGCTCCTCGGGGGCCAGGTTTCTCGAGCACCGCATAATGGACGACGACCCGAACGGAATCTGCTTTGCCGAATTGCACGCGGTCCTCCTGGTCGACGTCGACCGCGACGGCCTGATGGACATCGTCACCGGCAAGCGCTGGTGGTCGCACGGCTCCCAGGGCGATCCACAGCCCGGCTCGCCCGCGGTGGTCGCCTGGTTCCGCCTGACGCGCGACGACAACGGCGCGAATTACACGCCCTACCTGGCCGACGACAACTCTGGGGTCGGCACGCAGCTCTCCAGCGCCGACGTCGACCAGGACGGCATGGCGGACTTCGTGATCGGCAACAAGCGGGGCACGTTCGTATTGTTCCAGCGCAGCGGCGCGCCCCAGCTGCAGGTCAAGCCTCCCGACAAGGAACCTGACAAGCGCGCGGAGAACAACCTCGACTTCGAATCCGGCGACCTCTCGCACTGGACGGTCGAAGGCGACGCTTTCCAGGGCCAGCCGATCCGCGGCGACGCGGTCGCCCGGCGCGGCCGCGAGACGAGCCACCACGCCGGCGAATTCTGGATCGGCGGCTACGAGAAGGTCGGCGACGAGGCCAAGGGCAGCCTGACCTCGGACTGGTTCCTGGCCAAGCAGCCCTTCGCGAGCTTTCTCGTCGGCGGCGGCACAGGCAGCGGCGAGCGCGTGGAATTCTGGGTCGAAGGAGCGCCCAAGCCCTTCTTCACCACCTCGGGCGCGAACTACGAGACGATGCAGCGCATCGTCGTGCCGCTGGGCGCGAATCAAGACAGGCAGATCCGGGTGCGCATCGTCGACGACGAGTCAGGCGGCTGGGGGCACATCAATTTCGACGATCTGCGCCTGCACGCGCAGGAGCCGAAGTTCGAGCGTCCGAGCGGCACTCCGCCGGTCCTGGCCCTCGATCCGCCGAAGATCGAAGGTCAGAGCGCCGCCGATGCCGCCAAGGCGATGCGCGTGCCGGCGGGTTTCTCCGTCGACGTGATCGCGGCCGAGCCCGATCTGCACCAGCCGATCGCGCTGACCATCGACGCGCGCGGCCGGCTGTGGGTCGCCGAGGCCTTCACCTACCCGACCCGCGCCAAGGAAGGCGAAGGCAAGGACGACATCCTGGTCTTCGAGGACGTGGACGGCGATGGCAAGTTCGAGAAGCGCACGGTGTTCGTCTCGGGCTTGAATCTGATCAGCGGCCTCGAAGTCGGCCATGGCGGCGTGTGGATCGGAGCCGCGCCGTACTTTCAATTCATCCCCGACTCCAACGACGACCTGGTCCCCGACGGGCCGGCGCAGACGCTGCTCGACGGCTGGGGCTACGAGGACACGCACGAGACGCTGAACGCCTTCACCTGGGGACCGGACGGTTGGCTCTACGGATGCCACGGCGTGTTCACCCACAGCCGCGTCGGGAAACCGGGGACGAAGGACGGCGACCGCACGCCGCTCAACGCCGGCATCTGGCGCTTCCATCCGACGCGCCGCGAGTTCGAAGTCTTCGCCTGGGGCACCTCGAATCCCTGGGGCGTCGATTTCAACGACCGCGGCCAGGCCTTCGAGACCGCCTGCGTGATCCCGCACCTCTACCACATGATCCAGGGCGCGCGTTACGAGCGCCAGGGCGGCGAGCACTTCGGCGACTACGTCTACGACGACATCAAGACCATCGCGGACCATCGCCATTACCTCGGCGAGACTCCTCACAGCGGAAACCTGCGCTCGGATTCGGCGGGCGGCGGCCACGCGCACTGCGGGGCGCTGATCTACCTCGGGGACAAGTTTCCGGCCAAGTACCGCGACACGATCCTGTTCGAGAACATCCACGGCAACCGGGTCAACAACGATCTGCTCGTAGCCGAGGGCTCTGGGTTCGTCGGCAAGCACGGCGATGATTTCCTGCTCGCGAACGACGCCTGGTTTCGCGGCATCAATTTCAAGCTCGGCCCCGACGGCGCGGTCTACTTCATCGACTGGTACGACAAGCAGGCCTGCCACCTGACCGATCCGCAGGTCTGGGATCGCACGAACGGCCGCATGTACCGGGTGCGCTGCGGCGATCTCGCGCCCAAGACCGTGAATCTTGCGGCGTTGGATTCGATGCAGCTCGTCGAGTTGCAGGCCTCGGCCAACGAGTTCGAGGTGCGGCGCGCGCGAACGGTCCTCGCTCAGCGCGGCAGCGACGCCAAGGTGCACGCGGCGCTGATCACACACCTGCGCTCCGAGACCAAGAACGAGCCCCGCGCCCTGCGCTGGCTATGGGCCTTGCACGTCACCAGCGGCCTGAGCGACGAGGTCGCATCGGAAATGCTGGCCAGCCCGCTGGCTTACGTGCAGGCCTGGACGATCCAGCTGGTTTGCGAGCGCGGCAAGCCGAGCGCGGGCTTGATGGGCAAGATCGCGGATCTCGCGCGCACCAGCGCTTCGCCTGTGGTGCGCCTCTACGTGAGCTCGGCGCTGCAGCGGCTGCCGCTCGCAGACCGACTTCCGATCGCGGCGAGCCTCGTCGCCCACGCGGAAGACGCGAAGGATCACAACCTGCCGCTGATGTACTGGTACGCGGTCGAGCCCGCCTTGCTGGCGGATCCCGCGCGCTCGATCGAGCTGGCAAGCGCCTCGAAGATCCCGACGGTCTCGCGCTTCGTGTACCGCCGCCTCGCCGAGTTGCCGGCGCAGCACGAGCTGCTCGTCTCGAATCTCGCGACCTCCAAGGACAGCGCGCAGCGTTTGATGTTGCTCGAGGAGCTGGAGCGCTCGCTCGCCGTCCACCGCGATGCACGCGCGCCGCAGTCCTGGAGCAAGGTCGCGGCACAACTGGGCGCGAGCCCAGACGCGCGCGTGCGCGAGCTCGCCCAGAACATCGCGGTTTCCTACGGCGACGAGAAAAGCCTGGAGCTGGTGCGCGCCGTCCTCTCCGACCGCAAGCGCACGGTCCTGGAGCGCATGCGCGCCATCGACGTCGTCGCGCGCGCCCACGACGCGCAATCGATAGAAACGCTGCTCGGCTTCCTCGACGAGCGACCGTTGCGCGTCAAGACTCTGGGAGCCCTGGCCGTGTTCGACGAGGAGCGCATCGGCGAGACGATCGCCAGGCGCATCTCGAGCTTCGATCTCGAGGAGCGCCGCGCCGCGGTGAACACCCTCGCGGAACGGAAAGCCTGGGCGCGCGCGCTGTTCGCCTCGCTCGACAAGGGCGAGCTCGACAAGAGCTGCCTGGACGCGATCGTCGCGCGCAAGCTCGCCAACCTCGGCGATACCGCCGTCGACGCGGGCCTGGCGAAACACTTCGGCCGCGCCGCCGCGACGCCGGAGGACAAGCGCGTGAAGATCGCCGCGCTCAAGTCGCGCCTGACGAGCGAGGTGCTCTCCAAGGCGGATCTGCCACACGGCCGCGAGCTGTTCTCGCGCACCTGCCAGCAATGCCATTCGCTCTTCGGCAGCGGTGCCGCGGTCGGCCCGGACATCACGGGCTCGAACCGCGCCGATCTCGATTACCTCTTGACCAACATCGTCGACCCGAGCGCCCTGGTCGCGAAGGAATACCAGGTGACGATGATCTGGCTCGAGGACGAGCGGCTGCACAGCGGGATCCTGAAAACCCAGAACGCCGACTCGGTGACTCTGGTCGACCAGCAGGGCTCGACCGTGATCCCGCGCGCCGACATCGCCGAGATGAAGCTCGCGACGCAATCGATGATGCCCGAGGGCCAGATCGACGCCATGTCTCCCGACGAGATCCGCGATCTCGTCGCCTATGTCTCGAGCCCAAGGCAGACGCCGATCCGAGCGACGGCGGATTCCGCTCGGAAGATCTTCGACGGCGTGAGCCTCGCGGGCTGGAAAGGCGACAGCGCGATCTGGAGTGTCGAGGACGGTGTGCTCACCGGACAGACCGATGGCCTGGCGAAGAACAACTTTCTGGTCAGCGAGCTCGAGTGCGGCGATTTCCGGATGGTGCTCGAAATCCAATTGGAAAAGGACGCGGGCAACAGCGGAATCCAGTTCCGCTCCCAGGCCCTCGACTCCGGCGAGATGCGCGGCTACCAGGCCGACGTCGGCCCCGGCTGGTGGGGCGCGCTCTACGAAGAAGAGGGCCGGGCCCTGCTCTCGCCCGCCGCGCCGACCGACGGCCGCGTGGTCCAGAGCGGCTGGAACACCTATGAAATCGTGGCGGTCGGCCAGCATGTGCTGACGGCGATCAACGGCCGCAAGTGCGTCGATCTCGAGGATCCCAACGGTGCGCTGCGCGGCGTCTTCGCCCTGCAAGTCCACTCCGGAGGTGCCACGCGCGTGCACGTGCGCAATCTGCACCTGGAGCTGGATCCCAAGCTCGAGCTCACCACCAGCGGGGCCGCGCGATGATCGTGCACATGGTGATCCTGAAAGTCCGCCGCGACGTGACGGCGGCGGAGATCGAGCGCGTGTTCGGCGCGATCGGCGCGCTGAAGGCCGACATCCCCGGAATCCTCTCCTATTCCTGGGGACCCTACGCGTCGCCGGAAGGCATGCAGCGCGGCTACACCCACGGTTTCTGCATGACGTTCACCGACGCGAAGTCGCGCGACGTCTATTTGCCTCATCCGCTGCACGAGAAGGTCAAGACCCAGGTGCTCGCCATCCTCGAAGGCGGAATCGAGGGCGTGCTGGCCTTCGACTACGCGGCGCGCTGAAATCGGCGCGGGCGCAGCGACCGTCAGGACTTGCGCTGGTTCCGCCGCGCGGGTCTCTCTGGCCCACGGCGATTCTGGCCCTGCTTCTCCTCGTGGCGCCGCTCGGCCTCGTCGATCGAATGCGAGTCGGTGATGTGCTCGTCGCGCTTGACGCTCTCGACCAGGGCCTTGTAGTGGCGATTGAGGACTTCCAACTCGTCCTCGCTCAGGTTCTCCACGCCGATCAATCGGTTGCTCGCCCCGTCGAGAGCAGCGACCAGCTCGTTCAGCTTGAGCTGGGTCGCGCGAGACTCCTTGTTCTGCGCGCGCTGGATCAGGAAGACCATCAGGAAGGTGACGATCGTCGTGCTGGTGTTGATCGCCAGCTGCCAGGTGTCGGAGTAGGCGAACAGCGGACCGGTGACGATCCAGGCGACCACGACGACGCAGGCGATCGCGAAGGCGCCATTGCCTCCGACCCACACGGTGATCGTGTGCGCGAACCGCTCGAGCAGGCATCCGAGACGGCCCTGGTGCGGAGTCGATGAGGTCTGTGCTTCGTTCAACTCTTTCATGTGGGGTTCCCTTGCGCCTCTGCGTCGAGGCGGGACTCATAGCCCACGCCCGAGCGCCGGGTCCAGCTCAAGCCGGGCAGGCGCCGAGCTCGGCGAGGATCTTCTGCAGCGGGGCCTGGTCCACGGGCTTCGCGAGGTCGTGGTCGAAGCCGGCTTCCTGCGAGCGGCGCCGATCCTCGGCCTGCCCCCAGCCCGTCATCGCCACCAGCACGATCGCGGAGCCGAGCTGCGCGCGCAGCGTGCGAGCGACGTCGTAGCCGTTCAAGCTCGGCAGACCGATGTCGAGCAGCACGAGCGATGGTTTCTGCCGCAGCACCAGCTCGACGGCGGACAGCCCGTCGTGCGCGGTGGAGACCTCGTGCCCCTGCAAGCGCAGCAGCAAGGCCAGGCTCTCGGCCGAATCCACGTTGTCGTCGACCACGACGATCCGCTGCGGGTTTCGGCTGCGGTCGGGCGAGGCGCTGGTCGGCGGAGCGACGGGCACCGCCTTGCGCAAGCTGACTTCCTTGCGCGGCAGCCGGATCGTGAACTCGCTTCCCTTGCCCGGCCCCTCGCTGAAGGCCTCGACGTTGCCGCCGTGCAGCTCGACGAGCTGGCGCACCAGGGTGAGCCCGATTCCAAGCCCGCCCTGGGCTCGCTCGAGCGCGTGATCGACCTGCCAGAACATGTCGAAGATCCGCGGCAGCATCTCCTCGGGGATCCCCATGCCGTCGTCGCGCACGCGGATCACGATCTGCGAATCGCTCACCTGGCAGGCGAGCAGGATGTGGCCTCCGCGGTCGGTGTACTTCGAGGCGTTGGCCAGGAGGTTCGAGATGACCTGCGCGAGCCGCACGGCGTCGGCCTCGATCAGCACGGAAGTCGAGGGCATCTCGACCGCCAGCGTGTTGCCGGAAGCCTCGATCACCGCGCGGCTGACGTCGAGCGCCTGGGCGACGATGTCGGCGAGCTCGACCGCCTGCAGTTGCAACGCGACCTTGCCGCGCGTGATGCGCGACACGTCGAGCAGGTCGTCGACGAGGCGGACGAGCAGGGTCACCTGGCGCTCGATCGATCCCAGCGCCCGCTCGCGATCGGACGAGTCCGCGCTCGGCGAGCGCATGATCTGCACCGAGTTCCGCACGGGCGCCAGCGGATTGCGCAGCTCGTGAGCGAGGGTGGCCAGGAATTCGTCCTTGCGCCGATCTCCCTCGCGAAGCTCCTCGTAGAGCCGCGCGTTCTCCAGGGCGACGGATGCGATGTGCGAGAGCTGCTGGAGGATCGCCAAGGCGCTCTCGTCCTGGCTGGCGTCGGGGCGCTGCGGATGGACGAGCTCGACCTTGCCGAGCGTCTGTCCGCCGCGTCCGACCAGCGGCACGCTGAGCACCGCGTCGCGCGCCGGCGTGGTCTGGGGACCCAGGACGACGACCGCGTCGCCATAGCCCAGGATGGTCCTGGCCTCTTCGCGCAACACGTCGAGCACGGTGTCGCGGGAGTGAGCGGAATTCAGCGTCGACGCCGCCGCCGCGATCTGGCGCAGACGGCTGGCATTCTGCTTCTCGCTCGAGAGCAGCGATTCGATCAGGCGCACGTTGGCGTGCAGCGCCGTCACGTCGCGGACGGCGCGCACCGTGCCGATGCGAACGCCCTTGCGGTCGAGCAGCGGGGCCGCGCGCTCGTCGATTTCGCGCTTGGCGCCGTCGGTCGAGATCAGGATCTGGCGGAAAGGCGCGGGTGACGCGGCCGCGCCGATCGAGGACTGCGCGTCGAGGCGGCGAACCTCGGGATCGGACTGCATCTGCATGACGTCCCCGAGCGGACGCCCGAGCGCCGAGCTCGGCGTGGTGCCCGTCATCACCTCGGCGACCGGATTCATGTAGGTCACGCGCCCGGCGGCATCGGTGACCACGATGCCCTCGGCGATGCTCGCCAGCGTGGTCTGCAGCAGGTCATGCTGTTCCTCGAGCTCCCGCGCGGCGCGCGTTCGCGCCTGGATGTTGCGCCGGATCAGGATCACGGCGACCGCGACCAGCACGATGCTCGCCGCCGCGGTCCCCATGCCGCTCAGCACCGCGGTATTGAAGGTGTCGTCCGCGGCAGTCGAGCGGGCCGCGAGCCTGGCCTTCTGCTCCGCCACCAGCTCCCGTCCGAGCGCCAGGATCGCTTCTGCCGCGCGCCGTCCAGCTTCGAGCCTTTGAGGATCCGCCGGTGCGTCGATTCCGAACTCTTTCCCTCGCGCATCGAGTGCCCCTGCGATTTGATCCAAGCTCTGTGCGATCACCACGTCGAAATCTGCCAGGCGCGCCTTCATCTCCGCACTGTTCCCGACGAGGAGTTTCACACTCTCGACTCGCGCCTTCAGTTTCTCGATACCGTCGCGATAGGGTTGCAGGTAATTCTCGTCACCCGTGAACAGGTAGCTGCGGTGGCCATCCTCGATCTCCTTGACCGCCACGAGAGCCTCATCGATCGCTTCGATCGTGTTGTAGGTGCCCTGGACGGCGCTGGCCTCGTCGTGCAGGCTCACCGTGTTGCGGTACGTGATGCCCGCGTTCACCCCGAGCAGGAGGACGATCAGAGCGAAGGCGAGAATGACTCCTTGATTCGAGATGCGCAGCATGCCGGTTGTCGCCCGGGAATCATTATGCCACTTCGCGAAGACCGTGACATGAGTCCGTCAGTTGCCGTTCGGCATTACCCGAGCGCGACACACGCTCAGGCCCGCGCGTCGCGCAGCGAAGCCCGCATAAAGATTCGGCCGGCGCGATCGTGGTTCGCGTCGACCCGTTTCAGAAGCATGCGCGGTCGATGATCAGCTCGGACCGGGCGGCGAGTGCTGGGCCGGCGAGCTGGTACCGAACATTTCTCGCTCCAGCTGGTTCAAGGCGTCGAGCACGCGGCCCTGCAGCGAAGGCTCACCTCCGCCCATGCCCTCGGTCTCCGCGACAGCCAGCCGATCCGCGTCATAGGCCCAGCGGCGCAACACCTCGAGCTTCTGCGTGCGGGTCAAGCGCAGATCGTCCAACACTTCCTGCGGCGAGGAAAATACGGCGGCCGGGTCGGCAATGGCACGCTCGAACGACATCGGTCGGGTTCCGGGGCGCTTGTCCATTTTTGCACCATCCTCGCGGGCTAGCCTCGACCGCCGCGTGTGCTCGATTGAATCTCGTCGGGATGAGGAACACTCGTGGCCTGGCCCGGCTTCGTCTGGGGCAGCACGAAGTCGCGCTCGGCACTCTTCACTGATTTTCCAGGCGCGCCGTCAGCGCCGGCATCGGCCTGGTCGAGCCGCGAGCCCTGGGCGGTCTCGAGGTCTTGCCCATCGAGGCGGCGG
This sequence comes from Planctomycetota bacterium, assembly GCA_035490315.1. GTDB lineage: Bacteria > Planctomycetota > UBA1135 > UBA1135 > JADJQU01. The sequence continues at coordinate 17,961 of DATHET010000063.1, forward strand.
TCGCCGCTCGCGACCTGGTTGCCCGGCTGGCCGTGGAATCCGTGCGGAGAGGAATGCCAGATTTCCATGCCTCCGCGGTATTCCTCGACCTTGGTGTAGCCCGCGTCGACCAGGATGTTCGCCGCTCGAGTCGAAGCGTCGCAGCGCGGTCCGGCGCAATAGACGACGACGTGCATGTGCTTGTTTCCGCCGGTCAACAGCTCGACGTGCTTCAGGAATTCCGGAGCGTCGACGGACGCATGCCCAGATCCCGGGATGCTGCCGGCGCGGAACTCGGCCTCGGAAAGGACGTTGATCAGCGCGAAGTCGCGCTTGCCGTCCTGGAGCTGGCGAAGTTCGAGGGTGCTGATTTCATTGCCCATGAGTGATCCTCGCTAGGGAGCCCGCGACGCGGGCAAGTGGAAAAGGCCAGGCCACCGAAGGTACGCGGCCTGTGCAAGAACGTTAGCTCAACTCGCGCTGCTGTCCACGCCGCGGATCCGGTCCCACTGCTTGCGGATCTCGCGTTCGTCGTCGGCGTCGCGCGGTGTCACGTGGATGAGCACCTTCCCCGCTTTCACTTCGGCTTCGTACTGTGCCATCTGCTTGGCGTGGTCGGCTTCGATCGCGGGCACCGCGTACACGCCGCCGACGTAGGCGCCGAATCCCGCGCCCAGTCCGGCGAGCGGACCGAGCAACAAGAGGCCGAGTCCCGGCACGATCACGGCGGCAGTGGCGGCGACGATCAGGCCACCGAGAGCGCCGACTGCGGACACGGCTCCCGCACCCTGCATCACGGCGCGGGTCTCGAGCTTGTCGACGCGTTTTTCTTCCTCTTCGGGCGTGAGCGTCGTCTCCGGCGCGTCCAACGGGTGAGTCAGGAGCGAAGGCAGGTAGAAACGCTTCTTCGTCTCCTCCGCGATCATGATTCCGATCTCGTTCGGTTGATGGCCGCGCTGCAGCAGGCACTCGAAAGCCTGGTTCGCGGCGTGCGGCGCGTCGAAAATGCCGATGATGCCCTGGGACAGCTCACTCTTCTGGAGCTGGTGGACCGCCTCGCCTTCGTGCGCCAGATTGACTTCGTTGCTCATGATTCACCTCCGTCGGTCTGCATGGAAACTTGCTTGGAATGCTGGATCAGCCGGCGAGCCGTACACGGCTGCTGCGTGCATTGCGCAAGGCGCGGACCTGCGCTGTGCGCGAGGTCAGGGCGCTCGAAGCGCAAGCGTCGATGCCGGCCACGCCGCCCGAAATGATGAACGACATCACTGCCGAACTCTCGGCGTCGAGCGCGGTCAAGCGCTCGCGCGGAAGGATCAGCAGGTTGCCGCCGAAGTTGTAGGACTGGGGAAAGTACACCGCGACCTTGTCCCTGATGCCGAAGGCCGCCAGATCGTCTCTCGTCACGAAACCGATCACCTGCGCCTCGAGTCCGCCGCCGAGGGTCACCAGGACGGGCTTGTCGAAACAACGATTCTCCCCGAACAACCCGTCCGCGAATTCCTTGATCGGGCAATAGATCAGCTTGATGCCGGGGATGACCTGCATCGAGCTCTCCGCGCGGTCCACCAAGCTCCTGGTGCGCGGCCAGAGCGCCGCCGCGCCGATCAACAGCGAGATCACGGAAAGCGTGAGGATGCCCAGACCCGGAATCCAGAGCGACGTGGCGATGAAGGGCTTCATCAGACTGTCGACCCAAATGAAGACCCAGGCGATCAACGCGATCGTCAGCACGATCGGGATGATCACGGCGAGTCCACGCAGGAACGGGGATGAGATCGTCTTCAGCATCAAATGGTGTTCATTCGCCCTTGCCGAGCTTGCCGACGCCGCTCGCAGCGGCAGGGTTCGGAGCGGCCGTCCGGCTCGCGCCGTCGGGCACGGCGGAGACCGCGGGACCGTTCTGGCGCTTGGCCGGGGTGATTCCGGATTCGCGCGAGCTGGGTCGCGTGTCGTCGACGCCGCTGAGCAGGTTCGACATGTCGTCGGCGTGCTCCTCCTCCGTCGCGAGGATCTCCTCGAGCATCGTGCGCGTCGTGGAATCGCCGTCGCCGATGTAGCGGATCATCTCGCCGTAGGATTCGATCGCGATACGCTCGGCGATCAGGTCCTCCGCGATCATTTCGCGCAGAGTGTCGCCCTCGATGTACTCGGCATGGCTGCGGCCGCTCAGGCCGTCGGGCGAGAAATTCGGCGCACCGCCCAGCTGCACGATGCGGGCAGCGATGCGATCCGCGTGGGCGGCTTCCGTCGTGGCATGTTCGAGGAATTCCGCCGCCACGCCCTCGGAGTGCATGCCCTGTGCCATGTAGTAATGACGCTTGTAGCGCAGGGTGCAGACGATCTCGGTTGCCAGAGATTCGTTGAGCAGGCGCAGCACGACTTCGCGATCACAGCCGTAGCTCGGCGTCACGGCGCCATCCTCGATATGACGGCGTGCGCGCTCGCGGATGGCCTGGATGGTGGTGAGATGGCTGGATGACATGGAGACACTCCGGGGAACGAGGTCGTGGGGCGCTGCGGACTCGGGCCCCTCTCGAAGGAGCCGCCTGACCGGAGTGATGCAAGCGGCGTACCGTGCCAGCGGCCCGGCCGCGCGAACTGCGCGACCCTTCGCAGCCTGTTCAGTTCCAGATCGGCAGGCGCAAACGCAGTCGACTCGCCGCGCCGGCCTTGCCGTGGATCTGGAGGGATCCCCCGCGCGCCGCGACCAGATGCTCGGCGATGCTCATCGCGAAACAGGCATCCTGAGCCGGTGAATCGAAATGCCGCAGCACATACACGCTGCAGTCGATGCACTCGATGTCCGGTTCCCTCTGCTGAGCTCCCAGCAGCAGGTCGATGCTCACGCTTGCGTCCTCCACGCTGCAGGCAAAGTCGAGATCCAGGCCCCCCTGGGGAGCGGAAGGAGCCGTGATCCCCAGGAACGCGCGCCAGCAGAAGGTCAAGAGATCCGGATCAAGCTCCAGGCAGGTGACGGGCTCGTTCGCGTTCGCTGCGAAATGACCGTGGATGCCCAGCTCCGAGAGCAGCGAGCGCAGGATGGTCGCGGGCTCCGCGCCCCGCTTGGCATTCTTGCGCATCGCCAGGGTCAGCGCATCCGTCATGCAGGTGAGCATCGATGCCGTGCGCACCACACTCGTGCGGATTCGGCCGGCGAAGGCGCGCACTTCTTCTGGCTTGGCCTGGTCGTGGTACTCGAGGATCGTCGCGTAGTTGCCGATCGTTCCGAGCGGAGTCCGCAGATCATGGGCCAGCGCTTTGCGCAGGCGCTCGAGCAAGGGCGCTGCTTCGCCCAGCGCGTGATCGACGACTTCCCTCTTGCTCACCATGGCTGCCGGAACCAATTTTCAGCCGGTCACCCGGCACTCGAAAGACGAGAAAACGCTGTCAAGGACTGGAAAGCTGCCGGCCCCTGCGAGGGATGCGGCAGCTTCGTCGAGAAATCCTCGAAGCGGAGGGGAAGCGACGGCGCGCGCCGCGTCCGCGCTCCGCGTCGTCAAGGAACGATCGTACGCTTGCCGCTGATCATCGACACGACCAGCGAGACGAGGAACAGCACGACGAAAACCCAGAAGAGGGTCACGGCGATGCCGGCAGAGGTTCCGGCGATCCCGCCGAAGCCCAGAATTGCCGCGATCAACGCGACGACGAGAAAGGTCATGGCCCAGCGAAGCATGGAAGAGTCCTCCGAGTAGAAGCGAAGTGCCGAGGGAACCATCCCTCGATCTGCGCTGGAGGAAGCACGAAACGTGCCAGGGGCCGGGAGGAGCGGGCGCTCGCGCCGGAGCAGCCTGCCCGTGTAATTGGTTCAAAGGTCCGGCGGTTCTGAGCGAGTTCTGGCGGTGGTCCGGCCTCAGCTGTGTGAAGCCTCGTACACGTTCAGCCGGTTGTAGAGGGTCTTCAGGCTGATCCCCAGGATGGCGGCCGCGGCGGGCTTGTCGCCGAGCACGTGGTCGAGGGTGGCCTGGATCAGCTCGCGCTCGGCGGCCGCGATCGAGGTCCCGACCTGGATCCCCAGCGGATTCGCGTCCTTGGCGAAGGCTCGAGTCGGGAAGGCGACCGTGTCCTCGGCGCGCAGCTGGTCGTCGGCGAGGATGTAGGCGCGCTGGACGGCGTTCTTCAGCTCGCGCACGTTGCCTTTCCATTCCCGCTGCTCGAGCTCGGCCAAGGCTCCGTCGGCCCAGCGCTTGTCGGTCTGGTTGGTCTCGTTGAGCGCTTCGAGGAAGTGCTGCGCGAGCAGGCTCACGTCGCCCTGGCGCTCGCGCAGGGGCGGAAGGCGCATCGGGAACACCGCCAGCCTGAAATAAAGATCCTCGCGCAGCTTGCCGGCGCGGATCGCCTCGATCGGATCGCGGTTGGTCGCCGCGAGCACGCGCACGTCCGTGCTGAAAGCCGCGCTGCTGCCGACGCGGTGAACCATCCCGGTCTCCAGGACGCGCAGCAGCCTGACCTGGAACTGCAGGGGCATCTCGGTGATCTCGTCCAGGAACAGGGTCCCGCCGTCGGCGCGCTCGAAGTGGCCTTTGTGCTGCCTGTCGGCGCCGGTGAAGCTGCCCTTCTCGTGGCCGAACAGCTCGCTTTCGATCAGGGACTCCGGGATCGCGCCGCAGTTGACCGCGAGCAGGGGCTTGTCCGCGCGCTGGCTGAGCTCGTGGATCGCGGCGGCGACGATCTCCTTGCCCGTGCCGCTCTCGCCCTGGATCAGCACGCTCGCGTTGGTCGGCGCGACGCGCTGGATCAGGTCGAACACCGGCTGCATCGAGGCCGAGCGGCCGATCAGGGTGCCGAAGCGTCCGCGCTGGCGCAGCTCCTCGCGCAGCTCGCTCAGCTCGCGCTTGAGCCCGAGGGTGCGCCGCAGGTGGACGAGTGTGCTCTCGAGCTTGGCGGGATCGAGGGGTTTGGTCAGGTAGTCGAGGGCTCCCTGCTTGAGGGCGTCGATGGCATCGTTGACCGTCGCGTGCCCGGTGATCATCACGATCTCGGGTCCGACCTTGCGCTCGGTCTCCCCGAGCAGGGCGAGACCCTGGCCGTCGGGCAGCTGCTGGTCGACGAACAGGGCGTCGAAAGCCTGGGTCGCCATGATCGTCCGAGCGGACTCCAGGCTTTCCGCGTCCTTGACGATCGCGCCTTCTCGACTGAGCAGCGCGACGAGGCTGGTGCGGAAATCGCGGTCGTCGTCGATGACCAGAAGCGACAGTTTCGGAGCAGACTTTGCCAAGGGGGCTCTTTTTGCTTTTAGGGGGTTGCCTCGTTGGAGGCGGCACCGGAAGGCGTCCGTCAGTGTAACGCGATCCTCGCCGAAGAAAGCCGGATTGCCTTCCCTTTGTAAGTCCGCGTGCAAGCTGGGGTAGCCCGTTCGTCATCCACCCCGCCCGCGCGTGCGCGGGCGCGCGATCCTGCGCCGCGCGGCTCCTGGTACGCGCGTTGCGTGCCCCCAGGCGAAACCCACAAGTCTGCACGGGATCTCGTGTCGATAAGGGCTGCTCAGGACCTTGCCAGAAAATTCATCGACCGGCACCGGAGCGAATGATTGCTCGGGCGTCGATGAATGCACCTAATCAATTCAGATGACAATCAAGATTCAGACTCTGTGCCTCGCGACGATTGCGCTCGGGGGATTCGCTTTCGCTTTTCAGAGCTCGAAGAAGACCAGTCGGCAGGACGGAGCAATCCCTGCCGTGGCTGAACCGGAAATCCACATCTACCGGGCGGACAAGCTCGCGGGCATGGAAATCATGGGAGGCGGCGACGTGCCGATCGGCAAGCTCGACGCCTTGATCGTCGATTCCGCCGATGGCCAGCTCGCCTATGCGGTGATCTCCGAGGGAGGTCTGCTCGGAGTCGGCGGAAGCCGCCGTCTCGTGCCCTGGATCGCCCTGTACTTCACGCCGAAGTCCAAGCCTTCGAAGAAGAGCGAAGGGGAATGCGAGATCCGCACGCTGCTCACCAGCGAGCAGCTCGGCGCCTGCCCCTCGTTCAAGAAGGGCGTCGCTATCCTGCCCGCCGTCGAGCGCCAGGCCTTCGTCTGCGCCAAGCTGCCGGCGGATCCGACCATCGGCCAGGCCGAGCCGGGCCGGCTGGTCAGCACGGCCGACATCGACGGCTCGAAGTTGCGCGGCAAGCAGAACGAGGAGCTCGGGAAGATCGAGCACGTCATGATCGACCCGATGGAGGGGCGCATCGCCTATTCCGTGGTCGAGCTGGGCAAGCTGCAGGTCGCCCTGCCCTGGCAGAAGACGACGGTCAGCCTGGACCAGGATCAGAACCTCTTCGTCGTCACCGACGTGCCCCGCGAGCGCATCGAAGCCTCGCCGCCCTACGTCGAGAAGGACTGCAAGAAGATGGCGTGTCGCGAATGGTTGGAAGAGCTCGCCCTGCACTACGAGGTCGAGCCGTACTGGACCAAGTCCGTGCCGGTCGTCGCCGAACAGAAGCGATAGAAGCGCCGCCGCCGGCGCTCGATGCGGAGGGCTCCGCCCTTTGTACAAATCCCTCGGGCTTGGCCTGGAAAAGCTGGCTTCGAGAGCGTCTCTCTGCGCTCCTGGAGACGGCAGCCTGGTGGGCGCACCTGGAACGATCCTTGCTCTTGCCTAGGTACGAGACGTAGCGCGAAGCGCTGCGCGTTACAGGCACAGATGGAACGAAGGAGCATGGACATGGACATTCAAGGGAACGTGCAATCGAGTGATGGAAAGACCGGCCGTCAGGCCGTGCGCAGCCTGAGCGAGCAATCTCATCGGGTCTTCGAGGACGTGAAGGGTCTGGGTGCCTCCGCCGTGGCCAGCGCGGCCGACGTGGCCGACCAGATCCGCGAGCGTGGCGCTGCCGCGTACGAAGCGGGCAAGGAGCGCGCGAGCCAGGCCTACGAGTCCGGCAAGGAACGTGCGAGTCAGGCCAAAGGGCAGGTCGAGACGGTGATCAGCGAGAATCCGCTGAAGTCCGTGCTCATCGCCGTCGGAATCGGTGCCCTGCTCGGGTACTCGCTGCGCCGCCGCTAGACCTCTATGGTCGCACAGGAAGAAGACGCACGATCGCGCCGCGGGGAGCCTGTCGAAGGCCGCTCTGGCAAGCCCGATGTCGGCCAAGCCGACATCGAAGCCCTGTTTGGACGAACTCGAACCGAACTGACGAACTTGTTCGGGAGCTTGAGACGCATCGCGTTCGTGGAATGGCAAGGCATCAGGCTTCGCGCCTTCGATTTCGCTTTCCGCGGCGCCTTCTTCGTGTGCGCGTTCTGCTTCGTTCTCGCCGCATCCGTCTCTGCATCCATCATGTTGATCCGGGGGCTGAAACTGGCCCTGCAAGCCTGGAGCGGTTCCGAGTGGGTCGGTGATCTTGGCGCCAGCACGATCATCCTCGGAGCGTTGACGGCGGCGGTCATGGCGGCCCGCACCGCCGTGAGACGCAGCTATGTGCGCAGGACCGAGGAACGCCTCGGTGCCACGCCGAGGCCCGCGTCCGAGGTCAACAAGGTATGAGCGCCGAGTGCCGGAGAATGGCGGAGCTGCGTGCCGCCGAGTGGCACGCGCTCTTCCCCCAGGCGCAAGCGACGGGTCACGTCGTGAAAGCTGCCTCCCTGGCCAAGATCCACCGCCATCCTTGGCTCGTCACCGGCGTGGTCGCCCTGGTGGTCGGAGTCGGAACCTTCGCGGCCTTCCGTTATTTCTCGACGAGGAAGGAAAAGAAAACGCTCGGCGAGACCGCGGCGCCCACGACTAACGGGAAGCACGAATTCGCCAAGCGCAACGTCCCGACGGGCCTCATCGTGGACATGCTGACCAACGCAGCGCGCGCGTGGATCGTCCACAGCCTGACCCAGCCGCCGCCCGCGCCGAAGGAACCGATCCAACCGGTCTGAGCCTCGCGCGCGGTCCGCCTCTCGGCTGGAGGTCAAACCGGGGCTTCGATCGCTGCCGCGCCGTAGCAGCTCTCCCAGGGATTGCTCCGGCCGAGTACCCGATCGCTGACGATCATGGCGGCCAGAGTCTGGAGGCTCATGCTCGCGCCCTTGCACCGCGTAACCTCGTGGATGCGCTCCGAACGAGCGTCGTGCGAGATGCAAGGCAGGGCCTCGACCGGGTCCACGACTTTCCGCGACCAGCGCTGGCCGATCGCAAGGACCTCGAAGCGCTCGCGCAACCAGTCCGCGAGCCGCTGGAAACGCGCAGCCGGATCCGACTCGGAGCCGAGATGGTCCTCGCCGCTCGCGATCAGCAGACTCTGGCCATCGACGGAATGGCCATGAAGGCAGTGGAAGGGCTCCGCGTCGTCCCAGAACACACCCTCGGGGAGGTTCTCCCGGACCCGCGCCGCGATCGCATGGCGCCGGCAGGAGCTCGACTCGGAAGGGGCCGGAGCGTGGGAGTCGCTGGTCACGATCACATCCCGCGCGCGAAGGCTTCCGCCCTCTGTGGATAGGTGAAGCTCGGACCCGGCGCCGAGCTCGACCACGCTCGAGCCCTCGAACACGTGGCTTCCGCCGTCGTCCAGCGCATCCGCCAGATGCAGCAGATAGTCGTGGGCGCGGACCTGGACCTGGTGGTCGTAGCGCAGGGCCGCGGCGACAGGGAACGGGAGGGGCACGCCGCGCTCGACCCAGTGCACCGGGACCCCGATCTCGCGGATCGCGAGGTACTCCTGGTGCAATTCCTCCGCGCCGACCGCGGACTGGGTGAAGAGCCAGCCCGGCAGGCTGTGCAGCGGTGACTCGATCCGATAGAGCGCGACCAGCTTGCGGATCTGCTCCAGCGCCGCGCGCGACGAATCCCAGACCAGACGCGCGCGCTCGTGACCGAAATCGCGAATCAGGGCAGGGATGCGCGTGTCGGTGCATTGAGCGAGCCCGGCGCTCATCGTCCGAGAAATGCCCCGCTCGATGCGCGCCGCTTCGACCAGGGCCACGCGCTTGCCCGCGCGCTTGAGCAGGATTCCCGCCGTCAAGCCGCTGATGCCCCCGCCGACGATCGCCACATCGACCTCGAGGTCGCGCTCGAGCGCCGGAAAGTCCCGACCGACCCGAGTCCGGCTCCACAGCGCCTCGCGCTCGCTCGGGAGATCCAGATCGGTTGCCTGGTGCTCGCCGCGTGGAAACGAGTCGTCCGTGGTGTCTCGCAGATTCATCGGGGGCTCCTGATTCGCTGGCTCGCGACTTCGCAGTACGGCGCGGGGACAGTCCGGGTCGCGCGGGGTTTGCAAAGCCCATGCCGCTCTCCGCGCCGATGCGGCGCGCGTCGAGCGAGCAAGGCCGAGCCCAGGCCCGTGACGGATGAGCAGATTCGTAAAAGCGCTGCTCAACTCGCCGCGCCGGACTGTGGAAAACCACATAGCCACCGGTCACCGAGGGGAGTCCGTGGCAGGCCAGTTGCACGAGCTCCCCGGACTCCCGGACGAGCGGCCCGCCCGGATCACGAGGATTCGACCCATGAAAACCATGCTCACCTGCCTCTCCGCGCTCCTGCTCGTCGCCGCTCGATCCGCTGCGGCCCAGGACACTCCGAACATCGTCTGGGAAGTCCCCACGCCGAGCCTGCTCGCCAACAGCGTGCTCGCCGTCGGCTGGTCGCCAGTCGCCGACAGCTTCGCCGTGGGCTCGGACGACCGCTGGTTCCGCCTGCGCCAGGCCAGCGACGGAGCCCTGCTCTACTCGGTGCTCGAGCCGCAGCACTCCCACGGCGTCGCCGCCATCCTCTACTCGATCGACGGCGGTCTGATCGGCGTGCGCAACCAGTCGTCGGGCATGTCGTTCCGCGTGCAACAAGCGAGCGACGGCCTTTTCCTCGGCAATGTCGTCGGCACGTTCAACGCCAACGCGCTGATCAGCTTCGCGCCGGATGCCACGCTGCTCGCGAACACCGGTGGCGACGGAACGATCTCGCGCTGGCGCTTCTCCGACCTGACCGTCTTCCGCGTCACGGGCACTGGCTACCAGACGGTCTCGACCGCGTTCAGCTTCTCCCCCGACGGAACGCTGCAAGCCGCGACCGCCAAGGGCAGGATCGTGGTGCAACGCCGCAGCGACGCGGCCGTGGTCAAGACGATGCGCGGCGGCCCCAAGCTGGTCTTCTCGCCGGACAGCAGCCTGCTCGCATCCTGGTCCCCTACTCCGAACCACATCCTGCTCTGGCGCACTTCGAACTGGACCCTCGCGGCTCAGCTGCCCTCGCCGGCTTCCAACGAAGGCGTGGCCGGAATGCGCTTCAGTCCCGATGGACAACGACTGGTTTCCACAGGTTATTCACCGTATCTCGATCCATCGGGCCTGTGGCAGCAGAAGGGATTCATCCGCTTCTGGGATGTCGCGAGCGGAACGATGCAGTGGAACTTCGATCAGCAGACGGACATCGCGGTGACCTCGGCGATCACCTGGTCTCCGGACGGACTGCGCTTCGGTTACGGCCTGTACAACGGCACGGCGGCGGTCGCGATCACGCCTCCGTAGATGCCGGTAGCGCGAAGAGCGTGCAAGACGCGGGCATGGATTTCGCAAGTCGCGCGAGCGACCTCTGCCGACGCAGCTCGCGCGGGCAGGAACCAACGACGAATACAACCTGGAGAAATCACCATGACGACGATCGAAGAAAAAATCGACGTGGACGTGCCTGTGCGCGCCGCGTACGACCAATGGACGCAGTTCGAGAGCTTCCCTGAGTTCATGGAAGGCGTGAAGTCGGTCACGCAGCTCGACGATCAGAACCTGCACTGGCACGCGGAAGTCGCGGGCAAGGACATGGAGTGGACTTCCCGGATCGTCGAGCAGGTGCCGGATCAGCGGATCAGCTGGGCTAGCACCTCGGGCAAGAAAGTCACCGGCCTGGTCACGTTCGCGACTGTCGCTCCGGCGAAGACGCGGATCACACTGCGCATGGAAGTGGAGCCGGAAGGCGCCGCCGAGAAAGTCGGCAGCGCGGTTGGAGTCCTGAGCTTGCGCGTGAAGGGCGACTTGAAGCGCTTCAAGGAGTTCATCGAGGAGCGCCACGTGCCCACGGGCGAATGGCGCGGCGAGATCCACGGCAGCCAGGTGAATCGGCCGGGCTGATTCGCAGCGGTCTGCTCCAGAGTGGGTAATCCCGCGAGCCGCAGCTACTGCGCATTCAGGCGTGGTCTAGCTGTCGGCTCGCACGCCTTCGCTCGGGAACCACCTCTGCTGAGGGCTACTTCTTCTCGCCCGCCAGATGCTCGCGCAGCGCGTCGCCGCCGAGGTCGCGCTCGAAATCGCGCCAGATGCGGTGCGCGTGGTTGACTTCGCCGCGAGGGTAGACGAATTCGATCGCGAAGTAATCGCCTTGCACGCGCCAGTACCAGGGACCGAGCCCCGCGTTCTCGCCGGCCCAGGCAAAGTAGAGCTTGTCCAGCGGATGTTGCGCGAACCTGGCTCGCTCACGCGCCGCGAGGTCCGCGGAGAGATCGGCGAAGTAGCCGTCGACGATCGCGAGCAACAGCTCGCGCTTCTTGGGCGTCAAGTCCGACGCGCGGACTCCAGCGGGTTCGCCGGTCAGGCGCGACTTCGAAGGGTCGAGCAGCACGTCCTGCGGTAGCTTGCCACGCAACCGGGCGCGTTCGAGCATCTCCGGCTCGAATCTCAGACAGGTGACGAGCGCGCTGGCCCGCTCCTCTTCCGCGGCGAGAGGCCGGATGAAAGACCAGCACTCGTTGTCACAACGCGACCAATTGCTCGGGTTGGCGCCGACGAAGCTCGGCGTCACGGCGATCACTTCCTTGTCCACGGAAGTGAAGTGCGCGGTCCAGTGATGTCCTTCGAAACGCCAGCCCCACGGATCCGTGCCCGGCTTGCCGAAAATTGCGACGTGATACTTGCCAGGATCGCGGCCGGGCCCCTCGCGCTCGCGCAAGACTCCCTCGAGCTCGAGCACGTCCTTGAACTTACGGTGGCCCGTCGAAGAGAGCCCGCTGTCGATGAGGGCGTCGAGTTCCTTGCGGCTCTTCTCGCTGAGCTCGCCGATCGCGAGCCCCTGGCGCTCGCGCGGAACGAAATGCCAATCCAGGCGCACGGGCGAATTGAAGGCGAAGCTCGCTTTCGCGCGCTGCGATTCGTCGAGCCCGTCGAGGAAAGCGCTTGCGGCCTTGGCCATCACCGCAGCCGCTTCGTCGCTGCGCGCGGCTTCGCTGGCTGCGGCCAAGGCGAAGCTCAAGGCGAGCACTCCGACGAGCAACAACCGCGATCCGAGGGCTTTCACAGGCATCAGTCTACGCCTGAGCCATTCCCAGCGCGCACTCCGGGCCGCACAATGGGCCGCCCCCGATGTTCGTCGCCATCCTTGCCACGCTCGACACGAAAGGCCGCGAGGCGCAGTTCGTGGCTCAGGAGCTCGCGCGCCTGGGCGTCACGGCGCGGCTCGTCGACACCTCGGGCCAGCCGCAGGTGGCCATCGCCGCGGACGTAACCCGCGAAGAGGTCTTCGCCGCGGCGGGTGTGGCACCCGCGCAACTCGCTGCGAAAGGCGATCGCGGTGAAGCCGTGACCGCGGCCGCCTTGGGAGCGGCGCGTCTTGTCGAGCGCTGGCACGTGAGCGGCGAGCTCGCCGGCGTCTTCGGCCTCGGTGGCTCCGCGGGAACCACGATCGGAACCAGCGCGATGCGCGCACTGCCGATCGGCGTGCCCAAGCTGATGGTCTCGACCCTCGCTTCGGGCTCGGTCGGCGCTTACGTCGGCACCAAGGACATCTTGATGATGAACTCGGTCGTCGACGTGTCGGGAATCAATCGCATCAGCCGAGCGGTGCTGACGCGCGCGGCCCAGGCGATGGCGGGCATGGCGAAGGCGGGAGCCTTGCGCGCGAGCGCGAGCGACAAGCCTTTGATCGCGGCGACGATGTTCGGCGTGACCACGCCTTGCGTCGAGCATGCGCGCGGGCTGCTCGAGCGCGCGGGATTCGAAGTCCTCGTGTTCCATGCGACGGGGACCGGGGGCCGCGCGATGGAGGCTTTGATCGACGAGGGCGCGATCGCGGGAGTGCTCGATGTGACGACTACCGAGCTCGCGGACGAGCTGGTCGGCGGATTGTTGAGCGCCGGGCCGGAGCGCTTGACTGCGGCCGCGCGACGCGGCGTGCCGCAGGTGATTTCGGTCGGAGCCGTCGACATGGTCAATTTCTACGGGCGAGCGAGCGTCCCGGAGCGTTTCGCGGCGCGGAAATTCCATCGCCACAACGAGAACGTGACTCTGATGCGAACCACGCCCGATGAAAACCGCGCGATCGGGATGGAGATCGGCAAAAAAGCGCGATTGTCGAAGGGACCGGCGGCGATTTTCCTGCCCTCGCGCGGCGTTTCTGCGATCGACGTCGCGGGCGGCTCGTTCGACGATCCGCTGGCGCGCAATGCGCTCTTCGAAGGCGTCCAGTCCAGCGCGGGCTCGACGCCCGTGCACGTGCTCGACCTGCACATCAACGATCCGGCCTTCGCGGAAGCGATGGCGAATGGACTGCTCGCGCTGATGGGCGTGAAACAGACGGCGGCAAGCTCACGATGATCAACGACAACTCCAGGCAAGGCATCCTGAAACGGCTGCGCGCGAAAGTCGCGCGCGGCGCTCCGATCATCGGCGGCGGGGCGGGCACGGGCCTGTCGGCGAAGTTCGAGGAAGCGGGCGGCATCGACCTGATCGTGATCTACAACTCCGGGCGCTTCCGCATGGCGGGCCGCGGCTCGATGGCGGGCACGATGCCTTTCGGCAATGCGAACGAGATCGTGGTCGAGATGGCGCGCGAGGTCCTGCCCGTGGTCAAGCACACGCCGGTGCTCGCCGGAGTCTGCGCGACGGATCCGTTCATCCTGCCGCGCGTTTTTCTCCAGGAGCTCAAGCGCATCGGCTTCGCGGGCATCCAGAATTTTCCGACGGTCGGTCTGATCGACGGGAACTATCGCCTCAATCTCGAGGAGACGGGTTTCTCCTACGCCAAGGAAGTCGAGATGGTCGCCCTCGCGCGCGAGCTCGAGATGTTCACGTCGCCGTACGTCTTCAATCCCGAGGAGGCGCGCGCGATGACTCGCGCCGGCGCCGACATCGTGGTCGCTCACATGGGCACGACCAAGGGCGGCACGATCGGCGCGCACTCGGTCAAGACACTCGACGATTGCGTCAAGGAGATCGACGCGATCGCGGCGGCGGCGCGCAAGGAAAGACCTGACGTCTTGCTGATCTGCCACGGCGGTCCGATCGCGGAGCCCGCGGATGCGGCGCAGATCCTCGAGCGCTGCCCGATGATCCACGGTTTCTACGGCGCGAGCTCGATGGAGCGTCTGCCGGCCGAGCGCGCGATCCAGGCTCAGACCGAAGCCTTCACTTGCTTGACTCTTGCTCGTCCCAAGTCCCCCACGAAACGAAAGCAATGACCATGCGAAGCTTGCACATCCTTTTTGGAGCATTCCTGGCGAGCGCGCTGCTCTTCGCGTGCTCCAAAGACGAGCCGGCGAAGACGAGGCCGAAGCTGACGATCAACTGGTTCCAGTGGCCGCCCGCCAACGGGCTGCAGGAGCTGGCCAACGAATACAGCGCGAAGCACGGGGTCGACGTGCACGTCGAGCAGATCCCGATCTCGTCGTGGCAGGACAAGGTCTTCCTCGAATTCGGCAACACGACCACGCAGTTCGACATCGTCGTCGGCGACAGCCAGTGGATCGGCCGCGGCGCGACCAAGGGTCTGTATCTGGAGCTCACCGACTGGCTGCCCACGGTGACCGACATGAGCAAGATCCACCCGCGGGCGGCGAGCTATCTGTGCACCTATCCCGAGGGATCCAATCGTTGGTACGCGGCGCCCTGCGAGACGGACGCGGTCGGCCTGGCGTATCGCAAGGACTGGTTCGAGGATCCCAAGGAGCGCGAGGCCTTCAAGGCCAAGTACAACCGCGAGCTCGGCGTGCCGCAGACGTGGGAAGAGTTCGAGCAGGTCGCGCAATTCTTCCAGCGCCCCGCCGAGAAGCGCTATGGCTGCGTCTTCACGTCGAACCGCGCTTACGACGCGCTGGTCATGGGGCTGCAGAATCTCCTGTGGTCCTTCGGCGGCATGTGGCACGAGCCGGGCTCGAATCGCGTGGTCGGATTCCTCGACACGCCCGGCACGGCGGCAGCGGTCGACTTCTTCGGCAAGCTGATCAAGCTCGGGCCGAAGGGATCTGAGAATCTCGATTACGGCGACACGCTCGAGAACTTCTCGAACGGCTCGACGGCGATGATCGTCAACTACTTCGCCTTCTTCCCGGGCATCTACGCGACGTTCCAGGACAAGGTCGGCTTCGCCGTCGTGCCTTCGAAGGACGGCAAGCGCGTCGCGAGCCTCGGTGGTCAAGGCATGTCGATCTCGACGAAGATCTCCAAGGAGCAACAGGCTCTGGCCAAGGACTTCATCGCCTGGTTCGAGACGCGCGAGGTGCAGGAGCAGTGGGTCAAGAAGCCCGCGGGCTTCACCGCCAACACAGAGATCCTCGCCAGCGCCGCCTTCCGCGCGCAGACGCCGTACAACGCGCCCTTCGCCGACTCGATCGACTCGATGCAGGACTTCTGGAACGTTCCGGTCTACAACGAGTTGCTGTCGGCGACGCAGCGCTTCATCGGGCTCGCGCTCGACGGCCAGATGCCGACGACCCAGGCTTTGAAAGAGCTTGCGGTCGAGAAGGAGCGCATCCTGCGCGGGGCGGGTCTGCTGAAGTGACCTGGCTCGGCGCGACGATACTCAGGCGGCGCTGCCGCGGTTTGCGCCGGCTCGGCCGCGGCGCTCCGACGATCGGTCTCTTCCTGCTCTGCGGCGTCGGTGACGTCGTTGCGCAGGAGCCAGCGCCGTTCGAGTTCGATCCCTGGTACGTGCTCGTGCCGATCGATCAGCCCGGCGGCTCGGCGAAGATCGCCGAACCGAGGCCTGCGGAGGAGGAATTGCTCAATCAGGTGCCGGGGAAATCTGGCCCCGACCTCTCGCGCGTTTTCGAGGGCAAGAAATCGGTGACGGCGAGCTGGCAGGTCCTCGACGACAGCGTGCGCGTCGGAGCCGTGCCCGAGCTCGCGGCGATCGATTTCACCAAGCTCGTGCCCGCGGGCGTGCCGTCGAACGAAGCGTCGGCGTATCTCTATTGCCGCATTCGCGCGCGCGCGGCGGCGACGGCGCAGTTCAGGTATGGCTACGACGACGCGGCGCGCATCTGGCTCAACGGCAAGCTGGTTTCCGAGAGCTCGCGGCCTGGAGCCTTCGAACCGCTCGCCGACACGCTGACGCTCGATCTGGTCGCGGGAGACAACCATCTCTTCGTCAAGGTGACCAACGCCGGCGGTGCTTGGCGTTTCCGTCTGCGGCCGATCGAATCCAAGCCTCTGATCGGCCGCGCGGCGGCCCAGCAGAAAGTCAACATCGCGATCGAGCGCGGCTGCGAATACCTGGTCAGCGTGCAATCGCGCGATGGATCGTGGAGTCACGAGGACACGCGTTTCCCGGGAGGCCAGACCGCGCTGTGCGTCTACGCCCTGCTCAAGAGCGGGATTTCGCCGCGGCACCAGGCGATCCAGCGCGGCGTCGCTTACTTGAAAGCGCGGCCCGCGCTGCACACGTACACCGCCGGCTGCACCCTGCTCGCCCTGTGGGCCCTGCACGATCCCGCGAACGAAGACTGGATCTCCGATCTCGCGGACGAATTGCTGAGCTGGCAGAAGTCGGGCATGTGGGCCTATCCCGAAGGCGACGAGCCCGACCTGTCGAACACGCAGTACGCCACGCTCGGGCTCATGGCGGCGGCGAAATCCGGCGTCAAGATCCCGGCGAAGGCCTGGCGCGATCTGATCAGCCAGGTGCTGCACTACCAGGGCAAGCCCGGCGGCTTCGGTTACCACGTGGTCGACGCGCCGCGACCGACCGGCTCGATGACCGCGGCCGGAGTCAGCGTGGTCGCGATCGCGAAGGATCAGCTCACCGACGGCAACGCGAAGACGCTGCAGGGCGGCGGAGTCTTCGAGCAGTCCTTGGAAGCCGGCTCGCGCTGGCTCGCGGCGCACTTCACGATCACCGGCAGCCCGCCCAACGATCCCAAGGCGGCCCTCGACGGTCACTGGGGTCCTTATTATCTCTACGGCGTCGAGCGCGCCTGCACGCTGCTCGGCGTGGAGAAGCTCGGCGGATCGGATTGGTACTGGGAAGGCGCGAGCTGGTTCCTCGACATTCAGGGCGGCCAGGGCGACTTTCCGAGCGCCTACGGAGAGAGCGAGCCGAACACCTGCTTCGCCCTGCTCTTCTTGAGCCGCGCGACCGCGTCGTTCACCGGCAAGGGCGCCGAGCGCAAGGATTCGATGTACCAGACCGACGACTCGAAGTCCGACGTCTGGCTGCGCGCCTCCGGCGATGCACGGCTCGCCCTGTGGCTCGGCGGATTTTCCAAGAAAGCGATCGACGACTTCGGATGGAAAGCGGCGGGCGCGAAGGGCATCCACATCGCGAAGATCGAGTACCTGATCGACGGCGAGGTCGCGGGCACGGTCGATGGCAACGCGAGCGTGGCGTGGAATGGCGAGAAGTATCCGCTGCAGCACGTCTTCGAAGCCGCTGGAAAGAAGCGCGTCGCGGTGCGGGCTTGCTTGATGATCGAGCCAGAGACCGAGGGCGGAGATCCACAGACCAGGGAGCTCGAAAGCAGCGAAGTCGAAGTGACGGTGAGCGAGATCGCCGCGCCCGAATTGATCGCGCAAGCCGCGGCAGCCACGCGTAATCTGATCCGCGCCTCGGAGACCAAGCTCACGCCGTCGACCCAGGCCGCGGACACGCCGGCGCCCAACGCGGTCGACAGCCGCGAATCCAGCGGGTGGACCTGCGCGCCGGGCGACGCGAATCCCTCGATCACCCTGGAGTTCGAGCGGCCGCTGCGCGCCAATCAGCTGATGCTCTCCGGCCTCGGCGGTCGGCAGAACGGGCTGGGCGATTGGGATCGCGCGACCAAGGTCGAGGTGCGCATCAACAAGGCCGATGCGCCGTTCGTCGTGATGCTCGATCCCAGCGAATTGAAGACCACCCAGTGCGATCTCCCGCGCCAGGTCGCGGTGCGCGTGCTCGAGATCAAGATCGTCGGCCGAGTGATGGGCAAGAAATATCCGGGTCGCGTCGGCTTTAACGAGATCGCCTTGTTCTTCCAGGCGCAGAGCAAGAAGTGAGCGTGGAGAGTCGCAGGCTCAAATTCGCGTTCATCGGGCCTGCGCTGGTGCTGCTGGTCCTGTTCAACGTCTTCCCGCTGGTGTTCAACGTCGGCCTCTCGTTCACCAACGCGGAGCTGATCGGATCGGAGCGCGAATTCGTCGGCACGGCGAACTACACGCGTATCTTCGACGACCCGATCTACGCCGGCGCGATCCGGCGCACGGCGATGTTCGTCGCCTTCGCGGTCGGGATCGAGCTCGCGTTGGGCTTTTCGTTGGCTCTCGCGCTGCGCCGCGAGTTCCGCGGCAAGGCGATCGTTCTGACCACGCTGCTCGTGCCGATGATGCTCTCGCCCGCGGTCATCGGCCTGTTCTGGAACCTGATCCTCAACGGCAACTTCGGCATCGTGAATCAGATGCTGGAGAGCGTCGGCCTGCCCCAGCCGCAGTGGCTGACGGATCGCGATCTGAAATTCACCTCGATCCTGTTGATCGACGTGTGGATGTGGACGCCGTTCATGATGCTGATCTCGCTCGCTGGCTTGAACTCGATCCCAGCGAGTCTCTACGAAGCCGCCGAGGTGGATCGCGCGAGCACCTATACGGTGTTCCGGCGGATCACGCTGCCGCTGTGCGCGCCGCTGCTCGGACTCGCGGTGCTCTTGCGCGCGACCGATGCGTTGAAGCAGTTCGACCTGGTGATGGCGACCACCGGTCCGAACGACGCGAACACGCAGACCTTGTCGACGCTGCTCTATCAGGTGGTGTTCCGCGACGGCAAGCTCGCCCTGGGCAGCGCCTATGCCTGCCTGGTGCTCGTGCTGGTGATCGCGGTGGCGACGGCTTTTACGCGCTACCTCGAAGCCCTCGAGAAACGGCCGGCCTGATGAAGATCCTGCGCTGGCTCCTGATCGTCGGGTACACGGCGCTGGCGACCCTGCCCTTGCTGTGGATGGCGCTCACCTCGTTCAAGGCGCGCGACGACGCGATCAGCCAGCATCCGCGCTTCCTGCCGATGATGGAGCACGGCAACGATCCATCGCGGCACACCTTCACCCCGACGACCTCGTCCTTCGCGGCACTCTCGGACGTGCACGCCGGAGCCCAGCACAGTTTCTGGAGCTACCTCGGCAACAGCATCGTGATCGGCGCCTTCTCGACCCTGGCCTCGGTGCTGCTCGGCACGCTGTGCGCGTATGGGTTCAGCCGCTTCCGCATCGCAGGCGCGAAGGATTGGCTGTTCTTCGTGCTCTCGACGCGTTTCATGCCGCCGCTCGCCGTGGTCGTGCCGGTCCTGATGATGTACCGCCAGCTCTCGCTGACCGGAACGCAGACGGGTTTGATCCTGCTCTACACGGTGTTCAACCTGTCGCTTTCGATCTGGCTGATGAAGGGCTTCCTCGACGAGATCCCGCGCGCCTTCGAGGAGGCCGCGTGGATCGACGGCTACTCGCGCTGGGACGCCTTCATCCGGATCATCTTGCCGCAGGCGCGCACCGGGATGGCGGTCACGGCGGTCTTCTGCTTGATTTCCGCCTGGAACGAGTACGGGTTCGCGATGACGCTCAATTCCTCCGGCGCAGTGACCGTGCCGGCGTACTTCGCGGGACTTCAGGGCAACATCGACGGCATGCCGTGGCCGCAGGTCGCCGCGGGAGGATTGTTGTTCGTCGTGCCGATCGTGGCCTTCACGATCTTCGTGCGCCGCCACCTGCTGCGCGGCATGACCTTCGGGACGATCAAGCAGTGAAAGCGAGCAGCGTTTCACGGCTCGACAAGCTCTCGCTCCTGGCGATGGTCGGCGGCGTCGCCCTCGTGCTGCAGCCTTGGTGGCGCGGCGGATTCCAGATCGGATTCGCCGTCACCGGAGCGGGCGTGGTGCTGCAGATCGTCGCCGCGCACCTGCCGCGCAAGGAGGGTGCGTGAGCCAGCTCGAGCTCGCTTCGCTGACCAAGCGCTACGGCGGCGGGAATCCCGCGGTCGATTCGATCGACCTCGCGATCGAGTCCGGCGAGTTCATCGTGCTGCTCGGGCCGTCGGGCTGCGGCAAGACGACCACGCTGCGGATGATCGCCGGCCTGGAGATTCCGACCAGCGGCAGCATTTCGCTGGGCGGGCGCGACGTGACGCGGCTGCGGCCGAGCGAGCGCGACGTCGGCTTCGTGTTCCAGTTCTACGCTCTGTATCCGCACCTGAGCGTCGCGCAGAACATCGCTTTTCCGCTCGACTGCGCCGGTCTGTCGAAGACGGAGCAGGAGCTGGCCGTTCAGCGCGTCGCGCAGCGGCTCGGGCTTTCGGGTCTGCTGCACATGCGGCCGCGCCAGCTTTCCGGCGGCGATCAGCAGCGCGTCGCTCTCGCGCGCGCGATGGTGCGCAAGCCTGCGGTGTACCTGATGGACGAGCCGCTCGGCACGCTCGACGGCCAGCGGCGGCTGGAGATGTGCGAATTCCTGCGCGAGCAGCAGCTCGCCAATCAAGTCACGACCGTTTACGTGACTCACGATCAAGAAGAGGCGATGCGGCTCGCGGATCGCGTGGTGGTCATGTCGGCGGGAAAGATCCTGCAGGCCGCGCCGCCTTCCGACGTCTACGACCAGCCCGCTGATCGCTTCGTCGCGCACTTCGTCGGCAGTCCGGGCATGAACTTCCTCTCGGGACAGCGCACCGGTGAAGGAAGATTCCAGGTCGGCGCCATCGAGCTGCCCCATGCGCCGCGGACGACTTCGGACGCTGGCGCGAGAGACGTGGTGCTCGGAATCCGACCGGAGTTCCTGCGCCTCTCCCCCACGGCGGCTCTGCGCGGCCGCGTGGCTGCCGACGAGGACCTCGGCTCCTCACGAGCCCTGTACCTCGACACGGTGTGCGGCAGGCTGATCGCGCGCATTCCTTCGGGCGGCCCGGGATTGCGCGGCGAGGAAGTCCGATTCGACTTCGATCCGAGCGGTCTGCGCTGGTTCTCCGCGCGCGACGGAGCGCGCCTGCCGTGAGTCAGGCCTTCCTCGAGCTGCGCGGAATTTCACGACGCTTCGGCGCGAAGACGGCGCTCGACACGATCGATCTCGAGGTCGCACCCGGCGAGCTCCTGGTCGTGCTCGGGCCGACCGGCGCCGGCAAGACGACGCTGCTGCGCACCATCTGCGGCTTGGAGACCGCGGACTCCGGCTCGATCGCGATGGAAGGTCGGGAGATCTCGAGCCTCAGCCCCGCGCAGCGCGACGTGGCGCTGGTGTTCCAGAATTTCTCGCTCTATCCCGATTGGACCGTGCGCAGGAATCTGGAGTTCCCGCTGCGAGCCCCCGGGCGCGCGCTCGCGGAAGCGGAGATCCGCGAGCGAGTCTCGCGCGCCGCGGCAACGCTGCGCATCGAAGCCCTGCTCGATCGTCCGGCGGGAAAGCTCTCCGGCGGCGAGATGCAGCGCGTCGCGATCGGCCGCGCGATCGTGCGCAAGCCGAAGCTGTTCCTGATGGACGAGCCCTTGACCAACCTCGACGCCAAATTGCGCGAGGCTCTGCGCGTCGAGCTGTCGGTGCTGGTGCGCTCGCTCGGCGTGCCGATGGTCTACGTGACCCACGACCAGGGCGAGGCCTTGTCGATGGCCGACCGCATCGCGGTCCTGATCGAGGGCCGGATCCAGCAGGTCGGCACGCCGCGCGAGGTCTACGAATCCCCTGCGTCGCCCCTCGTCGCCTGTCAGCTCGGCCAGCCGCAGATCAACCTCTTCGACGCCGAGCTGCGCGATGGACAGTTCCGCGCGGCGGGAGGCACCGTCCTGTGTCCCGCTCTTCCCACCGCCGCGACCCGCGCGCGCCTCGGAGTCCGCCCCGAGCACCTGGAAGTCGTCGCGGCGAGCTCCGTCCCCGAAAACGCCGCGACCACCGTCGAGCTGGTCGAAAACGCCGGC
>DATHET010000064.1:0-4241 GCA_035490315.1 Planctomycetota bacterium
AGTCGCAGCGTGCGCACGTAGACGTCCGCCGGCAGGTAGGCGCCGATCACGTGCCCGAAGTGGATCGGTCCGTTGGCGTAGGGCAGGGCACTGGTCACCAGGTAGCGCGTCATTCCGGGATCCTATCCGCGCGAGCGCCGCGGAACTGCCCCGCATGATTGTGCAAAGGCCACGGCAGCCGCCGGCGCGGGGCGGGGGGCGCTCCCAGAGCGCCTTGCACAATCATGCGGGGCAGTATCGCGGATGGTTGCTAGGATCGACCCGCCGGCCGCCGTGCCGGATCAGGAGGAATGCCATGCGAATTCCGGTCGCCTTGCTCGCCTTTCCGCTGCTCTCTCTGCTTGCCGGGCCGCTGCGCGCGCAGCTCACCGAGTTCACGAGCAGCGCAGCCTTCCAGGCCGCGGTCGGAAGCCATCCGACGCTCGGATTCGCCGATCAGCCGGTGGGCACCCTGCTGACGAGCGAGTACAGCGCCAGCCACGGGGTCACGTTTGCCGACGGCGACGACATGGTGCGCGCGAACACGATCCTCTTCCCGTCCGACAGCAGAGGCCTCGACTGCAACGGCTCGATGACGGTGGTCTTCGCGAGCGCGCGCTACGCGTTCGGCGCCGACTATCCCGACGCGATCAAGCTCGCCCTGTTCCTGGGCGCCACGCCGATCGCCAGCAGCTCGAGCTTCGGCGGATCCGGTCCGGGTTTCTTCGCCGGCGTCACCTCGCTCCAAGCCTTCGACCGCGTGGTGGTCAGCGACTGGGGCGACGGGCTCGCCTACGTCGACAACCTGCACTTCGACGACGGCCACACGCTCTTCGCGATCTACTGCACGTCCAAGGTCAATTCGCTGGGTTGCACGCCAGCGATCACCGCCGCGGGAAGCCCGAGCGCGACGGCGGGAGCGGGCTTCACCCTCTCGACGCTCAACGTGATCAACCAGAAGCCCGGCCTGTACCTGTACACCAACGGCGGCCGAGCCGCGGTGCCGTTCCAGGGCGGGTTCCGCTGCGTCCACTTGCCGGTGCGGCGCACGGTGGCGATCAACTCCGGCGGCAATCCGCTGCCCAACGACTGCTCCGGCATCTACCAGATCGACATGAACGCTTTCGCCGCGGGCTCGCTCGGCGGCAGTCCCCAGTCTTACTTGAGCGTGCCGGGCACCGTGGTCGACGCGCAGTGCTGGGGCCGCGACAACGGCTTGCCGGTGCCGAACAACTCGACCCTGTCCGCGGGGCTCGAGTTCACGATCGGTCCTTGACCGCGGCGCTGCCGGCATCGGTGCTCGCGGTCGTCGTGATCGCCGGCGCCCTCGCGGCGCGCTGGAGGCTGTAGGCGCGCAGCCGGCTCTTGTCGAGTCGCACGACCAGCCACAGTCCGCCGATCGAAGCCGCGGGCACCATCAGGATCGGCCCGGCGAAGGGAACCAGGAACACCAGGCTCGCGACGCAACCGAAAGCGATCAGCGCGGGCACGTGGTGCGTCAGGAAGCGCAGGCGCTGTCCCAGGCTCCAGCTGCGGCGCGAGAAGGGGATGTCGAGCAGACTGATCGAGGTCGCAAAGCCCGCGGCGGCCGCGAATAGGAAAGGACCGATTCCCGGCACGAACTTGATCGGCACGAAGAGGATCAGGAGCGCCAGGGCGAAGAGACTGGTGCGCACGCTGGTCCACAAAGTCGAGGTCTCGACGCGCAGGGCCCACAGGAACCAGCGGCCCCAGTCGCGGTTCGCGACTCCCAGGACCGCGAAGGGCAGGATCGCGGCGGCGATCAACGCCCACCAGCGCAGACGGCCGCCGTACTTCCAGGCGATGACCATCCCGACCACCGCGACCGCGGCGGCGGCGAGGGCGAGCAGGGCGCAGCGGGCGACCGAGAGCGCCGTCGGACGTTGGATCGCGTTGCGCGGATCGACTCCGAACCAGCGCTTCTCGATGCGGCCCTGGACTTCGTCGAGGAAGGGGCCCGAGATCGCCTCGTAGAAGAGCGAGAAGGTGTAGAGGGCGGCGAAGAAACCGACCACGAGGAACACGAAGGCGCCGAAGATCTTGACGACCACCAGGAATCCGCCCCATTCGAGCATCGATTCGAAGGCGCGCTGCCACCAGGCGGCATCGACGGGCTGAGCGGTCTCGGCGACATCGTGCGCGCGCTGGAGCATCCGGTCGAAGGTGTTCCACATCCACATCCACAGCGACCCGAAGGCCACCGTGGTGATCACGAACGGCGGCACGAGCCAGCGCTTCGTCCCGCGCGTCGTGGCGAGGAAGCCCAGTCCGCGCAGCAGGGCTACCAGACCGGAGCGCACGCCGGAGGCCTTGCGCCGTCCCGTCGCGAAAGACGGCTCGTTGCTCACGCCGCCGCAATGGCCGCAGATCTTTCCGGGCGCGTCGTAGCCGCACAGCTCGCAGGGGATGACGTGCATGGGAAGCGGAGCGCGTCGCTCGCCGGCTGGCGAGTGAGACTTCGCGGAGGCACCGCTCAGCGCTACCATACCCGGCCAGCTCCCGCGCGCGGAACGACGCGCCGACAGGTCCCGAACGAACGACTTCGATGGTTTTCCAGCAACTCGATTACTTCCAGCTCGACGACCAGTTCACGGAAGACGAACGCATGGTGCGCGACACCGTGCGTGCGTGGGTCGACGAGCGCTATTTGCCCCTGGCGATGGGGCACTTCGAGGCGGGAACTTTTCCACAGGAGCTGACGCCCGAGCTGGCCGAGCTCGGTGTCTTCGGTCCGACCGTGCCCCAGGAATACGGCGGCGCGGGACTCGGCGCGGTCGCCTACGGATTGATCTGCCAGGAGCTCGAGCGCGGCGACTCCGGCCTGCGCTCCTTCGTCTCGGTCCAAGGCTCGCTGGTCATGTACCCGATTTTCGCTTACGGCAGCGAGGCGCAGAAGAAGCGTTGGCTGCCACAGTTGGCCCAGGGCAAGGCGATCGGTTGCTTCGGCTTGACCGAGCCTGACTTCGGCTCGAACCCGGCCGGGATGCTGACCACGGCCAAGGCGACCGCCGACGGCTTCGTGCTCAACGGGCGCAAGATGTGGATCACCAACGGCACGATCTCCGACGTCGCCGTGGTCTGGGCGCGCGCCGAGGACGGGATCCGCGGCTTCCTGGTCGAGCGCGGGGCTAAGGGTTTTTCGGCGCCGGAGCAGAAGCACAAGTTCTCGCTGCGCGCGTCGATCACGTCCGAGCTGGTGCTCGAGGACGTGCACGTCTCTCGCGACGCGATGCTGCCAGGAGTCCAGGGCCTCAAGGGGCCGCTGGGCTGCTTGAACCAGGCGCGCTACGGCATCGCCTGGGGCGGAGTCGGCGCTGCCCTCGCGTGCTTCGACGAAGCCCTGCAGTACTCGAAGTCGCGCATCGTGTTCGACAAGCCGCTCGCCGGCTTCCAGCTGCCGCAGAAGAAATTCGCCGACATGGCGACGCAGATCACGATGGCGCAGATGCTGGCGCTGCGCCTGGGCCGGCTCAAGGAAGCGGGCAAGGTCACTCCGGCCCAGGTTTCCATGGCCAAGCGCAACAACGTGATGCTCGGCCTCGAGGTCGCGCGCACCTGCCGCGACATTCTCGGCGCCAACGGGATCAGCCTCGAGTACCAGGTCGGGCGCCATCTGTGCAATCTGGAATCGGTCGTGACCTACGAGGGCACGCACGACATCCACACGCTGGCGATCGGTCAGGAACTGACCGGGATGGCGGCCTACCGCTGAGCGCATCGCGCGGCGAGTAGCCCGCGTGAGCGGCGCGATCAGCGCCAGGCGCGGGATTCCGCGCCGCGAAGGTCTTACCCTGGGGCCCGCGGCCCTCCCCTCCGCGAAGCCTTCGAATGGAATTCGTCCTCCTCGCGCTGTTCGTGCTCGGCGTGGCCGGCGCCGGCGCCGTGTTGCTCTTGTTCTCCTGGCTGCGCGAGCGCGAGCTCGGCCGGCGCATCGAGAAACTCGAGGCGGAGGTGCGCGGCTTGCGCTCGGCGCCGCGGCAGGCTGCAGCTCCCGCACCGGTTCCAGCTTCGAGCGCCGCGGCGAGCGCGCCGCCGATTGCAGCGCCTGCAGTTCCCGCGAGTGGAGCATGGGTCGCGCCCCAATCGGCGCCCGCATCGATCGTCCCGCCGCCGCCGCCTCCTCCGAAACTCGAAACGTCCGGCCGACCTCCGCCCCTGCCTACGAGCGCAGCGCCGCGCGAGTTCGCCGGCGCGGGCTCGTCCAGCAATCCCTCGAATCCGATCGCAGCCGCTGCGGCGGT
>DATHET010000065.1:0-5026 GCA_035490315.1 Planctomycetota bacterium
GGCAAAGGCGGCCTGAATGCGGCTTCCTGGCAAGGCGCCGCGACGACGCGTGTTCTCTGCAACACTCGGAGGAGCGGCAACGCAGCCAGGGAGCCGCAGGCAGGCCGATTTTGTCGACGTACTTCTGGTACGGGACACTAGCGCGACGAAGTATCGCCGAAGCGCGCGAAGCCGAGTAGGCGACTTTTCCAACGGGCTCCTGGCTCCCGTTCCAACGGAGCGGCACCCCGAGGGGCTTTCGAGGGGAATTACGGAACGCGCGACGGCAGCGCAGCGTCCAATCACGCAACTTCGCTTCGTCCGCGCGGCTCTGGAAAACGTCCCCGTAAGCCGGCGCGCGCGGACACGTTCGAAGTCAGGAGAACCGTGCCTTCGGCGCGTTGACGCAATGAGTCTGGAGACAGGAGTCCCACCTGGTCTCGGAAGAGTTCGCGGCTGGCTGGCCGCCGCCGCGGTCTTGTCGTGCCTCTTCGTCGCGTTTTTCTGGCCGGCCCTCGCGCGCTACCCGGAGGTCTACTACTCGCCCGCGGACGTCAGCCAGGTCCACAGCCTGACCGAGGTCCAACCCGGCCACGTGCCAGGGAACGAGCTGCTCTCCGACCTCGCGGTCCAGATGGAGCCCTGGCTCATGTTCAACAGGAGCGAGCTTGGCTCCGGCCGTCTCCCGCTCTGGAACCCATGGAACGGAGGAGGCGCGCCGCACCTGGGAAACGGCCAGGCGGCGGTCTTCTCGCCCTTCAGCCTCCCCTATTACCTCCTGTCGTTCCGCGCCGCCCTGATCGTGTCCGCGGCGCTCAAGCTGGCGGTCCTCGGGCTGTTCACCTTCGTGTTCCTCCGGCGCGTCGGCCTTTTCGTCCTGCCCTCCCTCGTCGGAGCGACGGCCTTCGCCTTCGCCGGCCACAACGTGCTGCTCCTGGGCTACCCCCACCCGGCAGCGGCCGCCGCCCTGCCCGCCGGGCTCTACTTCGTGGAGCGGACTTTCCAGCGCTTCGACGCGGTCGGCAGGCACGCACCGGGCTCGCTGATCGGCCTGTGCCTCTCGCTCGCGGTCGGGCTGGTCTCGGGCCAGCCCGAGCCGGGCTTCTTCGCGATCGTGCTGGTCGCGCTCTACGCGATCGTTCGCGCCGTGAATTCCTGGCGCAAGCGAGGCGGGACGCTGCGCGCGGCTCTCGACCTGTCGCCGCGGCTTTTGCAGGTGGCCGTCGCCGCCTGTCTCGCGGCGGGTCTGTGCGCGTTCAAGGTGCTGCCCTTCCTCGAGTACCTGCAGAACAGCCGCCTGCTCGAGCAGCGCAGCCACGTGCAGACACCCCTGATCGGCGTCATCTGGCCGCTGCAGCTCTTCCCCAACCTGCTCGGGAACCCGTCGACCGACTATTACCTGCACCCGAGCCTGCCGCCGCCGAACTTCGAGACGGCGAACCTGGTCTACATCGGCGGGCTGGTGCTGTTCCTCGCTCTGGCTTCGCTGGCCTTCGTCCGACGCAGCTTGACCCACGCCTTCTTCGCGGTGGTCGCGGGGCTGTGGATTCTCTACGCCTACGACGTCGGAGGTGCGTGGCACATCTTCGCCTGGATCCCGGGCCTGGACCTCGCGCCGATCAATCGCAGCCAGCCGATCTGGCTGTTCGCGGTCGCATGCTGCGCGGCTTTCGCGGTCCAGCGCATGGTCGTAGCCGACCGGCGAAGGGTTGTCGTCGCCGTGTCCGCGCTCGCGATCGGCGCGGCGTTGCTCTTCTTCGCGCGTGCAGGAGCGGATGGGCTGCTCGCGAGCGCCGTCGCAAGGCTCGGCGTGCTGAGCGATGCGCCGAAACTCGAGCTGTCGGAGATCCATCGCTTCGCGTCGGAGCACGTGCTCGAGATGAGCATCTTTCTCGCACTGGGCGCGGTCGCTTTCGCGGCCGGCTGGCTCGCTCCGCGCGGTCCCGTGCGCCACTCGCTCGCCGCCGGAATCGTCGTGATGGTCTATCTCGGCAGCGGAAACCTGTTCAAGCAATACAACCCCGTCTGCGAGAACCGCTTCTTCTTCCCCGTCACGCCCGCGATCGAAGCGCTGAAGAAAAACATCGGCGAGGATCGCCTGGTGATCCTCGGCGAGAACACGCTCGTACCCGACACGAACATGGTGTATGGGATCTCGCTGGTCGCGAGCTACGACGGATTGTGGGTGGGCCGCTACGACCGGCTGTACCGCGAGCTGTTCGGCGAGAGCAACAACTGGCGCCATTCCATGCGCGGCACGGGAAAGGCCTTGAAGCTCTTCGGCGCCGAGTGGGTCCTGTCGCCCGACGAGTGGATTCCGATCAGCACCGAATTCGCGAGCTCGCCTCCAGGTCACGGGAAGCTCTATCCAGCGGGCGAGATCCTCCCGAACGTTCCGATGCGCCAGGGATTCACCGTCACGCGCAACCGCCTCCAGGCCATCCGCCTCTTCGCGACGGCCGCCGGCGGTCCGCTCCTGGGCCTGCTCTACTGGGACCTCTCCGACGCGCGCACCGACGAAAGCCTGGCCAACGGCACCGCGGAGTGCTCGCAGATCAGGGCCGCTGGTGACCAGCCACAATCGGTGATCCTGCGCCTGGATTCTCCGCTCAATCTGATCGGCCGAGCCCTGCGCCTTCGCATCCGTGCGCCCGCCGGTGCCTCGCCCGGTCACGCGGTCTCGCTCTGGGCGCGCCGAGACGGGATGCCGATCGTCAACGCAGCCCTGTGGCACGACGCGAACGCGCGCGCCATGCGCTCCGGCGCGAGAATCGATGCGAGCGATCCTTGCGAAGAATTGAAATGGTGGCGCGGCTCGCGCGCCGGCCAGCTGATCGAAGGCGGCTTGTGCATCGATCTTTCCTACGCGCTCAACGACTTCGAGCGCATCGAATCGATTCCGCCCTTCGATCTCTTCCGCTACACGCGCGGTCGCGGGCCGTGGTACGTCGTGAGCAAGTCTCTGAGCGTGCGCTCGGAAGAGGATGCGTGGCAGCGCACGCTGCATCCGGCGATCGATCCTGCACTCACGGTGGTGCTCGAACGCGACGAGCCCGATCCCGCGAATGTCGCGCAAGCCGCGGACGAAGAAACGAAGATCGAAGTGGAGCAGGACTTCCCCTCGTCGAAGCGGCTGCGTTTCACGCGCAAGGGTGCCGGCTGGCTGGTGCTCACCCAGCCGTGGTATCCGGGCTGGCGAGCGCGCGTCAATGGCGTGGACCAGCCGATCGTGCGCGCGAACTACGCCTTCGGAGCGGTGAAAGTCGAGGCGGGCGAGAGCCTGGTCGAGCTCGATTACGCGCCGCGCAGCTTCGCGTTCGGGGCCTGGATCAGCCTGGCCAGCCTGGTCGTCGGAGCCTTCCTGGTGGCCGTTCTCGGGTACACGGATCGCGCCTTCGCGAGGGTTCCGGCCCCCCTGCATCCAGTCGTGCCTGGGCCACAGCCGATCGGCCTGGCGTCCACCAGGCCGGCCGCGCGCTGAGCCCTGGGTGCGCTAGACTTGGGTGCTATGTCACCGATGAAATCCATTTCCGCCTTCCTGATGACGGTCCTCCTGGTCGCCTGCGGATCCTCCGATCCCAAGACGCTGGTCAGCGATGGGCACAAGGCTCAGGGCTCGGGCGATTCGAAGACGGCCGAGGCAAAGTTCACGGAGGCGCTCGAGGAGCTCAAGCCGGGCGACGCGCTCTACATCGAGGCCAAGCTCGGTCGGATCGAAGCTCTGATCGCCAAGGATGCGAAGCTCGCCAAGGATGAGTTCCTGACCCTCGCCGCTTCGACGGACATGGTCGGGGAAAAGGATTTCACCTACATCGGCGGCCAGCTGGTCAGCGCGCACAAGTACCTCGAAGCTCTCGACCTGGTCCACAAGGGCATCCAGCGCGCCGGCGGAGAATCTCCTGCGTTGATGGTCCAGATCGAGCGCATCAAGAAGGAAGCCGCGGCGGACGCTGCGGTTGGCAAGGAGCTGGCAAGCCTCGGGTACCTGTAGCGAAGCCTGGCCCTGCTCCAGGGTCACACAAGGGAAGCCATGAAAGCCATTGCACTGCTCCTGGTCTGCACGCTCCTTGGCGCCTGCGATTCGGCCGAGCCTTCCAAGTTGGTCAGCGAGGGCAATCGCGCGATCGGCTCGGGTGATTTCGAAGTGGCTCGATCGAAGTTCAGCGCTGCGCTCGAGTCCTTGAAGGCCGGGGACTCTGAATTCCTCGACGCGAGTCTCGGTTTGGTCGAGGCCTTGATCACGACCGATCCGGCGATGGCGAGCCAGCAATTCCTGGCGCTCGCTGATGCATGCCCGAATCTGGTCGGGGAGAAGCAATACAACTACATCGGTGGCCAGATGGTCAGCGCGAGGAAGTACCTCGAGGCCATTTCCCTGCTGGAGGTCGGGATCGTGCGGTCCGGTGGCGAGTCGCCCGTCCTGATGATGCAGGTCGGTCGCATCCAAAAGGAAGCCGCCCACATTCCAGCCGTGCGGTCGAAGCTCGAGGGTCTCGGCTACGGCAATTTTTGAGCGCGCTCGCCCGTGACACGATCTTGTCCATGGCTGCGCTGATCCACCGTGCAGCGACCCTGGCGGCGCTGCTGATAGTCGGCTGCGGTCTCGCAAGCCCCAAGGACTTGATCAGTGAAGGCCACCGGGCCATCGACTCGGGCAATTCAACGTTGGCCCAGTCGAAATTCACCGAGGCATTGAAGACGCTGAAGCCCGGTGATGCGCAGTTCATCGAAGCGAGGATCGGAATCGCCGAAGCTTGGATCGCGGCGGACGCGAAGAAGGCGAGGGAGGAATTCCTGACGCTTGCTTCTCAGTATCCGAATCAGGTGGAAGAGAAGGACTTTGCTTTCGTAGGCGCGCAGATGCTCAGCGCTGGCAAATACTCTGACGCAATCGGTGTGTTGTCTGCGAGTCAAGCACGCTTCGGTGGAGCGTCCCCCGAGCTGGATGCTTTGATCGAGAGACTCAAGAGCGAAGAAGTCTCCACGGAGCAGGAACATGAACCCCTGACCACCCTGTAATCGTCTCGTCACCCCCTGCACCCATGCG
>DATHET010000066.1:0-11166 GCA_035490315.1 Planctomycetota bacterium
CGCGAGCACTTCCTGGCGCAGGACGGAAACGTGCACCGGCGCATTGCCGGCGGACGGATCCTGGCCCTCGCGGCTTTCCATCTCCTGCACTCCGTTCAAGAGAAGCACCTGATCGACTTGGGTGAGCTGCGCCTGGGCAGCTCGCCAACCGGGACTGCGAGCGACTACGTTCCCGGCGCGGGCGCCGGAGTTGCGAGCACTCGATCGAGCTGATTGAACTTGGAATTGTTGCGGGCCTTGAAATCGGCCCAGCGCGTCTTGTCCCACAGTTCGATGCGATCGATCAGACCGATCACGACCACTTCCTTGGACTGGATCTGTGCGAGCGCGCGCAGAGATTCAGGCAGGAGCAATCGGCCGGCCGTATCGAGCGTCGCGGGATACGTGTCGGAGAACAACAGGCGCTGCATCAGCCGCTGTTGCTCGCTGGAAAAGGCCTGGGTCTGCAACCGGTCCACAGCGCGCTGGAAACCGGCGTCCGAGTACAGGAACAGGCAGTCTTCGAAGCCGCGCGAGAGCACGCCTGTCAGGTTCCCTTCGGCGTCGCGGCCGAGTCCGTCCTGAAGTCGCTTGGGCAGGAAGACGCGATACTTCGAGTCGAGCGTGTGAGTCGATTCACCGGTCCACACGGCTCAGATCTCCTCGCCGCTGGACACCGCGCGCGGACCCACGGACACGTCGTGTCCAGGACCCGCGGGGAGGAGCGGAGAGGGTGATCGGCGACCGCGCGTCGACGTCCATGCCTTGGCTCGTTTTTGCGAGCCGGCGATCCAGGACGCACGGTGAACAGATCGATAGCCGGGCCCCACAAGCCCTGAAACCGACTGACACCGACCACCACTTTGCCCCACTTCTCTATTCCACAGCCCCACTCCCCTGCCGGCAATGGTTCATCCGATTTTTTTTCGTCGGAAGTGCTTGGAAGGACCCGACTTGGGACAGCTGAGGGCTGTCGGTCAGCATCCGCTAGATGTAGTGGCTATGAAGGGATCTTGGGGCGGTTGACCACAATATCTTGCGGTCGGTCAAGGTTTCGAGGCTCGGGAGCCCGAAGCGAGGCTCCGGGGAACTGAGGAGGGTTTCTCTCAGGCGCCGCCCGGAACTCCGGCGGCAAATTCGATCGGCGCCTCGTCGGAGGCGAACAAGGCGCGCAGCTCCTCGCGCAGCTCGGCCATGCGCTCCGGGCTGAAATCGTAGACGAAGACGACGAACTCCTCTTCGCGCCGCGGGCGGCGGACGACGAAGGCTTCGCTGCCCTCGAGGTTGGTCATGCGCACGATTTTCACGCGGCGTTTGCGCATCAGAAGCAGGCAGAGCAGGAAACGCAGCTCGCGCACGCGCAGATCGCTGCGGCCTTCGAGAGCGACGAACAAGGCTTCCAGGGCCTCGATGTTGAACGAGACGCCGCGGCGGCGCTTTTCCGCGTGGCGCGTGCGCCACCAGAAGAGGTCGGAGGCGACAGCGGCGCGCGCCGACCAGCAGGCGGAGCAGAAATCGCGGCGCGCAAGCTCGCCAGCTTCGGTCGTCAAGAGCGAGAAGTAGCGCTCTTCGTCGGCGAAGCTCGCTTCGCAGGCCGCGCAGGCGATGCGATGGCGGCGCAAATTCCAGGCGCTCATGTCGCTCCAGCCTAGCGCAACTCGCCTCAGAGAACAGACCGCGTTCCCGCCAGTGTCTCCGCGTACAGCTCCGCGTGCCTCGCCGCGACTTCCTCGAGCCCTGGCAGAGCGGGCCGGGCGCGGGCCAGAGCGAGAAGCCGCGGCCGGTCGGCGGCGAGGCCGGCCAGCAGATCCGCGAGGGCCTGAGCGTCTCCGTGCGGGAAAAGCAGGCCGCCGAAGCCGGGCCGGATCAGCTCGGCCATGCCGCCCAGATCGCTGGCGAGCACCGGAACACCGCGGCGAATCGCGTCCTGGATGGTCAAGGGCCGATTCTCGTACCAGAGGCTCGGCACGACGAGCAGATCGGCCGCATCGAGGACCCTGTCGATCGCCTCCGGCGCGAAACGTCCGTGCCAGCGGATGTCGCCGCGCTCGCCGGCGAGCTTGCGCAGATGGCCGACGTAGGACGGAAACCACTCGAGCACGCCGTGCAGATCGAGCGTCGCCGTGGTCGCCGCGAGCTTCGTGAAGGCCTGGATGAGGACGTGCACGCCCTTGGCCGGATAGATCCCGCCGATGTAGGCGATGCGCAGCGGCTGGCCCGGATCGCTGGCGCGCGGATCGCGCCATGGACCGACCACGCCGGAGGCCAGGATCTCGAGCTGCTCGGGAGCGACCATGCGCCGCTCGATCATCCGCGAGGCGAGGAACCTCGATGGAGCGATCACGCGGCGCGCCAGGCGCAGATGCGCCGCGTGCTGCGCGCGTCGCGCGTTCGACGCGACCTCGAGCGAGACCGACGCGTCGCGCAGCGCGGGCAATCCTTGCAGGCATTGACCGCAATCGCCGGCGCACAGCGCTCCGTCGGCGCGCAGCAGATTCGTGTTCGCGCACAGCAGGTGGTAATCGTGCAGCGTCACCACGGCGGGCACGCGATGCGTTCTCGCGACCTCGAGCACGCCGCTCCCCCACTGCGCAAAATGCTGCACGTGCAGCAGATCGGGCCGTTCCCCCGCCAGGATCTTCTCGAAGACCAGACGCTGGCGCGGCTCTTCCCAGGTCTCCTCGGCGCTGGCGTACTCGCGCGAGTGGGCGACCTCGAGCACGCGCAAGCCGCCGTGGCGGCGCTCGCGGACATCTCCGTCGGCGCGCGCGAGGTCGCGCTCGGTGGCGACGATCACGACCTCGTGGCCGCTCCGCGCGAATTCCCGTGCGAGCTGGAAGGTGTGGACTTCCGTGCCGCCGACGTGCTCGGGCAGGAAATCGTGCAACAGGTAGAGGATCTTCAGAGGCCGAGCTCCTGCGCCGTTCGCGCGGAGAGTGCGCGGTCCCATTCCGCGGTCGCGGCGGCCGACATGCGCGCGTCGAACCAGGTCTCGGCCAAAGCTTCGGGCGCGCCGGCGGCAATCGCGCGCCCGTACAGGTCGAGGTGGCGTTGCGCGAGGTCCGTGTTGGACGGCAGGCTCGCGGCGAATTCACTCGCGCGCTGGCGCGCCCTGCCGAGGCGCACTGGATCGCGCGCGAAGCGTGCGATCTGCTCGGCCAGAGAATTGGCGTCGCCAGCGGAATAGAACTCGGCCACTCCTCGGAAGCGCTCGAGGTACACCGGCGCATCGGGCAGGAGCAGCGCGAGGCCGAGCCTGGCGGCCTCGTCGACGGTCAGGCCATAGGATTCGTGGGCGCGCGAGGCGCTGACGAAGAGCTGGGCGCGCGGGTCGACCACGCGGCCGAGCTCGCCTGGAGCAAAGGCGCCCTTCCAGCGCACCGGTGCGTCGAGCGCGATCGCGCGCAGCTCCGCGGCATGGACCGGATCGGATTCGCCCCCGTGCACGTCGAGCACCAGGGACTTCTCGCCCGCAAGCTGCTCGAGCGCGAAACGGAAACCAGTCATCAAGATCTCCAGACCCTTGTGCCGAGCGATCTGCGACCAGGTCGCGAGGTGCAGGATGGTCGGCGGGCGTTCGGGCCGCGCGCGAGCCGGGAGGGCGTCGAGCGCCGCCTCGCAGACGCAGGGTGGGATCACCTCCACGAGCAGCGTCTCAGGCGCGCGGCCGAGATGGCGCTCCACCGCCCGCGCATGGGCTTGCGAAGGCGCGATCACGGCTCGCGCCAGCTCGAGCTCGCGCGCAATGTCGCGCTGGCGCTCGGCGAGCAGCATGAAGGCGCTCTCGGTCGAAACCCAGGGCGTGCGCGGAGGCAGCTTTCCCGCGCAGGCGATGCAGGGATGCGGGCCGACGATCGCGTCGCAGGCGCGCAGCGTGTCCGGGCGCACGCGGAAAACGATCGGGCAGCTCGCCCAGGAATCGTGCAGCGTGACGACGCTGGGAATTCCCTCGCGCGCCGCGGCCGCGACCAGGTCGCGCGACAGACGGATCCAGTGCTGCACGTGCACCACGTCGGGCCGGAATTCGCGCAGGAGCTCGCGAAAAGCCTGCGACACGCCGCTGTGGAGCGACTTGTGCCAGTGGTCGAAGTACAGATCGCCGCGCGCGATCCGCGCCACCTCGATCCGCTCGCCCCGCGAACCCTCGAGGACACCGCGGCGCAGCTCGATTTCGCCAGGCTTCGCCGGCTCGACGGTGCCCGCCACGATGAAAATCGTGTGGCCGGCGCGCGCCAGGGCCAGGGCGAGCTCGCGCGCGTGGAGCTCGGTGCCGCCGACCAGCTCGGGCGGAAAACCGTGGACCGCGATCAGGATCCTCACGTGCCCTTCCTGGCTTGGGCGAGCCGCACGCGCACGCTCTCCAGGGCTTCGAAGTAGACCTCCTCGAGCTGGGCCGCGTCCTCGTCGACGCGCTTGATCGGCTGGGGCGTCTGATACAGCCGATCGAGCTGGCTGCGATCGGCGAGCAGGCTCGACAGGCGCGCGGCGAGGGCGGCGGCGTCGCCGACGGCGAAGCGGAAGCCGCTGACGCCCTCCTCGACCAGCTCCGCCATCCCGCCGATGTCGCTGACGAGCAGCGGAGTGCGCGCCGCCAGGGCCTCGAGGATCACCAGCGGCGAGTTCTCGTACCACACGCTGGGCACGACGAGGACGTCGGTCGAGGACAGCTCGCGCGCCACTTCCTCGCGCGCAACCGCCCCTTCGATCTCGACACCCAGGGCATCGGCGCGCAGCTCGAGCTCGCGCACGTATTCGGGGTTGTGCAGGGCCGGACCGACCAGCTTCAACCTGCCGCGCGCGCGCAGCGCTGGATCGATGCGCGCCCAGGCATCGAGCAGGATGTGCGGCCCCTTGTGCGGCGCGAGGGTGCCGATGAAAGCCACGCGCAGCAGCTCGCTCTGCGTGCGCGGCCGCGGCTGGAAATGCTCGAGGTCGATGCCGGTGCGCAGGAAAGTGATCTTTTCCGCGGGCAATCCCCACTCGATGAACCGCTCGCGCAGGAAGCGGCTGGGCGAGAGGAAACGCTCGACAGCAGGCACCAGACGCTGGCGGAAGTCGCGCTCGCGCGCGGCGACCTCGCTCGCCAGGCGCACCGCGAGCTCGGGCGCGACCTCGGCCTCGCCCGGGGCCTCGCCGCGGGAGTGCAGGAGGCGCGAGACCGCGACCGCGGCCTTGCCCAGGTCGACGCCGGTCGCGCTGCGCAGGCCGGCGAGGGCGCTGCCGGCACGGCGCTCGATCGAGGTCTGCTTGTACTTGAAGCTCGACAGGCACTCGCCGCAGCGCGTGAAGTCGATCGTGTGGCAGATCGAGGTGTCCGCGTGCACCCGCTGGCCGAAGCGCGCGCATTGCAGCCAGTAATCGTGCAGCGTGAACACCACCGGGATCCCGCGCGCGCGAGCGGCTTCGACGCAGCCCAGCGAAAGGTACAGGAGGTGCTGGACGTGGACGATGTCGGGCTGCAGCTCGTCGAGCAGGTTGGCGAACAAGGCGTCGATGCGCGGCTCGTCCCAGGTCTCGCGGAATTCCTCGTAGTGCAGGTTGTTGATCAGCTCGTGCACGCGCACGCCGTCGTGGCTGCGCTCGCGGATCGACAGGTGCTCGGCCGAGATCTCCTTCTCGGTGGTGAACACGCTGAGCGAGTGGCCGCGCGAGCGCAGTTTTTTCGCGAGCTGCGCCGTGTAGACCTCCGTCCCCGCGGTGTGCAGAGGCAGATAGTTGTGGCTGACCAGCAGGATCCGCATCGATCACGCAGTCTACTGGAGCGGCGCGCGCGCTTCAGGGATTGTCGGGCAGGCGCCATTGCTTCCAGCTTTTTCCCCGCGCGCCTCGCCTTGCGCCTGCTTCAACCCGCGAATCGCCGCGCGACGCGCCACCACAGGGTGAGCGAGCGGTCGAGAGCGGCGAGGACCAGGCCGCGCAGGCCGCTGGACTTCAGCCCGGGCGTGATCGTCAGCGGTCCTCCGACCAGGAGCTCGCGATCGGGGATCAGGCGCGACCTTTGGACGGAGCGGCGCGAGCGCAGCGTGGTCGGCAGGGCGCGCAGGAAGGCCCATTTTCCGCGCAGGTGCGCGATCAAGCTCCCGTTGGACAGGGCGAAGCAGAACCAGACGAGCTCGTAGATCGCGAAGCCGGGCAGGCTCGCGATCAGCGTGGACCAGGAGTAGTTCTTGAGCAGCACGAACCAGCGGTTGCGCGCATGGAAGAACGCGCGCGAGCTCGGGTAATCCGGGCCACTGCGAAAACTGATGCCCTGGGTCCCGCCGCGGTGGTGCACGAGCGCGTCCTCGACGGAAAAGATCGCGTGACCCGCCGCGCGCAGCCGCAGGGACAGGTCGAGATCCTCGAAGAGGATGAAAAAGGCCGGGTCGAAGCCTCCGAGCGCGAGCAGCGGCTCGCGGCGCACGAGCAGGGCCACGGAAACCGCGCCGCCGACCTCGAGCGTGCCCTTCCCCGCTGCCTCGGCGAGCGGGACGTAGAAATTGCGCAGCGAGAACAGCCCGACGTAGTGCAGCGATCCGCCGTCGTAGTGCACGCGCGAAGGCTCGCTCGCGAAAACGCTGCGCGGCTGGAGCACGGCCGCGCTGGGATGCAGCTCGGCGGCGCGAGCCAGCAGCTCGAGGGTCTCGGGCAGCAGCACCGCGTCGTTGTCGAGCAGCAGCACCCAGGGATTGCGCGCCGCTGCGAGCCCGGCATTGCGCGCCGGACAGGGACCCTCGTTGCTCGCCAATCGGATCAGTCGCAGCGAGGGATAGCGGTCGCAAGCAGCGCGCTCGCTGCCATCCTTCGACGCGTTGTCGACGAGCAATACCTCGTCGGGCACCAGCGTCTGCGCGAACACCGATTCCAGGCAGTGCGGCAGGTGCTGCGCTCCGTCGAAGTTGACGACGACCACCGAGATCGGCCCCGGCGCGGAATGAGGGTTGTCGTCCAAGGCCTCGCCGTTCACCGCAGCGGCAGCTCGAAATCGGGCGCCTTGCAGGGATGGCGGTGGCGCCAGCAGTAGGGCAGGTTGGCGAGCACCGACAGCCCGGCCTTGAACACGATCCAGGTCGCTCCCGGCGTTTCACGCAGCGATTTCCCGATGCCGATCGTGCCCGTGGCGTCGCTGACCTCGCCGGATTTTTCCTTCGCGCGGCCGCGCAGGATCACGCGCGTGAGCACCAGCCAGGGCATGCGCACCAGGTCGGAGGCCGGCGCGTATTTGAGCATGGTCAGCCAGGCGTTGCGCGCGTGGTAGTACAGGCTGCGCTTGCCCATTTTGATTCCGAAGGGCGTCTTGTGGAAAGCGCGCACGCTGGGGTACTGCAACACGCGGTAGCCGAGGTTCAACAGTCGGCAGGTGAGGTCGCGCTCGTTGCCGTAGATGTACAGCCGCTCGTCGTAGCCCCCCGCCGCGCGCAGGGCGTCCGCGCGAGCCAGGCTGGCGCAGCCGCGGAAAGTCGACATGTAGCGCTCGCGCAGCATCAGCGGCGAGTTCAAGTAGCTCTCGGGCATCTGCGGCTCGACCACCTCGGTGGACACCACGGCGGTCGAAGCCGGCTCGCGCTGCATGCGCTCGACCGTGCGCGCGAGCCACTCCGGCGGCAGCACCACGTCGTCGTCGAGGATCGCGATCAAGGGCGTCTTCGCCGTGGCGAATCCGATGTTGAACGTCTCGCAGGCGCCGTAGCGCGAGTGCGGCATCACCACCAGGCGCACTTCGGGATAGCGCTCGCGCAGTTGCGCCGCGGTGTCGTCGCGCGAAGCGTTGTCGACCACCACGATCGCGGCGAAGGGCCGCGTCTGGGCGCGCAGGCCGTCGAGGTTCTCGCACAGGTCCTTGCACTTGTTCCAGGTCGTGATCACCGCCGTGGCAGCCCAGGGATCGCGGGCGAGCTCGGCGGCTTCGCTCGCTTCCGAGCCGCTGACCAGGCCCAGGCCGCGGGCGCGGCGCGCGTATTCCAAGGCCTGAGCCCCTTGGACTTCGACGAAGCCCTCGACGGCGGTCACCCGCACGTCGTCGATGTTGATCGTCCGCGCGCTGTCGACGGCGGCGGACTTGCTCGCCAGGTCCGCGCCGTTCTGGCTCTTGAATTCGAGCAGGGCGGCGCGCTTCTGGACGGCTTTCGGACTGACGTCGAAGAGCAGGCTCGCGACCACGGGCGTGTTCACGCCGTAGAGCAGGGCCCGCAAGCCAGGCCGTTGCGCCAGGGCGGAGCTCGCCGCGGCCGCGAGGGCCAGGTGATCCTCGTGCAGCTCGAAGGGCGAAGGCGCGATCACCCAGTCGGGAGAGAAGGCGTCGATCTCGCGCAGCAGGCGCTCGGTCAAGCCCCATTCCTGGCCGAGGCGACCGTCTTGCAAGCCGGCGAAGACGAAATCGCGCACGCCGAGCTGCAGGCCGCCGCGGCGCGATTCGTCGGCGCGCAGCGCTGCTTGCTGCTCGCGAGCTTCGCCGAGGAGACCGGCGGCTCCGTCGGTGGCGATGAACACGCGCACCTGCGCGCCGTTTTCGACGCACAGCGCGAGAGTGCCGCCGCAGCCGAGGACTTCGTCGTCGGGGTGGGCCGCGAGCACCAGCACGCGTCCGGCGATCGACCGTGCGTCGCGCAATTGAGGGAAGGAACTCATGCGCGGACTCCACTCAGGACCTGCAGGTACAGGTCTTCGTGGGCGCGCACGCTGTCCTCGACGCTGGCGACGCTCGCCGCGAAACGCGCGCGCGCGGGAGCGGTGCTCGAGCCTGTGCTCATGTCCGCTTCGCGGCTCAAGGCCTCGGCCCAGGCGGCTGGATCGGCGGCCGGCAGGCAACGCTCGAGAGGACCGAGGCGTTCGGACATCGCACCGCGATCGGAGGTCCATGCCGGAAGACCCAGGGCGTGGGCCTCGTCGAGGACCAGACCGTAGCTCTCGTCGACGCGCGTCGGAAACACGGCCAGATCGGCCTGCGCCGCCGCGCGCGCGAGCGCCCTCGAGTCGTAGGGCCCGAGGTAGTCGACGCTGGCCTTGCCGCGCAGCTGCTCGATCAACGCGGGAAATCCCGGCGCCAGCGCGCGTCCCGCGAGGGTCAAGCTCAGCTTGCCTTCAGGGACGAGGGCCACGGCCTTGAGGATGTCGAAAGTCCCCTTCTCTTCGCAGAGATTGCCGAAGTGCAGGATGCGCAGGGGCCCGTCGGGATCGCGCGCCACCGCCGCCATGGGTCGCAGGCTGCGCGTCAACCCCGGCGCGAGCAGCACCTGCCGCTCGCGATCGAGCGTGAGCTGAGCCAGGATCCGCTCGCCATGAAAACGGCTGGGAACGATCCAGCGCTGGGCCGCGCCGATCTCCGCTTCGAAGTCCGAGGAGCGCCGCGCGAGCCGCGGCTCCAGCTCCGCGGGCGTCAGCGGTCGCGCATTGGGCTCGACGCAGCGCGCGCAGGTCTCGAATTCCCCGCGCGGCGGACAGACCAGGCGCAGCGGCGAAGCGCGGAAGAACCGCGGGCAGGTCGCGAAGGCATCGTGCAGCGTGACCAGCACGGGAACTCGCGGAGCCAGCCTGCGCACCAGGCGCTGCGAGAGGGTCGACCAGTGGTGCAGATGCACGAGCTCGCAGCCCTCGAGGGCGTAGGACACCAGGGTCTCGACCCGCGGCCGCGCCAACTCGAGGTCGAAGATTTCCTCGGCGCGCCGCGGGATGCGCACGACGTCGATCCCGTCGACGCGCTCGCGCAGGAGCTCGCTTTCGCCCGCCGGCCGATCGGTCCCGCACACGACGGTCAATTCATGACCGCGGGCGAGCAGCCCGCGCGCCAGAGCGCGCACGACGCGTTCGCTGCCGCCTTCGAACTCGGGCGCGTAGTGCGCCGCGATCATGCCCAGCTTCAAGTCGTGCCTCGCGGGAAACGCAGGAAGCCCTCGCTGCGGCTGATGCGACCGGGGAAGAGCCCGCCGCGCGAGCGGGCGCGCTCCTCGGCCTGCAGAGTCAGATTCGTGGTGCCCAGCTGGCTCTCGTAGACCTCGAGCGCGGCCAGTTTTTTCTGCCACACGCCGCTGATCTCGATCACGCGGTCGGCGCGCAGGGGCGTCCAGACCTCGAAGCCCCAGACCTCGGCCTTGGAGTTCACGATCTGCCGCGCGCGGTACACGACGCGCGCCAGGGTCTTGTGGTCGACGTGGGCTTCTCCCGGCCAGGGAGCGTAGATCGTGTCCGGCACCAGGGCATCGATCAGCTCGGCCATCTGCCGCACGCCCGTCTCGAATTCCGCCGGCGTCGGCACGTGCCCCTCGGGGTGATCGAGGAACTGGTAAGGCCGCAAGCCGAGCGCGAGAGCGGCGCGGCCCGCTTCCTTCTTGCGCGTGTCGCGCGGCCACTCTGGCGCAAGCCCCAGCAGGCCGTCGAAAGCGACCACGACGTGCACGGGATCGCCCTGGGCGGCGTGCAGGATGATCGTTCCGCCGCAGCCCAGGACTTCGTCGTCGGGATGGGGCGCGCAGACGAGCACGCGCTCGCGCGGCGGCCCGCGCAGGATCTCGGTGTTGGCTCTCCACAGTTTCATGGGACGTTGGTCGGCTCTTCCAGCTCGCGCGGCTGGAGCGGCGCGGTCCGCGCCGGGCTCGGCTTGTCGAAAGTCCAGGCGGCTCTTTCGGTCGAATCCGCGAGGTCCACGGCGCGCACGAAGTAGCGGCCGCGATAAAACCACTCCCAGGCGCGCTCGTCCATGCGCCAGCGATTTCCTTCGACGATCGCGCCGGCTGCCAGGGGGAAACTGGGCAGCATCGCCAGCTCGACGAGCCAGCGCGCCCGATGCGGGAATTCGAGCTCGGGCGGCGAGGCGATGGCGCCCAGGCTCTGGAATCGGTTGGCGATGGTCGCGTCGGGAGGAGCCGGGCTCGCCGGCGTCGCCGGCTTGCCTGCGTCGAACCAGCGCGCGAAATACGCGGCGCGGGAAATTTCCAGGCGCCGCGCAGGCTCGGGATCCTGGCTCTCGATGCCGCTGGAGCGCGCCCAGTGGTGCACGATTTCCGCGCGGGGATCGAGGATCAGTCTCAACCCGGCGCGCGACAGGCGCTGGAACAGGTCGGTGTCCTCGTAATAGAGCGGGTAGCGCTCGTCGAAGAGCCCGCCGGCGGCCTGGATCGCCGAGCGCGGCAGGAGCAGGCAGGCGCCTGAGAGCATCTCGACCTCCATGGGCTCGCTCGCCGTCCATTCGCGCAGAGCGTGCCGGGTGCGCTC
>DATHET010000067.1:0-9261 GCA_035490315.1 Planctomycetota bacterium
CCAGACCGGCGGCGATCAGCTCCGGCAGCACCTCTTCGAGCGGCTTCTTCGCGACCTTGGCGATCTGGTCGAGCTCGACCATCGTGAAAGCCTTGATGTGGATCGCGGGTCGCACGGCTTTCACCGCGCGCAGGATTTCGAGGTAGTAGGCGTACGGAATCTTCGGCCACACGCCCGCGACCATGTGGACTTCCGTGACCGGCTCGCCCAGCTGCTCGCGAATTTTCTCCGCCACCTGGTCGGGCGTCATCTGGTACGCGCCGTCCTGACCCGGCAAGCGCTGGAACGCGCAGAAGCGACACAGCTTGTTGCACAGGTTCGTGTAGTTGACGTGCTGGTTGACGTTGAAATACGCGAGATCCCCGTGCAGCCGCTCGCGGACATGGTTGGCGAGCAGCCCGATCACGTGCAGATGCGGCGAGCGATACAAAGCCAGGCCGTCCTCGCGAGAAAGCCGCTCAGCGCCAAGCACCTTGCTCGCAATCGACCCGAGCCCCGCCTCGCGCGCAAGGGCCTCGAGATCCAGGACCGGCGCACGCGCAGCGATCATCGCGCGCCTCCCTGGGTCGCGACCGCGGCGCGGTGCGTCGCCGCTGCTTCGCGCGAACGCGGTCCGCGCTGCAGCTCGGGATGGCGCGGATCGACGATCCCATACCAGGAATTGCGCTGCAGCGGCAGGAAGCCCGCGCGCTCGATCACCCGCTCGATGCTCTGGATCGACTGGAGATTCAAGCAGCCCGCCGCCGAGACCACGTTCTCCTCGAGCATGGTCCCGCCAAAATCGTTGCAGCCGTAGCGCAGCGTGATCTGGGCCATCTTCAGCCCCTGAGTGACATAGCTGGTCTGGATGTTCTCGATGTTGTCGAGGAAGATCCGCGACAAAGCCTGGACGCGCAGATACACCGCCGGCGTCGCCTTGGCCGGATACCGATGCTCCTCGGGCACGCCGTCGGGTTGCATGGTCCAGC
Organism: Planctomycetota bacterium; assembly: GCA_035490315.1. Classification (GTDB taxonomy): domain Bacteria; phylum Planctomycetota; class UBA1135; order UBA1135; genus JADJQU01. The sequence continues at coordinate 969 of DATHET010000067.1, forward strand.
ACGCAAAGGCCGTGAAGCCTCCGGTCTCGTCCTGCAGATCGCGCAGGCGCAGCAGATGCTCGACGCGCTCGGCCGCGGTCTCGACGTGGCCGAACATCATCGTCGCCGAGGAGCGCAACCCCGCGCGGTGCACCTGGCGATGGACTTCCAGCCAGCGTTCCGTGCTGGTCTTCTTCGGCGCGATGATCTTGCGCACGCGCTCCACCAGCATCTCCGCCCCCGCGCCCGGCACCGAGCCCAGCCCCGCTTCCTTGAGGTCGCGAATGACCTCGGCCAGGGGCCGCTTGTCGAGCTTGGCCAGGTGATCGAGCTCCGGAGCCGAGAGCGCATGGCAGTTGATCGGCCAGCGCTCGCGGATGTCGTGGAACAGCTCGACCCACCAGGCGGTCTTCAGATACGGATGGTGCCCGCCCTGCATCAACAGCTGCTGGCCGCCGAGGTCGACGGTCTCCTGGATGCGCCGGAAGATCTCCTCGCGCGAAAGCACGTAGGCGCCCTCGGCATCCGGCCGCCGGTAGAAGGCGCAGAACCCGCAGTCGGTGATGCAGACGTTCGTCGGGTTCAGGTTGCGGTCGACGATGTAGGTGACCGTGTCGCTGGGATGCTTGGAACGCCGCACGTGGTCGGCGAGCAGGCCCAGCGTCAGGAGATCGGCGTGCTCGTGCAGATAGAGCCCCTCCTCGAAGCTGATCCTGCGATTCTCGAAGACCAGGCCGCTGATGCGCTCCAGCTCGCGAGCCACCGGACCGCGCCGCGCCGTGGAAGCCATCGGAGCCGACCACTCCGCATGGGAATGGGCGCCGGAATCGGCCACCGACGAGGCCGCAATCGAGGTCTCCAGGCCTTCCTGAGCTTCGGGCAGCGGCTGCATAGGCCCATCATTGTAGAGGCCCCGGCCCCAACACTGAATGCCCCGCTCGGCCGGAAAGTTCCGAGGTGCCCCGCTCGGCGACGCTAACCTGCTCGCCCATGAGCGCGACCGACACGACATTGATGGACAAGATCGTCTCCCTGTGCAAACGCCGCGGGTTCGTCTTCCCCGCTTCGGAGATCTACGGGGGGATCAGCAACACCTACGACTACGGCCCGCTGGGCGTCGAGCTGCTGCGCCGCGTCAAGAATGCCTGGTGGGACGCGATGGTGGTCGAGCGCAACGACATCGTCGGCCTCGACTCCGCGATCATCCAGAATCCCAAGACCTGGGAGACCTCGGGCCACGTGTCGGGCTTCAGCGACCCGATGGTCGACTGCAAGAAGTGCAAGGCGCGCTTCCGCGCCGACAAGCTCGACGACTCGCGCTGCCCCGAGCGGCCCTCGAAGAAGCCGACCGAATGCGGGGGCGAGCTGACCGAGCCGCGCGCTTTCAACCTGATGTTCAAGACCAACATCGGCGCGGCCGAATCGACTTCCTCGGTCGCCTACCTGCGTCCGGAAACGGCCCAGGGAATCTTCCTCAACTTCCAGAACGTCTTGAACTCGACGCGCATCAAGCCGCCCTTCGGGATCGCGCAGATCGGCAAGTCGTTCCGCAACGAGATCACGCCCGGCAACTTCGTGTTCCGCACGCGCGAGTTCGAGCAGGCCGAGATGGAGTTCTTCGTCCCGCCCGCGGACAACGACCGCTGGTACGAGCACTGGAAGACCGAGCGCTTCAACTGGTACGTCGGCCTGGGCATCGACCCCGCCAAGTTGCGCCAGCGCGAGCACGACAAGTCCGAGCTCGCCTTCTACTCGACCGGCACCAACGACATCGAATACCTGTATCCCTTCGGCTGGGGCGAGCTCGAAGGCGTCGCCTGCCGCACCGACTTCGATTTGAAGCGCCACTCCGAAGCTTCGGGCGTCGACCTGCGCTTCTTCGATCCCGAAACCAAGGAACGCTACTTCCCCTACGTGATCGAGCCCGCCGCCGGCGTCAACCGCGCCGCGCTGACTTTGCTCATTGACGCATTCGAGGAGCAGCAGGTCGAAGGCGAGCTGCGCACCGTGCTCCACTTCCACCCGCAGGTCGCCCCAATCACCGTCGGCATCTTCCCGCTGGTGAAAAAAGAAGGCATGCCCGAGAAAGCCAACGAAATCGAGCGCGCCCTGCGCCGCGCCCACTTCGCGACGTTCTACGACGAAAAAGCAGCGATCGGCCGCCGCTACCGCCGCCAGGACGAAATCGGCACTCCCTTCTGCGTCACGATCGACGGCGACACGATGGCCAACGACATCGTCACCGTCCGCCACCGCGATTCGATGAAGCAAGACAAGGTCGCCGTGAAAGATCTCGAATCCTTCCTCCGCGAGCAGATCACGAGCTGGAAGCGCGCCTGACGGTACCCGGTATTCCACCGCCATCCTGATCACTGCCCTTACAAGATGTCGGTACGGGAGCGGCCTCGATTCCGCATCCCGATGGCTGCGCGCTTCGGGTGTAGCGACGGGGAGTCGGAATCGAGCCCGGCTCCGCACCACGAATAGTGCGGCTCGGAGCTCGTCGCGCGAGCAAGCGGACCTCGCTATCGTGAACATGGCCGCGCAAACATGAGCGAACCGCTGCACCAACGATTGCTCCAACTCGGCGAAGAACTGCGTCGGCAGCGCAGGCTGAGCGCCGATTTGCAGCGGATCGAAATCGAATTGATGCTCCATCGGCAGCGGCTCGAGCACATGGCGAATCAGCTGCAGAAGGAAGGCCGCGACGTACGCCAGCTCGAAGGTGTCAGCCTCACGGCACTGTTCCACACCTTTCTCGGCGATCGTCGGGAGCAGTTGGATCAGGAGCGGAAGGAGTTTCTGGCACTGAAACTGCGCTACGACGCCGAGCTGCAGACGGCCCTGCCATTGCAGGACGACGCCGAGCGTTGTCGAGCGGAGCTCGAGACGCTGGGCGATCTGGAGTCAACGCGCGCGACCTTGTTCCGCGAGCGTGAGCAATCGCTACTCCAATCGGGCTCTGCCGCCGGGTGCGAGCTGACCGCGCTGTGCGAACGCCTGGCCGAAGCCCGCGCGGACTTGCGCGAGCTCGACGAAGCCCTCGTCGCAGGACGCCGAGCGCTCGAGACACTCGATACGGCGAGCGACCAACTAGGCCGCGCGCGTGGGTGGGGCAGCGTCGACATGCTCGCGGGCGGATTGATCACGACCTCGATCAAGCATTCGCACATCGATCGTGCGCGCAACGCCGCCGAGCGAGCGCAGGGCGAGTTGCAACGCTTCGCGCGTGAATTGCTCGACCTCGGCTCTCGCCCGGGCGGGCTCGAGATCAAGATCGACGGCTTCGAAAAATTCGCCGACTACTTCTTCGACGGCCTGATCTCCGACTGGATCGTGCAATCCAAGATCGTGCGGTCGAGCGACACGGTGCTCGACATGCGGTCGAAAGTGCGCAAGATCCTGGCGGGTCTCACGGATCGTCACAGTGCCCAGGCGAAATCCCTTGCGCAGCTGGAAGCCGAGCGCGAACGGCTGCTGACGGCTCCGGACTAGGCGCGGCGGACGCGAATCCCGGTACCCGGTATTCCACCGCCATCCTGAGCACTGCCCTTACAAAGGCGGACGTCTGGCAAGTGCGCTGGACGATGTAGTCGCGGCTACCGGATGCTGCGCCCGTACCAGATGTAAGTGCTGGCAACTCCCCAGCTGCCAACCGCGAGATCCATCAGTCCGTCGCCATTCAGATCCGACACGCAGATCGTGCTGGCGAGCGCTGAGCAGGGGAGCGAATGGGCCGGACTGAATCGCCCCTCGCCCAGATTGATCCAATAACTGAAAGTCCGAGCCTCGTTGCTCGCCGTTGCGATCACGTCGATCCTGCCGTCGCCCGTGAGGTCATTCAGGATCGGCGCGAAACAGTCTTCCGGCCCCTGGAGTTCCGCAAGCGCGGCAAATCCTCCCGCGCCATCCCCAACCAGGATCTGCACCTTGCTCGAATCGTCATTGCCCACGGCGAGGTCGATCTTTCCGTCGCCGTTCAGTTCCGCCGCCGCAATCGCGGTGGGGGCCGTGAAACCGGTCAGCGGACTCTTGGATGATTGGCGAAGCACACCGCGCTCACCGCCCATGAAAACGCTGACCGTCTTGCCGTACCAATTCGGCGTGGCGAAGTCCGGCTTGCCGTCGGCGTCGAAGTCCGCTGACGCGACTCCGTAAGGGTGGTTGCCAGTCGTGAATGGAGATTGTTCCCTGGCCGCGAATCCACCCTTCCCGTCTCCGAGCAGCACCCAGAGTTGATTGTCGTCCGCCTGCGGCAGAAGGAGATCGAGGTGCCCATCTCCATTGACATCCACGCTCGAGACTTTGTGAGCATGCGGCTTCACGACCGCGACGTGAATCGATTTCGGCGGCTGGAACGTTCCCGCGCCCTTGCCGAAGAAAAGTCGCAGCTCGTCCGTGTCGTGATGACACACAGCCAGATCGAGCCCGCCGTCTTCATTGAAATCTCCCACGGCCAGCCCGCTCGCGCTCGCTCCGGCGTCGAGCTCCTCGCTCTCGCGGAAGCCATCCGTCGCGTTCATCAGGATCTTGATCCGCGCGCTCGATCCGGAGAGCACCACCAGGTCGGCTCGACCGTCCTTGTCCAAGTCAGCGCTCGTCAATCCAGTCGCCTGAGGCACGCCTGGGAGTTCGGCGCCGAATGCCGCATCGAACGGGAGGCGCAGCGTCTCCTTCGAGTTGGACTGCGAGCAGGACGACAGCAGGCTCGCCAATGCAATCGTTCGTCCCAGCGGAAGATTCATGCGGCACCTCGAGAGAGAATCCGAGCGTCTCCTCTCGAGCCACGCTACCACCGACGTCGCGAGGGATCCAAGACCATGACACGATCTATCCATCGCGTCCCAGCAGTCCAGGCCACGTTCATTTCAACGCGGTTTCGTGAGCGTAGCTGTCGACCTGATCGCCACGGACAGCCTTTCCTTGATTACGATTCGAGCATGGGCTCGCAGCTGTTCTTCCAGCCGATCGTGTATCTGACAGCGATTGGCCTGCTGCTCGGGATTGCGATCGTCGTATTCGCGCCTCGCATTCGTTCTGTGGGCAAGCATGGAGCTCCGGCTCTGTCCCGCGGGAGGCGAGCATTCCTGCTCGCGACGATCGGCGCGAGCCTCCTGCTCTGCGTTTTCGCCGCGGGGCTCGCAGCCGGTTACGAGGATTCGCCCTACGGAATGCTGGACAGCCAAGGCCACGCTCTAGGTTTCAACGAGCCGCTCACTTGGGAACTGGCTCGCATGGCATTGGGGAACGCGACTGCTGGCTCATTCGTCTTCGCCCTAGGCTTGCAGGGCTGCCTTCTTGTCGTCCTGCATCTGATCGCGATCGCCTTCCTGGCTGGCGCGCTGCGCAGTACTCCGCGAATGGCGGCATGGTTCTGCTGGCTGCAATTCGCCGTTTTTCCGCTCGGTTGGCTCGGATGCGTGATGCTCTTCGATCTGGTCGTCGACCGCGAGATCGACGGCGAGGGACTTGTCGACATTCCGTTCTGGTGGACCTTTCAACCGGTATGGCTTTTCGCCGCGGGGCTCGCAGGCTGGTGGTTGCAGCGCGCGTCGCCTGCGGTCGCGACGAGCACGCCCGTCCCGATCAGAGAGTCGAGCGTGTCGTGACGCAGATCCGTCGCCCGACCATTCACCAGCGCCGAGCTCGCCCGCACCCGCGAGTCCGGTAAGCGGCAGGTTCAGAATGGTGGTGGTTTACCGGGTACCGAGCATCCGTTTCGCCAGCTCGCGCGACTTGATCACGCACTGATCGGAGTTGTCGTACTCGAAGCGGCCGAAGCGTCCGAGCGGAACAATTCCGACGCTCTCCATCCACTCCAGAGCGAGCTTGCGGCGCGCCGAGTAGGCATGGTCGAACACGACGTACGCATGCCGGGTGCTCACGCGATCCGTGAACAGTACTTCGCCGCGTCGCAACAATCCCGCATGCTCGAGACCCGCAAGCACGTCGCGCTCGAGCTCGGCTCCGGGATACCGGTCACCACCGCGATGCGTGACTTCGCACAAGAACGAGCTCTTCCCCGTCGGCGCATTCGACGGCGCATAATTCGACATATACGTCACGCGATTCGCCGGTCCCTGCTCATCATGCGGCAGGTAGATCCACGACAGATTCGGATGCTCCGCGCGATCGAGCGCGACGAGAATGCACGTGATCGAGTTGTATTCGAGCCCGGTCATCGCGCGAGCGACATCCTCGGGCACTCCCTGGACGAGCTTCGGCACATCCGTCAGCGGCAGCGTCGACACCACGCGATCGAATTCCTCACCGTTGACCCGCCAGCGCTCGCCGACTCGCACGACCTCTTTCACCGGCGTCGACAACCGCACGCGATCCATCACCGTCGACGCGACTCCATCGGTAATCGCCTGAAAACCTCCGCGCGCCGGATAATAGAAAATGGACTGGTGCGTGTAGCCCTCGGTCCGAATCCCGACCGACGCCCGCAGCACATCCTCGATCGGCGCATCCGGCACGCGCCCGGCGACCCAGTCCGATGAAATCTCATCGAGCTCGCGCTTCCAGACCTTCTTGTTGTACGGGTCCATGAAATGCCGAGCGATTCCTTCGCCAAATCGCCAGCGCACCCACGCTCCGAAAGCATCCGGCGCCGCCGACTTGTCGACCTGCCTGCGATGCCAGGCCTCGACATAACCCTTGAGGCAATCGAAATTCGCCTGCTGCGGCAAATCGCTCAGCCCGTTCTCGAACGGATAATGCACCCAGCGATCGCCGAAGCGGATCTTCGTCTCGCGATGCTTCTCGACGAAGGCGCGATCACCTCCGGCAGCATCCTTCATCCAGCGCATCGCCGCGGCATCCTTCGAATACAGGATGTGCCCGCCAGTGACGTCGTACGTAAACCCATCGATCGTCTTCGACGCGCACAGCCCGCCGACGGAGCTCGCGGCTTCGAACAGGGTCACGTTGCTGCGCGCCAGCCCGCCCTCGAGCAGGAAGCGCGCCAGACTGAGTCCGGAGATGCCGGCGCCGAGGATCGCGGTGTTCAAATTCGTTGGCCCGAAGGGTGAGGAAAGGTACCCGAGCCCGGGAGGGGAGCCAACCGCCGCGAGGCGACGATTTATCGCGAGCGGGCCAGGTCTGCGCGGCAGATGCCGGCGGACTTCATCGCGTGGTTGGCGTCGTCGAGCCAGCGGTGCGCGTCGCCCAGGTAGCCCGCGGTCGGATGCAGCGCGGGGTCGTGGCGCGCGAACGACGCGTTGAACGCGCTCATGCAGGTTTCGCGCGCGTACTTCGCGAGGCAGGAGCCCAGGGCGACCGCGAAGGAGAACTGCTCGCCGCGCTCGGCGAAGACCACGCGCATGCGCCGCGGGCCCTCGCGCTCGCGGACCACGTAGGCGGAGATCGGCGCTGATTCGCTCACGCAGCGCACGTTCGATCCGGGGAAGAGATCGCGCAGCAAGGGCCCGTAGTGCGAGCGGCCGCCTTGCCGGTCGACGGTCAGTCGCAGGCCCGTGTGGGCGTGTCGCTCGTAGACGCGCTGCATGATCAGCGCGAGCTCGTTCCAGGCGGAAAGGGCCTTGTTGTCCGTGCGCGCGAAGCTCGCGTTCAAGTGTCGCTCGGGCACCACGCGGACGCCGGCGTCGACGAGCTCGACGCGTTCCTTGGTCAGGGTGCGCGAGAGACGCTCGACGGAGAGCTCCAGGCCGCCGCGCTCCTGGTGGCGCGGCAATTCGTTTTCGAGCGGGGAGTACCAGGGGTGCGCGGCAATCGTGGTGGCGTCGACGGCGAGCTCGCGCGGACTCTCCCAGGCCAGCGAATGTCCGTTGCGCGGCGGCTCGCGACGCGGGTGCAGCAGCGACAGGAATCCAAGCGCCGTTTTCTCGAGGCGCCGCGCGCTGACCTCGGTGCGCTGGAAGACGACTTTCGAGTCGGCGACGACGAAGCGCTTGCCCTCACGGGCCACGGTTCCCGACACGGCCGGCTTCAAGGTCTTCCACAGATCGGCGCCGGCGCGCGGCGAGCGGAAGACGCTGTAGCCGAAGCACAAGGGGCCGAGCAGGGGACCCAGGCCCGCCTCGTCGATGCCGGCGAAGGTGACCATTTCCTCGGGAGCCAGGACGGATCGTTCCATGTCGCGCGGCTCAGTAGGCGATCACGGGCTCGCGCCGATTGCGCGCGGCGATCAAAAGGATCAGGGCGATCGTGCCCGAGACGATCGAGATCAACTGCGAAGTCGAGAGCACGCCGCCGAACCACAGGCCGCGGATCTCGTCGCCGCGCAGGAATTCGACGCCCGTGCGCAGGATCGCGTAGGTCAGGACCATCACCAGCGCGGCCTGGCCCGCGT